>JAKBBE010000015.1 GCA_021826035.1 Pseudomonadota bacterium | reverse complement strand
CCTGTTCAAGCAGGACATCCAAAGCACATAGCCATTAATTCCGCTCATGCCGCCATGAGGAGATAACCTCTTCACACGCTTGCCCGGCCGAGCAACGATCGCCCCAAGCGCACCGGATCGTGCGAAACCTTTTTTCCGCCGCGCCGCCAATCGACCGCCGCCGACCACAACCGATCTTCATCGTCGGCCTGCCGTGTTGCGGCGCCGGAGTGCTCGCGCGGGCACTGACGGCCCACTCGCAGGTCGCGCGCCCCGTTGGCCCGAGCGGCCTGATTCGACTCGTGCAGTGGCTGAACGAGCGTGCGCGGACAGGCATCCACAGTCGCTACCCTGCAGCGCTTGGTGAGCTGAGCGGCGCCGAGTACCAGCGGTTCGGCCAGCAATATCTGGCGCGTGCGGCAGCGCGCTGTGCCGCCGCGGCGTATTTCATCGACCGCTCGGCAGACAACTACCACCACATCGGCCTCATTCGGATGATGCTGCCCCAGGCGAGAATCATCGACCTGCGGCGCCACCCGCTGCACTGCGGCCTCGCCCAGTTTCGCCGGCTGTTCATCACCGGCCGGTCGTTCACCCATAGCCTGGAGCACATCGGGCGCCGGTACCGCGCGTACGCGGCGCTGATGCATCACTGGGACGAGGTGCTGCCGGGCTGGATTCTGCATGTACGGCTCGAGGACCTGCTCGGCGAGCCGGCCGCAACGATGCGCCGCATCCAGGAATTCATCCGCTTACCGCCCGAGGCCCACTGCAGCCGACGGCTCGGTCCTTATGACGCCGAAGCGACGCGTGACGGCGAGCGCTTCACGCCCTGGCTCGGGGAACTGGAAACGGCCCTCGGGGATTGTCTGGCTCCCTGAGCCCATCTCGGCCAGGCCGTGATTTGCAGGCCGAAAGCCGCTATCGTATTTGTCGGGGCCACACCGAACGCCGCCACCGCGGGTCCGGGCGGTCGGCATCGAGCGAACGAATCGCTACAAAAATAAGGTAAGTAAGGGGGACCGCATGAATCGACCCGCCGGGCTGCTTGCCGCAGCAATGCTAGGAGTGCTTGGGATCGTTTGTGCGCAGCGCTCCTTCGCCGCAGCCGCCGACGGCAGATACGAGCCCCCGCCGCTCGCGCTCTACGGACAGCTGCCCGCCCTGCAGGACCCGGCGCTCTCGCCGTCCGGCGATCGGCTCGCCTACCTCATGCGCCTGCACGGGCGACGCTACATCGCGGTGATCGATCTCGAGACGGGCAAGGCTCTGGCCGCCGCCCGCATCGGCAGCACCAAAGTGCGCGAGCTGCGCTGGTACGACGAGCATCGCCTGCTCATCCTCTACTCCGCGACCTCCTATCCCCCATTCGGCGTGTTTGGGCACCGCGATGAGTGGTTCATGCTCGGGACCTGGAACCTCAAGAACAACAGCATGCGGTCGGTCAACATGCGCGACTCGACGTACGACACCCTGAACGTCATCACCGGATCCCTGGAGATGCGCATGGTGAAGGGTCGTCCGCAGTTGTTCGCGTCGAGCTCCTATCTCAGCGGTCGAGACTACCTGCCCGCCTTGTTCCGGATCGATCTGCGGCACGACTATACGAGTCTGATTGCCGGCGGCGACACGCGGGGGGCGGATTGGGCGGTTGATGCCCAGGGTCGGGTCGCTGCCTCGCTCGAAGACCACCTGACCGGATCGGACGACGGCGAGTGGGTGTTGCGCCTGCGGCGCCACAACGACATGGAGCGCATCGCCCACGGCACTTCGGTCCTCGATCCGCCGTCTATGATCGGCTTCAGCTACGATGGCAAGGCGCTCATCGTCGCCTTCGACACCGCGAGTGGCTGGATCTGGAAGCCGCTCAGCCTCAAGACCGGGACGTGGGGGCCGCCACTCGATTCAGGCAACAACTTCTTCGACGTGATCCGTGACCGGCTGACCGGCCGGATTCTCGGCGGCGTCGAGGATCCTTCGCATCCGCGGCAAGTGTTCTTCGATCCGCGACTGAAGGCGCGCTGGTCCTCGCTCACGACGGCCTACGCCGGGGAGCGGGTGGAACTCGTCTCGCATTCCGACGACTTCTCGAAATTCCTGCTGCGCGTATTCGGCCAGCGCGATGGGGACAGTTACTGGCTCATCAACTGGCGCACGATCCACGCGCACCGCCTGGGCGGTGTGTATCGTGGCTTGAGGACATTCGCCAAGGTCGAGCCCATCACCTACCACGCCGCCGACGGCCTACGGCTGTCCGGATTCCTGACCCTGCCGCCGGACCGGGCGGCCAAGCACCTGAGCCTCGTCATGATGCCGCATGGCGGACCGGCAGCCTCAGACGACGGTGATTTCGACTGGTGGGCCCAGGCGCTCGCCTCGCGCGGCTACGCGGTGCTGCAGGTCAATTACCGGGGATCGGACACCACCACGGCGCTGTTGCACGCCGGGTACGGTCAGTGGGGACGCAAGATGCAGACCGATCTGTCCGACGGTGTGAGGTATCTCGTGCGCCGCGGCATCGTTGATCCGAAACGGGTCTGCATCGTGGGCGCAAGCTACGGTGGCTACGCGGCGCTCGCCGGCGTGACCCTGCAGAGCGGCATCTACCGCTGTGCGGTCTCGGTGGCCGGCGTCGCCGATCTCGCGGCCTTTCTGCACTGGACCAGCCAGAAGATGTTCACCAGCCGGAACGCGTTCACCCTCTACTGGGACCGCTTCCTCGGCGTCACCGGCCCCGACGATCCGCGCCTGCCGGCGATCTCGCCAATCGATCACGTCGCGGCAGTGACGGTTCCCGTCCTCCTGATACACGGCCGCGACGACACCGTCGTGCCGTACGCGCAGAGCGCGGCAATGGCCAGAGCGCTTCGCCGTGCCGGCAAGTCCGTCCAGCTCGTCAGTCTGCCGAACGAGGATCACTGGCTGTCTCATAGCGCGACGCGCGAGCTGATGCTGAAGACGGTGGTTAAGTTTCTCCAGCAGAACGATCCGCCACGCTAGCAGCATGCGCCTCGTCGGTCACCGCGCCCGCCCGACCGGTCAGCAGATACGCGGCAGAGGATCGTCCTCGAGCTCCTCGAGCACGCGCTCACCGCCGATTCCGGTCTCGAGAATCACCTGGCCGCGTCCCGGCAGCAGCCGGCCGATGCGCGCTGCATCCGCGCCGCCCGGCAGGGCACGCCAGAGCTCGAGGATGGTGTCGGCAGCCTGCGCGTCGGCCACGGCGAGAACGCGACCCTCGCACGCGAGGTAGTACGGATCGTAGCCCAGGATGTCGCAGCAGGCGCGCACGGTAGCGCGCAGCGGGATATCCGGCTCGCGCAGCCTGACATCAAGACCGGTCGCAGCCGCGATCTCGTGCGCGACTGTCGCAAGTCCACCCCGGGTCGGGTCACGCATGAAGCGCAGTCCATCCAGCCCGCAAATGGGCGCGGTGAGCGGGGTGACCGCCGCGCAGTCGGACATCACCTCGCCCTGCAACTCATATTCCCCGCGGGCCAGCATCACCGCGATGCCATGATCGCCGATCGGGCCGCTGACAAGCAGTTCATCGTCGGGACGGATGCTCTCCAGGGCAAGCCGGCAATCCGGCGCCCGATACCCGACACCGGTCGTCGCCAGATACAGCCCGCCGCCCTGCCCCCTGGGCACGACCTTGGTATCACCCGCGATGATGCTCACCCCGGCGACCCGGGCCGCCGCGCCAAGACTACCGACGATGCGATCGAGAACCGCCACCTCGAGGCCTTCTTCGAGGATCGCATTCAACGTCAGCACGCGTGCGATGGCACCGCTCACCGCCAGATCGTTCACCGTGCCGTTCACCGCCAGCGTCCCGATGTCGCCGCCGGGGAACTCCAGTGGCTGGACCGTGAAGGCATCCGTCGTAATGTAGGGCACCGCACCCGGCTCGAGCTCAACGCGTGCCGCATCGAGCCGCACGTCGAGGGCCGGATTTGCCAGGTGCCGCGCGAAGATCTGCTCGATCAGCTCGCGCATGTAACGACCGCCGTTGCCGTGGGCAAGCGTGATGTGCGTATCTTCGATCATGTGCCCTTCGTCACTGGACCTGGTACGTCTCGGTGCGCAGCCTCGATCAGCTGGCCGAACGCCAGTCCGCCGTCGTTAGCCGGTATGGCAGCCGGCAGCACGGCGCGCACCCCCTCGGCTGCGAGCAGAGTCATGACGCGCTCGGCAAGCCATCGGTTCTGGAACACCCCGCCGGTGAGCCCAACCGCCTCGAACGCTTCGGTCTCGGCGACCTTGCGCACCTGATCGAGCAACGCCCGGGCAATGCTCTCATGGAAGACCGTGGCGCGCTCCCACACCGGCCGACCGGCATCGCACAACGTCGGCAGCAGCGCGGCCCAATCGCTGCGCCACACGCCCTCGGCATCGCGCTCGAGTGCGAGCGGTACACACGGCCCGCCGGGTGCCGCTGCACTCTCGAGCAGCATCGCGGCCTGACCCTCGAAGCTGCACGACTCGACACCGAGCACCAGAGCGGCGGCAGCGTCGAACAGGCGACCGACCGAGGACGTACGCTGCGTTCGGGAGCGCCGCATCCAGGCCTGACGCGCCAGCTCGCCGCCCGCGGCCTTCGGCTGCCACGGCTGACCGACGTCCCAGAGAAGAGCGGCTGCGCACCGCCACGGCTCACGCGCCAGTTGATCTGCGCCCACCACCTCGAAGCGGCGCCAGCTGGCGACCCGCCGCCAGCTGCCCGCAGCCCCGAGCAGCGCCTCACCGCCCCAGAGCTCCCCATCCGGGCCGAGCCCCATGCCATCCCAGGCGAACGTCAGCCAGCGACCAATCTGCGGGTGCTCGCCGGCGAGCGCGGAGGCGTGCGCGACGTGGTGCTGGACGCGCGCCACCGGTAACCCGCTCGCGGCCGCCCACCGCGCGCTGGCATACCCGCGATGCTGGTCGCAGACCACCTGCTCCACGGCAACACAGTAGAGCCTCTGCAGATCAGCGATCAGCTGCTCGAACACCGTGCGACTGCGCAGGCTGTCGAGATCCCCGATATGCGGCGACAATACGATCCGCTCGTCCCAGCCGAGTGCGATGGCTGCCTTCATGTGTCCACCGACCGCCAGCGTCGGCCGCTTGAAGCGCACCGCGCAGGGCCGCTCGATCGGCGCGCCACCCCGTCCGGCGCGAATCACACGCATGCGCGTGCCGACCCGGCGCACCACCGCATCGTCGGCGGGCCGCACGATGGGCCGGTCGTGGTGCAGATAGGCATCGGCGATGCGCGCCAGACGCACACGTGCCTCAGTCGGATCAGTGAGCACCGGCTCGCCGCTGAGATTGGCGGACGTGGCCACGAGCGGTCCACCGAATCCCTGCAGCAGCAGATGGTGCAGGGGGCTGTACGGGAGAAACACGCCGAGTTCGCGCAGCCCCGGCGCCAGCGCCGCGCTCAGCCGATCGCCCGGAATGCGGGTGGCCAGCACGATCGGACGTGCTGCGCTCGTACAGGCCTGCGCCTCGACGTCGCTGAGAATCACACCAGCGCGCACGGCCTGCAGGCCGTCCGGCCCGTCCTGCGGAAACATAACTGCAAGTGGCTTGTCGGGGCGGCACTTGCGCTCGCGCAGTCGCGCGATCGCCGCATCGCTCGCCGGGTCACACATCAGGTGATAGCCCCCAACGCCCTTCACCGCGAGGATCGCGCCGGAGCGCAGGCACGCGATCGCCGCGCGCAGCGCCGCCTCGTTGCCGGGCAGCGCGACACCGTCGCGCTCGAAGGACAGGCTCGGTCCGCACTGCGGACAGGCCAGCGGCTCGGCGTGGAAGCGCCGGTCGGCGGGATTCTCGTATTCCGCCTGGCAGCTCGGACAGAGCGCAAAGCTCCGCATCGACGTGCTGGCGCGATCGTAGGGCAAGGCCTCGATCAAGGTGTAGCGCGGGCCGCACTGGGTGCAGTTGGTGAATGGATAGCGAAAGCGCCGCTGCGTCGGATCGAGCAGTTCCGCCGTGCACTCGGGGCAGCAGTGCAGATCCGGCGGCAGATGAATCTCAGGCGTCTCGGCCGCCTCGCTCGCCAGGATGCGAAACTCGGCACTACCGATGCACTCCACCGGTTCCGATTGCCTCAGGGACGGCTCGGCCAGTGAAGGCGCCTCGCGAATCAGCGCCGCCTCGAACTGCTCGAGGTCGGCCTCCAGACCCTCCACGTGCAGCACGACGCGGCCGGTGTCATTGCGCACCCAGCCGGTGAGCGCGAACCGCTGCGCCAGCCGATAGGTGAACGGCCGGAAGCCGACCCCCTGTACGCGGCCCGACACGACGATCCGGCGCGCGGTGCGCCGGATTACATCAGCCGTGCACGGCGCCGGCATCCTCGCTCCTCGCGCGAACTCCCGTCGACCACCAGATGCGGCAGGCCCCTTCATCGGACACCATGCATGGCCCGATCGGGGTGCGCGGCGTGCAGCCCTTGCCGAACAGGATGCATTGATTGGGGTAGATCTTGCCGAGCACGACGCGCGCGCAATCACATCCCGGCGGCATCTGACCGGCGCGCTTGCGCGGCTGGCTCTGCTCGAGCGTGAAGCGCTCCAGGGCGTTATAGCTCGCGTACTCGGGCCTGAAGGCGTAGCCGGAATGGCCGATGGTTCCGATACCGCGCCAGGTGGCATCGCGGATCTCGAACACGGACTCGAGCACCGCGCGGGCCGTCGGGTTGCCGCCGGGGCGCACCACCCGGCTGTAGCAGTTATCGAGGAATGCCCGCCTCGCCAGGTGCTGGCGCAGTACCGAGTACAGCGCGGCGAGCAGGCTTGCGACCTCAAATCCCGCCACCGCGGTCGGAATCCCATGGCGCTGCGGAACGAACTGCCATTGTTCAGGACCCATAATCGTCGCGACGTGGCCCGGCGCGATCAGCGCATCGAAGCCCGCTGCCTCGCTCTCGAGCAGCATCGCAACGGCCGGCCAGGTGAGTCGCCCCGAGAGCAGCACCACGAGATTCGCCGGCGGGCGCTGCGCCAGCAGCGCCGCCACGGGTGCCGTCGTCGTCTCGAAGCCCGCGGCGAAGAAGACCACCGTCCGGTCTGGATGCGCCGCCGCGATGCGCACCGCCTCCGTCGGCGATGCGATCGGTCGCACATCCGCGCCGGACGCGTGCGCCTGCAGCAGCGAGCGCGGCTCGCTGCGCGGTCCGTTCGCGGGGACCCGCAGCATGTCGCCAAAAGCCACCAGCGTCACCCCGGGGCGTCGCGCCAGCTCGATGGCGGCGTGAATGTCCTCCTCCGGACAGACGCATACCGGGCAGCCGGGACCGGGAATCAACTCGATCTGCGCCGGCAGCGCACGCCGCAGCCCCGCCATGCTGATCGAGCGCTCGTGTCCGCCGCACACGTTCATGACGCGCACGCGTCCCGGCAGCCGCAGCGCGCGCAGGCGCTCAAGCCACTCGGCCGCGGATGCCCCAGCCGCTCCCGTGCGGATCATCGGATCCTGCACAGCCGCCGCGCGCTCGTCCGCGACACTCATGCGCCGGTCCGCAGCGCCCCGAGGCGGCCGTCGATCCAATCGATCCAGGGCGCAAGCGTGGCCGGCTGGCGGGACGAGACGCGCATCACCGGCGCCGGATTGGCGAGCTCGCGCACGTGGCGCTCAGCGGCCTCACAGGAGAAATCATCGAGGACGGCGAGCAGATCGGTCTTGCTGAGCATCACCAGATCGGCGCCGCGGAACATCCCTGGGTACTTCGCCGGCTTGTCATCCCCCTCGGTGACGGCGAGCAGAGCAATGTCTGCGTGCTGGCCGAGGGCGAAATTCGCGGGACAGACAAGGTTGCCTACGTTTTCGATCATCAGCACGTCGATACCGTCCAGATCGAGCGCATGCAGCGCATCGTGCACCATCGCCGCGTCCAGATGGCAGGTTTCACCGGTGGTGATCTGCACGGCCTGAACACCCTTGGCGCGGATGCGTCGTGCATCGTTCTCGGTCTGCAGGTCGCCCTCGATCACCGCCATACGAAAGCGGCCGCGCGCCAGTTCGATGGTGCGCTCGAGCAGGCTCGTCTTGCCCGATCCGGGAGCAGACATCAGGTTCAACGCCAGAATGCCGTGCCGCTCCAAGTGGCTACGGTTGTGCTCTGCCTGATGATCGTTATGGGCCAGGATGCCACTCAACACCTCGATCGAGTGCCGCTCGACCGGCCGCACGGAATAGATGCCGTGCGTGTCCGTCACCCGCACCGCTTCGGTCGTGACCGAACAACCGCATTCAACGCACATCGTCGCCCCCTGTTCAGCTCGCCGCCGAAATCCGCGGCGCCTCCGCGTCCACCTCGAGCTCGAGCTCTACCGAGCGCAGCAACAGCTCCTCACCGCACACCAGCTGCACTCGCCAGTCTCCGCAGCGCGTGCACACGAGCGCGTTCGGCGCGACCTGCGACTCCAGTTCGCACACCGGGCAGCGGATACGCACTCCGACGGACTCGATTTCCAGCTCCGCCCCTTCGGCGAGCGTTCCGGCACATGCAATGCTGAAGGTCCGCGCGAGCTGCTGCGGATCGACGCCGCAGAGCGCGCCGACCGAAACACAGATTTTCGCAGCCGCCCGGGCGCGGTGGGCGTTGGCCACGCGCTCGACCTCTCGAATCAGGCCCTGGCAGATAGCCAACTCATGCATCGGCGCTAATCGCGTCCTCGGCGGCGAGCATGGTGTCGAACAGCTCCCATGCGCTCTGCGCTTCCTGCTCCGAGATCTTCTGGATGGCGTAGCCGACGTGCACGATCACGTGATCGCCCGGCACCAACTGCTCATGCTGTAGCAGGAACAAGCTCACGTCGCGGCGGATGCCCTTGGCATCGCAGTGAGCGGTCAGCTCTCCTACCTCGACGACGCGCATTGGGATGCCCAGGCACATTTTATGCAGATCCACCTGTCGGTACGTTACCAATCCTAGGCGCCGTGCTGTTAGACGCCTATACGCACATGCCCGTATGGGCCGAAACCAGGCCGGAGCAGAGAATTTCCGTGTGAAGACGCAGCCAAGAGAGGCGCTTGGTCCCGGCAGCGGGACACGCGGCCGGCTCGCGCAGCGGCCGGCGTTACTGCTCGGACTGGGCAATGTCCTGCTCACCGACGATGGGGTCGGCGTACATGTGTTGCACGCGCTGCGGTCCGATTTCGCCCCAGCAGGTGAGTCCCCCTCGATCAGACTCTGCGACGGCGGAACACTCGGCCTGGAACTGCTGACGGAACTCGAGGACGTCGACTCCCTGATTGTGATCGATGCCACCCGCTTCGGGGCCTCCCCTGGCAGCGTGCGCGTGTTCGTCGATGCAGAAATGGACAAGCAGTTGCGGGGCGTACGCAGCAGCGTGCACGAGGTGGCGCTCACCGATCTGATTGCCGCAGCGCAGCTGACCGAGCGCGCACCAGCCCGCCGCGCGCTCGTGGGTATACAGCCGGAATCACTGCAATGGGGCACCGAGCCGACCTCGGCCGTGCAGGCGGCGATACCACGGGCCTGCGCCGCCGTGCGCGAATTACTCATCGACTGGGGAGAGTGCGATGCCAGACGCTGATTCGATTGGGTCGGCACCGCCGAGCGGCGCAGCCGTGGTCTCCGGGGTGCTGCGCGAGGTCGCCGAGCGGCTCGAGGCGCTGGCCGAGCGCGGAGAATGCGGCGTCATTGACTTGAAGAGCCTGCCGCTGTCCGACAGCCATCTGCAGCAATTGCGCGAGCGACTCGGACGCGGCGAGGTCAGCGCACAGCTCGAGATCCTGGGGCCGAGCGAGATCTGGGAAACGCGCTATCCGGGCGTCTGGTGGGTACGTCATCTCGGCGTGACCGACCTGGTTGCTGCGGAACGCATCGAAATCACTCGGGTTCCGGACATCCTGTCCGCAGCGCTGCCGGATGTCGTCACGGCCGCACAGAGCCTCAACGACGACCTGGCACTGTATGCGACGACCCGCCGAGAGAGAACCGATCATGGCCGAACCTGAGACGATCGGCGAGCTGCTGAGCGAGCGCGGCATCTCGCGCCGCGGACTGCTCAAGTACGCCGCCTACCTCGCGAGCCTGATGGCTTTGCCGCCCTGGCAGTCCAACGCCATCGCCGACGCGCTGGCCGCGGCGCGGCGCCAGTCGGTGATCTGGCTGTCGTTCCAGGAATGCACCGGCTGCACCGAATCGCTGACCCGCTCGTTCAGTCCGACGCTCGAGAATCTGATCTTCAATCTGATTTCGCTCGACTACCACGAGACGCTGCAGGCGGTCTCGGGCGAGGCGGCCGAACAGGCACGTCGCAGCGCGATGCGCGACAACAAAGGCAAATACATCGTGGTCGTCGACGGATCGGTCCCGACTCGCGACGGCGGGGTGTACGGCACCGTCGCCGGCCAGTCGATGCTGCAGATCCTGAACGACACCGCCGCCGGAGCAAAGGCACTGATTGCGGTCGGCACCTGCGCCGCGTTCGGCGGTATACCGCACGCCCAGCCGGACCCGACCGGCGCGGTACCGCTTACGAGCCTCATCAAAGACAAGCCGATCATCAACATATCCGGTTGTCCGCCCATTCCCGAGGCGATGGCCGGCACGATCGCCTACCTGATCACCTTCGGACGACTACCGGATCTCGATCATCTGAACCGGCCGAAATCCCTGTTCGGCAACACGATCCACGATCGCTGTTACCGGCGCTCTTTCTACGACAAGGGACTGTTCGCCAAGAGCTTCGACGACGAAGGCGCGCGGCGGGGCTGGTGCCTGTACGAACTCGGCTGCAAGGGACCGGTCACCTACAATTCCTGCGCGACGCTCAAATGGAACGGTGGGGTGTCGTTCCCGATCCAGTCGGGACATGGATGCCTCGGCTGCTCGGAGCCGAACTTCTGGGACAAGGGCGGCTTCTATCACCCGCTCTCGACTCCGACCGGTCATCCGACCGCGGCGGTCGGCGCAGCCGCCGTCGCAGGTATCGGCGTCGGCGCCGTGAGCGCGTTGCTCGCGCGGCGCGCCAAGCGCGAGGCCACATCCACCGGAGAAAAGCCGTGACGCTGCTCGATTTTGCGCGAGGCCCGGCGCTGGCGGTGAGCTTCGCGGTATTTACCTTCGGAGTTGCCTGGCGAGTGCTGTTCTTGGTCCTGCTGCCGTGGTCGCGTGACCGATCGGTCGCGCGCGGTTCGGCGCCTTCGGCGGTGGTGGGAGCCGTACGCGGCTTCGCGCGGCATCTGTGGCCGCGCAAGGCATTCGCCGGCGCGGCGCGCTTCACCACCGTCAACGGCTACGTGATGCACTTCGGGCTGGCGATCGCGTTCTTCGGCTTCGCGCCCCACATCCTGTTCCTGCAATCGGTGTTCGGCGTGCACTGGCCGAACCTGCCGAGCGGCCTGGTCTCAGTGGCGAGCGTCGTGACGCTGGTCTCGCTGGTGCTCGCCCTCGGGCATCGGTTCGTCAGTCCGGTGCTGCGGCTGATCTCGACGGCCAACGACTACTTCAGCTGGTTCGTCACCGCGCTGCCGGTGGTGAGCGGCCTGATGGCCGTGAGTCACCTGTGGGCGCCATACGAAACTCTGCTCGCCGTGCACCTGCTCAGCGTCGCGTTGCTGCTGATCTGGTTTCCGTTCGGCAAGCTCATGCACGCCTTCCTGGTGTTCGTGACGCGCAGCGAGACCGCCATCCACTACTCTCGCCGGGGAACCGTCCTGTGAACAGCGCCGCCAATGCACGGATCGTCGTCGATCCGATCACCCGCATCGAGGGACATCTGCGCATCGAGGCCCAGACCGACGCTCAGGGCGCCATCGTCGGCGCATTGAGTTCCGGCACGATGGTGCGCGGCATCGAGTTGATCCTGCAGGGACGCGACCCACGCGACGCCTGGGCGTTCGCGCAGCGCATCTGCGGGGTCTGCACGCTTGTGCACGGCATAGCCTCGGTGCGCGCCGTTGAGAATGCGCTCGGCTACCCGATCCCACCGAATGCGCAGCTGATCCGCAACCTGATGATCGCTGCGCAGTTCGTGCACGATCACGTGATGCACTTCTATCACCTGCATGCCCTCGACTGGGTCGATGTGGTGTCCGCCCTGAAGGCGGATCCTGCGGCGAGCTCCCGCCTCGCACAGTCGATCTCGCCGTATCCGAAATCGAGTCCGGGGTATTTCGCCGACACCCAGCGCAAGCTACAGAAGTTCGTCGAGGGCGGACAGCTGGGCATCTTTGCGAACGGCTTCTGGGGCAATCCCGGCTACAAGCTGCCGCCGGAGGCGAATCTGATGGCGGTTGCGCACTACCTGGAGGCGCTCGAATGGCAGCGCGAGGTCGTGCAGCTGCATGCGATCTTCGGCGGCAAGAATCCCCATCCGAATTTCCTGGTCGGCGGCGCTCCATCGCCGATCAGCATTGACACGACCGGCAGCGGCGGTGTCTCGGCGACCGCGCTGAACATGGACGGGCTGGAGCGCGTCGCGACGGTGATCGCGAAGATGCGGGAGTTCGTCGATCAGGTCTATCTGCCCGATACGCTCGCGATCGCCTCGTTCTACAAGGACTGGTTCGCACGCGGCGAGGGCGTCGGCAATTTCCTCACCTACGGCGATTTTCCAGCCAAGGGAACCGACGATCCGGGCAGCTGGCTCATACCACGCGGAGTGATCCTCAACCGCGACCTGACCCGGATTCATCCGGTCGATCTCAATGATCCGGCTGAAATCCAGGAGTTCGTGTCGCACTCCTGGTACGACTACTCGAGCGGCAAGGAAAGCGGTCTGCACCCGTATGCCGGGCAGACCCATTTGCACTACACCGGACCGACGCCGCCCTACAAGCACCTCGAGACGGATCAGAACTACTCCTGGCTGAAGTCGCCGCGCTGGCGGGGCAAAGTGATGGAGGTCGGTCCGCTGGCGCGCGTGCTGATGCTCTATGCAAGCGGCCATGAGCCGACCCGGGCCCTCGCGGACGCCGCCCTCACCAAGCTCGGCCTGCCCTTGAGCGCCATGTTCTCGACGATGGGTCGAACCGCCGCGCGCACGCTCGAGTCCAAGATCATCGCCGATCAGATGCCGCTGTGGTTCGCCGAGCTGACCGGGAACATCAAGGCGGGTGATCTGGCCGTGCATTCCGAGGCGAAGTGGGATCCGGCGACCTGGCCGCGCGAGGCTCGCGGCGTAGGCTTCATGGAAGCGCCGCGCGGCGCGCTGGCGCACTGGATCGTCATTCGCGACGAGCGCATCGAGAATTACCAGGCGGTCGTTCCCTCGACCTGGAACGCAGGTCCCCGCGACCCCAGCGGCCAGCCCGGCCCGTATGAGGCGGCGCTCATGGACCGCCATACGATCTTCGATCCGAAGCAACCACTGGAGATTCAGCGCACCATCCACAGCTTCGACCCCTGCATCGCCTGCGCCGTCCACGTCGTTGACGCGCACGGCGAGGAGCTGATGCAGCTGCGGGTGCGCTAGAGGACCGCCCCATGACCACCGTGATCGATCGGAATGCCGCGACCCGCAAGTTTCTCGCGCACACCGAGGGGCATCTCGCGACCTATCTCGAGGGGTGTCTGCACTGCGGGTTGTGCGCCGAGGCCTGCCATTTCTACGTCGCCTCGCGCGACCCGAAGCACACGCCGGCCTACAAGCTGTTCCCGATCGCCAAGGCCCACCGCCGCAATAAGTTTCCGCTCGCCCTGCTCGGACTAGCACCCAGAGTGAGCGCGGAGGATCTGCAGCACTGGGAGGAGCTGTTGTTCGACAGCTGCACGATGTGCGGCCGCTGCACGATGGCCTGTCCGATGGGCATCGACATCGCCTCGATCGTCGGGGAAGCGCGCCAGGCCTGGGTCGCTGCGGGTCTCGGTCCTGCCGACCTGTTCGCGGCAGCCGACAGCTCCCGCGATCACGGCAGCCCGCTCGGGGTCACCCCGGAGAAGCTGCGCGAACGGATCGAGTGGATAGCCGACGAGCACGAGGTCGAGATCCCGCTCGATCGACCCAAAGCCGATGTACTCCTGACGCTCTCATCGGTCGAGACGATGAAGTACCCTGATTCGGTGGCCTCGATGGCCAAGCTGCTGAATCATGCCGGCGTCAGCTGGACGCTCAGCACCAAGGGCTATGAGGCGACCAATTTCGGCTACCTCGCCGGCAAGGCCGACATCGCCAAGACGATGGTCCAGCGGATCGTCGCGGCCGCCGAGGGCATCGGCGCCAAGACCGTCATCATCCCCGAGTGCGGACACGCGTTCGGCGTACTGCGGTGGTCAGCGTCGAACATGATCGGCCGTCCCCTGCCGTTCGAAGTGCTGCACATCACCGAGTACCTCGCTCAGCTGAAACGCGCCGGGAAGCTGCACCTGAAGCCGCTCACCGAGCCGATCACCTACCACGATCCGTGCCAGATCTCGCGGCGCGGCGGTGCGACGGCCGATGCGCGCTATCTGCTGCAGGACTTTGCCACCGACTTTCACGAAATGACACCGACGGGCAATGAGAACTGGTGCTGCGGTGGTGGCGGCGGCGTACAGGCCATCGGGCGCGCGGCCAACCTGCGCTACCAGGTCTTCAAGCTCAAAATGGACCAGGTGGAGAAAAGCGGGGCGAAGACGATGGTTTCGGCCTGCTCGAACTGCCGCCTGACGATGGATGAAAGCAAAGCGCACTGGAAGTGGGATGGGGGCCTTGCGAGCCTCGTGGAACTGATCGCCGAGCATCTCGTCGAGAAGCCCGCCTCCTGATCGCGCCGCTTCGCGGCGGAGCGATGCATTTGGGCGCCGAGTGCTCGCCGCGGCTCGAGCACACGCCCTCCGCCACCTCGCAAGTAATTGATTCAATGGCATATGCCGAAGGCTCCGCGAGCGCAAGAAGGGATGCCGGCGAGGCTTGACGAGTAGCGCACTGCACTGAATTTGCACTGAGCCGTCAGCGCTCGGTGCTCGCGCTGAGCAGGCTCCGCACCCGCGCAAATAACTCCTCAGCGCCGTAATCGTCCTCGTAGGCCTGCTCCGCAATCTGCTGCTCCGCGTCGAGCAGCTCGCATAGAAGCTTTCGAGCGAGCGCTCCATCGCTCGGCAGCACGACCCGTTCGATGATTCCGAGGGTGTAGCCTGCGCGGGCAACGATCTCGGCGCTGCGACGGTGGCGCGCGTCGTACTCGCGCTCCCCCACGCGCAGCGCGCTGATCTCGCGGCGAACGATGGTCGCGACCTTAGAGGAATCCGCCGCAGCGATGAAGGCCGCGGCATAGGACTGGACGCCCGGAGGCGCGCCGCAAAGCAGGGAAACGATGAAGGCGGAAAGCTCCTCCGGGCTGCGGCGCTGCAGCGCACCCAAGGCGCCCGCGAGTTCTTCTTCGGTGTCCACGGCGGCTTAAACCGCGGCGCTCCAGAAAATGAGCCTGGATGTGCCTGGCAAGTTCAGTCCGCTTGGGTGAGAGGATTTGACGACTACTTCTTCGCGCGATTGGGGGGCCGGCTTGCAGGCCGCGCCGGAGCTTCTCTTGCAAGTGCCGTCTTCGCAGTGGTGGTCAATGCCTTGACTGTGTCTACCAAACGAGCGAGCGCGGACCGATACACGAGGCTCTCTTCGCGACGGTCTACAGCCATCACCATCACGATCAGCGCATTGTCTTCGACGCGGTAGACCATCCTGACGCCTTGCTTATTGAGCTTGATTTTGTAACAGCCAATCAGATCGCCGTGCAAGGAGCCTCCCGGCACGTGTGGGTTGTCGAGCCGCTTGGCAAGCAACTTTTTCAGCGGTTTCTTGATCGAGCCGTCAAGCGCGTTCCACTCCTTCAGAGCCTCGGGGTGAAACAGCAGGCGGTACTTGTGCTTCGGCCGCTGCTCAGAGCTCGTCAATATCGACCTCGATCGGCTCGGCACCATCGCTCATCCGGGTGCGCACCAGATTGAGCAACTCCCGATCGCCAAGTGCCTCGAGCATGGCTTCCATGAGTGCCGGATCCACCATATAAAACGCCGGCCTATTGTGGTTGAGTACCGCCACGGGGCGGTTTCCCGCCTCACGAAGTACCGCTGCGGGGTTCTTCTTGAACTCCGACATGCTGATCGTCGTCTCGGCAAAGATGGAATGCATAATTAAGCTCCCAATTCGGAGCTAATTATAGATACAAATATCGCGCTTTTCAAGAGTTGTTTCAGACGCGTTCGGACGCTACGGAACGCCGGACGCAGACCGAGAGGATGGCGTGTAGTGCGACGGCTTCAGATATCCGCGAGACGCCGTACGGTATCGGGATAGCGCTGCACGAGACGAATCACTCGGCGCAATTCCGTGCAACGCGACCGAGGAGCGCTCATCGCCTCTTCTGCGGGGCGAGATTGGGCCGCTTGGACCGGCGGCGGCCCATAGGTCTTCGAATTTGTTCGCCGGTTCATCGGGTGCGATCCACTTGCCGCTCCCGCTCACGGGTGCGCGTCCGCTCATCGAGCTTCGCTGCCAGCTGCTCGTCGGTTGTGAGCGAACCCCGCATGCCGCCGATGAACCACCTGATCTTCTCGGCGAGCGCGCCCTGCCCCGCATTGAGGAGAGCATCGGCCGCGGCGTGCCAACCGGCGATCGGATCGCTGCGGGTTTCGAGGAGCATCGCCTTTCCCGAGTTTGGCTTGAGGCCTCCCTCGCGAAGCTCATGAGCGATCCGCCCGGTACGCTCCCGCAGAGACACCTGTTACGGCCGGGCTGGGGAGTCCCCTGCAGGCAGCAACTTCAATAGCAAGGCCTCGCTAGCGCGGGCGCGTTCTTCAAGCGCCAGTACACGTGCTTCCGCTTGGGCACGCGCCAGGTTGAGCATCGCCTCGCTGGCCTGCACCTTCGCATCGCTTTCCCGGGCGCGCGCCGCGACCTCCAGAACCATCGCTTCGCTCTCCTTGGCTCGCGCCTCGAGCTCCTGCGCGCGCAGCGCGAACAGCGCCGCGCCGATCTCGTGGGCGACATGGAACAGCAGCGCGCGTTCATCCGTGGCGTAGTGCTCGCCGGGCCGCTCGCCCACCACCAGCGCACCCAACAGATCCCCACGCAGCATCAGTGGATAGGCATACGCCTCGGTGGGCAGCACGCTCGGGGTGTCGTGCAGCGCGAGCTCGGCGTTGCGCGCTCGCAGCCCGACAAAGGCCCGATCATCGGTCGGGATCGTCTCCGGGAGCGCAAGCTCACCCACCTGGCGCCGGCACACATAGCCTTCGCCTCCCGGGCTGCGCTCGTACAGCGCCACCTGTGGCGCATCCGTGTGCCGGGCGATCTCTTCGACGCTGAGCGCGAACAGGCGCTCGGGTTCGCGGATGAAGCCGCAGTCCTCGCCAAAGCGACGCAGCGCGGTCTCGGCACGGTACTGGCGGCGGAAGATGAACCGATCGACCACGGCCTCGATGCGCCGGTGCACGCTGCTCAAGGCCACACCCAACCCGAGGGGAACGGCGAGCTCGAGCAGCAGCCCCGCACTGCGGTTGAGCGTCGTGCGCTCGATCAGGCTCTCGAGCAGCGCGAACAACCCCAGGACGAAGCTTGTGGTGAGCGCATAGACCAGCGCCCGATTGATCACCACCGTGATGTCCAGCAACCGGTGGCGCAGCACGGCATAGAGAAACAGCGTGGCGGCGAGGGTGAGCAGTCCGCTGTTCAGTATCTCTACGGCCAGGTAACTCAGCGGCAGCGGAACATCGATGAAGACCAGCCCACCTATTAATACGACGCTCCCGACGAGCATCCACCGCAGTCGCTGCCGCTGCGGCGCATCGGCCTGACGAAAGCTTGCGGCCAGCAGGGCGATGGGCACCAGGTAGCTGGCGGGCACGAACCATTGCAGCCCCGGCTGCATCAGGCCGGCCCAGCCTGGAGTCACCACGGCGATCCGGCCGCCAAGGGCGACAACCGTCGCAGTGCCGAGAATGAGCGCGAAGAGGATCCGCCACCACGCGCGCGCACCGGAGCGGACCGCACTGCCCGCAATCGACTCCGCCATCACGTAGAAGCCGATCCGCGCAGCTAGAGCGAAGCCGATATAGCCGAGCAGTTTGAGCAGGGCGATGCCGTTGTCGCTGGAGGGGATAGCGTGAACTGCAAACGCGAGCGGCTCTTCGGCCATCGCCCAGAAGGCTATGCCCCACGCGGCGCGATCATGGCCCCGCCAGAGCGCCAGCAGGGCAATGGCCGCGTAAAGGGCCATCGTGTACACGGTGAGCCAGTCGGCCCAATTGGCGGGTCCACCGCTGTTGAAGTTGACCGGGTGCACGGTCGCGCGCAGTTGCGCCGCGCCGCGCTCGATCACCAGGGGATAGCCGGCCGAGGCCGGAACAGTGCCTACAACCAGTGCGATGCGGATGGCGCGCGACTGCGCGGTGAGATTGAGCCGGTCGCCTGCCCGAAGGCTGGCGGGCGTCATGCCCGGGATCGGTTCTATGAGCGCTTGGTGCGCATCCACCCAGCGCACCGTGAACGGCAGTTGTGGCCGCGGTTGGAAGGAACCCCAGCTCCCATAGACGGTTGCGGCCACGACGATGGCCGAGAGCAGAATCAACAGCCCATATCGACGATGCATGGCCAGCTCCCCTCTAGCGACCCCCGGTGCGACCGCGCGGGTGGCGATCGCCATGTCTCGCCAAGTATCGCCGATCCGAGGATGCTGCCGCGCGCTCGCTACGAGGCGAAAGGCATTGCCCCATGCAAAGGCGCGTCGCGATCCCGATGCAGACAATTCAGCGCGCTAGGCGACCGTTCGCTTCGGGTCGGGTCCGGACTCTGGTAAGGCGACGCTTCAAACCAGGTGCAGTTTGCGTCGCGTGAGGAGGTTCCAATGCGAACCACTTGAGCGGAGCGGGACGCTCGCAGCCCCTTCGCCACGACCATCTTCTGGATGACTTTGGCCTTATGCTCGACGAAAAGATGCGAGTAGCGCTTCACCACGGCGTCGCGATGTAGCGGTTGACGGTCGCGCCGCTGCGCCGGTATTCCTTGGGCGCGATGATCTCGCCCGTCTCCTTGTCCTTCCGTGGCTTGCCGCGCGTGAAGGTTTCGGTCGCGCACGCGTCCCGGGCTTTCGAGATCGCATCAGCGGTGATCTCAGCGACACTCTTGCCGGCGAACTGCTTCGACCACCAGGTGAGCTGAAGCGTACGGGCGGCGCGCTGCACCTCGTCGAACTCGGCCAGGACCGTCTCGATGTAGTCCCTGGCAAGCGCATCGAAGCTCGTGCGCTTCGGCGGCGGCGTGCGGGAAGTGACCGCCCTCGCGAATGGCGGTCTCAATCGAGGCCGCCCAGGGCTCCGCTTCCTTTCGGTTCGGGAATGTCGCCGACGAGCAGCCCGGCCCTTTACTCGGACCTGCGCACGATAGGCAACGTCCTTCGTGAGCGGCGAGACGATGCGCCGGATTGAAGCGATACGCGCCTCGGAGCACTGCGTGCAGCGGTGAGCAAATCGCTGCAAGGAGTCTGCATGATAATGAAGCACACAGTGAAGCCTGCGAACCCGGCGTCCTCGCAAGCGACTGATATTAAAGGTAAATTGGTGGGCCGTGTAGGGATCGAACCTACGACCAAGAGATGTAAGAGTCGGACGGGGTACTCCCCAGCCCTCCCAGCCGCTCGGGCAGACTCCTCGCAACTCTTTGTTTTTTTGCTTTTAATATGAGGCAGGCTGCGTACCGGTGAGTGGGCCGGAGTAGGCCGGTGCACCGAATTTGCACTGAGCGGCTACGTCGGCTTCATGCATCAGGCTCTCGGTGCAATTCCGTGCAACATGATCGAGGAGCGCTCATCGTTTCTTCTGCGGGACGAGATCGGGCCGCTTGGACTTGCGCCAGGTCGCCACGTCCTCGATCAGCCGTTCCGCCTCAGCAATGCAGTGCTGGGCGGTCGTTTCGTCGACGTCATCGCCCGTGTAGTCCGCTACGTTCCGTTGCCGCCGCAGGGTGTCCAGCACGATGATTCGCTTGGCTTCGAGACCAACGGTGAGCGACAGCGTCTGGATGACGGTCATGTGGTGGCCTGGTCGGTTCGTATCGGGCCGGTAACCGTGCATCATCAGTGCGGCCAGGGCACTTTGCATGATTGCCTTGTAGGCGGCGTCGAAGCGCGTTTCAGGACTGATGCTCGTAACGCGCGCATCACGCAGATTCCGGCGCGCTGCAATCAAGAGCCGCTCGATTTCCGCGGCCTCGGGAGCGTGAGGCTTAAGCTGCCCGATCTTCAGTAAGTTTTCCAAGCTCATTCGCATCTCCAATGACGAAGATCTTCGGCTCCTTCAGCACGCGCGAAATGAAGCGGTCACGTCCGCGCTGCCTTTCTCGAAAGACATCCTTGGACATGATGACCGGGTTGACCTCGCGGCCGAGGCGTTCGCGCGCAACATGACAGGCTTCCACGACATTCTCAAAAGACACCGAGCCGACGACCAGCAAATCGATGTCGCTCGTCGGCTTTTCCTTGCCCTGCGCAACCGATCCGAATACGAAGGCGAGAGCGACCACATCGGCAACGGGGCCAAGCGACTCGCGCAGCACATCCGCAAGCCCCGCTGTCTTCCGGAAGATCCCTGCGAGCTCCTGGTAGATCGCACAATCGCGGGATGCCTGATAGCGGACTTGATTCCCGGATGCTGTGCGAACCAGGAGTCCGGCTACGCTGAGCGCCTTGAGCTCGCGATGAAGCGGCCCCGCGGGCACCCCGGTCAACCGCCCTATCTCACGCACGTAGAAGCTTTCGTCAGGCCTGAGCAGCAGCAGCGAGAGCACCTGGCGGCGGTATGCGCCAAACAGCAGCTCAACGGGTCGGACGGGCGTTGTTCTCATATTGAGAACGATCGTACCACAATTGAGAACGGACGCCAAAACGGCTCGAAATCCCCTCCCTGGCAGCAGCGGGATCGCGGCTTAGTTTGCCGCTCGCTGGAACTGCCGACTCCTCAGCACGGCGGTGCCTTATGCTCGACGACAAGATGCGAGTAGCGCTTCACCATGGCGAGCGTCTTGTGTCCCAGCACGTCGGCGATCTCGAGCAGCGATGCGCCCTGCGCCGCGAGCATCGAAGCCGTGGTATGACGCAAGTCGTGGAAGCGAAAGTCTCTGATCCCCGCCGTTTCGAGCGCGGCGTACCAGTGCGCATCGAAATGCTCGTAAGGCAAGTCGAGTTGCGGCTTGCCGGTCTTGGGGTCGAGGACCACAGTCGGTGAGGGAAACAGGTACTCGCTACGCGCCGAGTTCTGAAGTTTGAGCTGGCGCAGCGCTTCCAGCGCCTTGCCTGCAAGCGGTAGCGTCCGCTGCTCACCGTTCTTGGTGTCGCGTAGCGTCGCGCGGCCGACCTTCAGGTCCATATCGGCCCATCGGAGCGATAGGAGCTCGCCGCGACGCGCACCGGTTGTGATCGCGAGCAGAATCAGGGCGTAAAGCGGCGGCCACTCGGAACTGGCGCAGGCATCCAGCAGCTCTGCCCGCTCCTCATCCGACAGGAACCGCGTCCGGCCCCTCGCCTCCTTCTTGCGGCGGATGTCGCCGACCGGGTTGCGGTCAATCAGCCGGCGCTCTTTGACCGCGAAGGAGAACAGGTGCAAGAGCGTCGCGATGTAGCGGTTGACGGTCGCGCCGCTGCGCCGGTATTCCTTGGGCGCGATGATCTCGCCCGTCTCCTTGTCCTTCCGTGGCTTGCCGCGCGTGAAGGTTTCGGTCGCGCACGCGTCCCGGGCTTTCGAGATCGCATCAGCGGTGATCTCAGCGACACTCTTGCCGGCGAACTGCTTCGACCACCAGGTGAGCTGAAGCGTACGGGCGGCGCGCTGCACCTCGTCGAACTCGGCCAGGACCGTCTCGATGTAGTCCCTGGCAAGCGCATCGAAGCTCGTGCGCTTCGGCGGCGGCGTGCGGGAAGTGACCGCCCTCGCGAATGGCGGTCTCAATCGAGGCCGCCCAGGGCTCCGCTTCCTTTCGGTTCGGGAATGTCGCCGACGAGCAGCCCGGCCCTTTACTCGGACCTGCGCACGATAGGCAACGTCCTTCGTGAGCGGCGAGACGATGCGCCGGATTGAAGCGATACGCGCCTCGGAGCACTGCGTGCAGCGGTGAGCAAATCGCTGCAAGGAGTCTGCATGATAATGAAGCACACAGTGAAGCCTGCGAACCCGGCGTCCTCGCAAGCGACTGATATTAAAGGTAAATTGGTGGGCCGTGTAGGGATCGAACCTACGACCAAGAGATTAAGAGTCTCCTGCTCTACCAGCTGAGCTAACGGCCCATTATCGGTCGCGGAAATCGCTCTGAGCGCTTTCCGCCAAATTTGGGGTGGACGATGGGACTCGAACCCACGACAACCGGGATCACAACCCGGGACTCTACCAGCTGAGCTACGTCCACCGTCGTCGCAACCATCCCCCCCATCGCGGCTGTGCCGGCCGCCGATGCGGCTGGCGTGCCCGGCAGGACTCGAACCTGCGACCACCGGCTTAGAAGGCCGGTGCTCTATCCAACTGAGCTACGGGCACGCGAAACTGCATCGCCCACTCGCCCGCAAGCCAGACCTGCCGCACGGGGGCGCGAATGATACGGAACCGCGTGTGCCAGCGTCAATTCCTTCGCGGGCTGCCGGTGCGGCCCCCGATGGTGCCGCGGCGGCAGCGTTATCATCCCATATCCGGGATGTGGATCTCGGTTCGAGCCCCCCCCTCCGCAGGTTCACCTCGGCATGCCCCTCACCCCACCAGCGCTGCCTGCCCAGGTCACCCGGGAAATCGAGTGGCAGCTGGCCTCTTCGGACCTTGCACTGGTCCGGGCCTGGCTGGCGGCGAATCCTTCGGTCTGTGGACTGCGGATCGAGGCGCTGGCCGGTGAGCGCCTACGCGATACCTACCTCGATACGGCCGATTGGAGGGTCTTCCGGTCGGGCTACGCCTTGAGGCTTCGCCAGGGGGCTTCGCATGCCGAGGCCACGCTGAAGAGCCTCAGGTCGGCCCGGACGGACCTCGCGGACCGACAGGAGGTCACCGAGGCGCTGGTAGCCGGACAGAATGCCCCCGAGCACGCCCCGGGCGCGGTAGGCCAGTGGCTGCGCGGCGTGCTCGAGCGGCAGCCGCTGGCATCCCTGTTCACGGCATGCACCCGGCGGGAGCGCTTCGCCATCTACGCGGCCGCTGGGGAGGTGCCCATCGGGGAGATCGCCCTGGATGAGACCCACCTGCTCGGGGCCACCCCGGCTCCGCCGGAGCCTCTGCTGCGCGTGGAGGTGGAACTGCGGGGCGGTGAGCCGCAGGCCCTCGCACCTCTTGTCGAGGCGCTGCGGCGCAATGGCCGGCTTGTGCCGGCTCGGGAGAACAAGTTCGCGGCCGGTCTGCGCGCCGCGGCGCTCGCCCCGCCGCTCGGCTGAGCGCCGCTCAGTGTGCGCCGGCGGACACCTCGGCGGACATCGCCGACTTGACCGGGCGGGCGAACCAGACCAGCACGACCATGGCCACGAACAGGTAGCCGGAGGCGTAGAAGATGTCGTCGGCCGAGAGCATGTACGCCTGCTGATCGATCATCTGGTTCAGCAGCAGCCCGCCCTGGTGATGCGACAGTCCGGCGGCCTGCACCTGCGCCATGAACTGCGTCGCCTGGGGATTGGAGGCGAGCCGCTCGGCGAGCTGCGCGTGATGCAGCGTCGCTCTCTGCCACCACAGCGTCGTCGTAATCGAGGTCGCGAACGAGCCCGCGGTGATGCGCGTGAAGTTGATCAGCCCGGAGGCCGAGGCGATCCGTTCGGGTTCGAGCCCCGAGAATGCGAGCGCCAGCAGCGGGATGAAGAACGTCGCCATCGCCGCGCCCTGGATCAGGGTCGGTGTCAGCAATACCTCGACATCCGCCTGGGTATTGAAATCCGCCCGCATGAACATCACGAGGGCGAACACGAGGAAGGACACCGTGACGAACCAGCGCGGATCGAGCCGGTCGACCAGCCGGCCGACGATCGGCGTGAGCAGGATCGCAAGCACACCCACCGGCGCGAGCACCAGGCCCGCGAGGGTCGCCGTGTAGCCCATGTACTGCTGCAGCCACAGCGGCAGCAGCACCACGTTGCCGAAGAACAGGCCGTAGCCGATCGACATGGCGATGGAGCTGACCAGGAAGTTGCGCCGCCGGAACAGGCCCAGATCCACCACCGGGTGCGCGTCGGTGAGCTCCCAGACCAGGAACACCATGAAGGATACCGCCGCGACGATGGCCAGCGTGACGATGAACGGGGAGTTGAACCAATCGAGATTCTTGCCCTTGTCGAGCATGATCTGCAGAGCGCCCACCCATAGGACCAGCAGCCCCAGACCCACTTTGTCGATCGGCAGCTTCACGGTGGGCGTTTCACGCCGACGGTAGATGCTCCAGGTCAGCAGCGCGGCCACGACGCCCACGGGCACATTGATGTAGAAGATCCACGGCCAGGAGATGTTGTCGGTGATCCACCCGCCGAGCACCGGACCGACCACCGGCGCGACCAGGGTGGTCATCGACCAGACCCCCAGCGCCGCACCCGCCTTGGATTTGGGAAAGCTCGACAGCAGCAGAGCCTGCGACAGCGGGATCATCGGGCCGGCCACCAAGCCCTGCAGCGCGCGGAACGCCACCAGCAGACCGAACGTCGGCGCCAGGCCGCAGAGCATGGAGGAGATCACGAACAGGATGGTCGAGGCCGTGAACAGACGCACCTGTCCCACCCTGCGCGTCAGCCAGCCCGTGAGCGGCATGGAGATGGCATTGGCGACCGCGAACGAGGTGATTACCCAGGTGCCCTGATCGGGCGAGACGCCCAGGTCACCGGCGATCGCCGGGATGGACACGTTGGCGATCGAGGTGTCGAGCACGTTCATGAACGTGGCGAGCGACAGGGCAATCGTTCCCAGCACGACCGCCATGCCCTCGAGCGGCGGTAGCGCGCCCGGCCCCGGGGTCGGGCGCGGGCGCGGCGCCGGCGGGGACGTCGCGTCGGTCTCGCTCATGACCTACTGACTCCTCAGTACAGCCAGTGATCGGCCTGCATCGGCCGGTCGGGGCCGCGGTCCGCGAGCCGATCCACCGCGACGCGCTGCAACCGTGCCCGCGTGTCCGCGCCCGGCGTACGAAGCAGGCGCGCATCGGTGGCATGGGCAGGCGCACGCACCGGTGCACGCACCGGCACCGCGCCCGGATCGTTGGCGGCAATGATCCGCTCAATCGTGCGATCGGCGCGGGCGTCGACCGATGCAAACACGTCGGTGGAGGCATCCGGACCGGTGCTGGCAACCTCCGGCATGCGCGGCGAACCGTCGTGGCGTACATCGACGTAGGCGCTCATCGACAGGCCGATCTGCAGCGGATGCTGTGCCAGCTCGCGTGGATCGAGCGCGACGCGCACCGGCACGCGCTGGACGATCTTGATCCAGTTACCGGTGGCGTTCTGCGGCGGTAGCAGCGAGAACGCTGAGCCGGTGCCGGCACCGAAACCGACGACATGCCCATGGAACACGACGTTGCTTCCATAGAGGTCCGAAATCAGCCGCACGGGCTGGCCGATGCGCATGTCGGCGAGCTGCGATTCCTTGAAGTTCGCGTCGACCCAGACCTGGTTCAGCGGCACGACGGACATCAGTGGCATGCCGGGGTTGACGTGCTCTCCGAGCTGTACGTCGCGCTTGGCCACGAAGCCGGCGACCGGTGCTGGCACGACGGTGCGCGCGTACGTCAGGTACGCAGCGTGCACCGCGGCGGCCGCGGCCTGTACCGCCGGATTGGTCGAGATGGTCGTGTTATCGACCCAGGCACGATTAGCAGCCATGCGCTGCTCAGAGGCGGCGAGCGCCGCCTGCGCGGCGCGCACGGCATCCAGCGCGTGCTGCACGTCCTCGCCCGAAACCGCGCCCGTGCGGGCCAGACGCGCACGGCGCGCGTAGTCGGCTTGCGCCTGCCGCAGCGCGGTCTGCTGCACCCGCACCTCGGCGCGCAGCTCGTCAGTGGTCGCGAACAGGTTGCGCACCCGGCGCACGGTGCTTGCCAGGTTCGCCTCGGCTTTCTGCAACGAGACCTCGGCATTGGCCCGATCGAGGCGCACCAACACATCGCCCGCCTTCACGAACTGGGTGTTGTTGGCATTGATGGTGATGACCGTGCCGGCGGTGCGCGGCGTGATCTCCACCACGTTGCCGCTGACGTACGCGTCGTCCGTGTACTGCACGTAACGGGCGTAGGTAAACCAGTACACGCCGTAGCCGATGCCGCCGAGCACGACGACCGCGGCAATCATCGTCAGCCAGCGCGCCCTGGGGTTGCTCCAGAACGAACTCTTAGGGGCTTGAGCACTCGTCATGATCTGCTGTCTCCCGGCCATCGCCGCCGAAGCATGTCTTGCTGCCGCGGCGATATATGCCTAGGCAATGTTCAACCCTGAAAACGGGGCATCCTTCTCAGCCCGCCTGCTGCAGCATGCGGGTCAGATATTCCTTCAACTTCTCCGCCTCCGGTCGCTCCAGACCCTGCAGGAAGCGGTTCTGAACGGCCACGGAGATCTCGAGCATCCGGGGGTAGGCTGCCCGGCCCTCGTCCGTCGCCTCGAGGTAGATCAACCTGCGGTCCTTCACGCAGCGCATCCGGCGCACCAATCCCTTCTTCTCCAAACGGTCGATCATCCGGGTCATCGCGCCCGCATCGTACGAGAGCTCCTTGCACAGGTCCGAGGCGGACTTCCGATTGCCGCCGCCGACCAGCCGCACCATGACGATGAACTGCGCCGAGGTCACCCCGAGTGACGACAGGTGCGGATCGGCGGCGAGCTCGCGATCGAGCGCGGCAAGCATCTCGACCTTCACACGGGTCATCAGGTAGCCGATGCTCTGCGTCGGCTGGTAGCTCAGGACGTCATAGATGTTCGCCAACGGTGGCCTCCGCGCGAATCCCTCAGAAGAGATATCTGTACATATATCTGCCTAGGCTGCAATTGTAGTGGCAATAGTTGCCTAATTCAATCCCGTATCGGAGCGGGGCCCGGCGGGGACTATGTCTTGATCTTGACTGTAATATTCGTGCGGCCAGGCGTTCCCGGAACTGTCACGCGGGCCTGTCAACCTAGGCGGGAACATCGGAGCACTTGCGATGAACGCTGACCCCCATAGCCGCTGGAGAGCGGCGCTCTCGGCCGCGGCCCGCCAGACGCTTGCCGCCCGCTGGCACAGCACCATTCACTCCCTGCGCGTGGCACGGTTGCAATACCGCGCCCTCTACGCGGCCGATGAGGCTGACATGGGGGCGTTGCGCAAGGCGGCGCAGCGCATTCACGATCTCGAGCAGTTGCGCACCGTGCTCGCCGGGGAACTCGGCAGGCCGGCCTGAGCGGCCGGCCCGCCGCTGCGCTCAATCGCCCGCGGCCAACCCCGCCGGTCGGCGCCGGTCGTTGGCACCTTCGAGCAGGTGTGTGCGCGGATTGACGACGATGGCCTCGTCAGCACCCCAGGACTTGACCACCTTGAAGCGGTAGCCCATCGCCTGCAACCGGCGCTCCACGCTCGGGCTGATCAAGCCCGGCTCCACGAACACGACATCCGGGTACCACTGCTCGTGCACCCGCGGCGCATTCACCGCCTGCTGCACGTTCATTCCGAAGTCCACCACGTTAAGGAAGCTCTCCAGCGTCGTCGAGATGATCGTCGAGCCGCCGGGGCTGCCCGTGACCATGAACACGCGCTTGCCTCGCAGCACGATGGTCGGGGCCATCGAACTCAGCGGCCGCTTGCCGGGCTCGATCTGATTGGCCTTGCCCTGCACCAGCCCGAACGAGTTCGGCACACCGGGCTTAGAGGTGAAGTCGTCCATCTCGTTGTTGAGGAAGAAGCCGGTGTCCCCGGCGATCTGTCCCAACCCGAACAGGTAATTGATCGTGTAGGTCACTCCCACCGCGTTGCCGTGGCGGTCCACGATGGAGTAATCGGTGGTGTCCGTGCCCTCGTAGGAGCCGAGGCTGCCCTTGATCTGCCTCGAGGGAGTGGCGGCATCCGCACGGATGCTCGCACGCAGCTTGGCCGCATGGTCCGCCGAGAGCAGCTGCTCGATGGGATTGTGCACGAAGGCCGGATCGCCGAGATACGTGTTGCGGTCCGCAAACGCGCGCCGCTCGGCCTCGATCAGGTAATGCAGGCTCTGCACCGAGCCGTAGCCCCACTTCGCGAGCGGATACGGCTTGATGATCTGCAGGATCTCGCAAATGGTCACCCCGCCCGAGCTCGGCGGAGGGTCGGACATGATCGTGTAGCCGTGATAGCGACACTCGACGGGCTTGGCCCACTGCACGGTGTAATCAGCGAAGTCCCGCATCGATAGGATGCCGCCGTGCGCGCGGCTCGCGGCAACGATCGCCTGGGCGATCGGTCCGCGGTAGTACGCGCGGCTGCCCTCACGGGCGATCAGCTCCAGCGTCCGCGCGAGCTGCGGCTGGCGCAACCGCTCGCCGGCCACGTACGGCTTGCCGTGGTTGAGGAAGATGGCCGCCACGTTCTTGTGCCGGGCGAAATCCTTCACCCGCGTGTCGAGGATGTTCACATCCCCCTGCTCGAGCACGTAGCCCTCGCGCGCCAGACGAATGGCCGGCGCCATCACCTGCGCGCGGCTCATGGTGCCGTACTTGCGCAGTGCCGTGTCGAGCCCCAGTACCGTTCCCGGCACGCCCACGGCGAGGTAGCTCTTCGTGCTCAGCCCGGGCACGACCTGGCCGGCCGCGTTCTGATAAAGCGTCGGGGTGGCCTTCAGTGGCGCCTTCTCGCGGAAGTCCAGAAACACGGTATGCCCGTCGGCCAGGTGAATCATCATGAATCCGCCGCCGCCGATATTGCCGCAGCACGGATGCACCACAGCGAGTGCATAGCCGACCGCGACCGCCGCATCGATCGCGTTGCCGCCCTGGCGCAGGATCTGCAGCCCGACCCGCGTCGCCAGATGCTGGGCCGTCACGACCATGGCGTGGCGTGCCACGACCGGCCGATCGTTCGCGAGCGCCGCCACCGTCGTCGGCGGTGCGCTCGAGTCGAGCGCCTGGCTCGGAATGACGGAGTTTGCAGCGGCCCGTCCGGCACCCTGTGCGACCGTGGCTACCGATAGAGCGGCCGCAGCCACCCAGGCCAATTGTGTCCTGCGCATATGTGTCAACCCTTCGCTGCTCGCCAGCAATCCTGAGCGCGCAGACTACCACGCACCTGTGCGTCCACGCGCGCGGCACCACCCTGCCGCCAGCGCTCCGGCGGCCAAGCCGCGGGGTGGCGGATCAGTGCGCCGGCCCTCGACCGGCCGTTGCGCACCTGCGGTGAATCGAGCCCGCCGCTCGTCCCGGGAGGGTATGGTGTCATCGCAAGACGAAGCCGGTAGACTCGAAAAAAACCGCAATCTAATGGGGGCCTCTATGTTACGCGCGTTCCAAGCCACTGCCGTGTGCGCCCTGCTGGTGCTCGGCGCACCGACCGGCGCGGCGGCCGCTCCCGCAGGCGCCAATACCTCGAGCATCGCGCTGCACCAGTTGTTCCACTTCGAGTGGCAGCGGGAGATGCGCGAGCATCCGCTCGAGGCCTCCGCCGACGGCTTTCACCAGTTCGACGGGAAGTGGGCCGACGTCAGCCTCGCGTCCCTCGCGCGCGAGCACCAGGAGGATCTGCAGGCGCTTGAGCGTCTGGCGGCGATCGAGCGCAGTGCGCTCGACCGGGAAGACCGGATCAGCTACGACCTGTTCAAGTACCGCTACCAGATCCGGGTCCAGGGCTATGACCTGAAGAACTATCTGATGCCGATGAACGAGCTCGAGGGCATCCAGACGCTTCGGACCCTGACGCATACGCTGCGCTTCCAGAGCGCCGCCGATTACCGCAATTACCTCGAGCGGCTGCGCACGCTCATGCCCTACATGGATGAGACCATCGAGCTGCTCAAGCAGGGCGTCAAGGCCGGCATGACCGAGCCCAAGGTGGTCATGCAGCGCGTGCCGCATCAGATCGCCGCCAATATCGTCGCCAACCCGGCGGACAGCCCGTTCTACGCGCCATTCAAGAAGATGCCCTCGATCATCCCGGCCGCCGAGCAGGCGCGGCTGCGCGCGCAGGCCAAGACCGCCATCGCGCAGGTGGTCACGCCGGCCTACCGCAAGCTGCAGCAGTATTTCGACACCGACTACCTGCCGCACTGCCGCACCAGCATCGCCGCCGAAGCGCTGCCCGACGGCAAGGCGTACTACGCCTACATGGTGCGCAAGTACACGACGACGGATCTGACGCCGCACGCGATCCACCAGATCGGCTTGCAGCGCGTCGCCGAGATCCACGCCCAGATGCAGCGGGTGTTCGATCAGATCGGCTTCAAGGGCACCTACAAGCAGTTTGTGCACTACCTACGCACCAATCCGCGCTTCTACTACAGGAAGCCGGCGGATCTGCTCGAGGCATATCGGGCCGCCGCCATGCGCGTCAATCCGCTGCTGGTGAAGTACTTCCCCATCTGGATCCTGCCGCGCGTGCCGTACGGCGTGCGCCCGATCCCCGCCTCTCTGGCGCCCGACACCTATCCGGCCTATTCGGTGCCGCCGGCGGGCGACGGGAGCGTCGCCGGCTACGTGGCCGTGAACCTGTACAAGCCGCAGAGCCGGCCGAAATACGACATCCAGGTGCTGGTCTGCCACGAGGGCCGCCCCGGTCATCAGCTGCAGATTCCCATCGCGATGGAGCTGAAGGGACTGCCGCAGTTCCGCCGCTTCGACTACTACAGCTCCTACGGGGAAGGCTGGGCGCTGTACACCGAGTCGCTGTGCGACCAAATGGGCCTGTACAACAATCCGTACTCGAAGTTCGGCTACCTCGACTGGCAGATGTGGCGTGCGGTGCGCCTGGTGGTCGACACCGGCATCCACTCCGAGGGCTGGACCCGCGCGCAGGCGGTGCGCTACTTCGAGGAGAACACGGCGCTCAGCACCCAGAACATCAACACCGAGGTCGATCGCTACATTGCCTGGCCTGGCCAGGCGCTGTCCTACATGATCGGCCAGATGGACATCTTCAAGCTGCGCCAGAAGGCGGAGCAGGCGCTCGGCCCGAAGTTCAACATCAAGGACTTCCATGCCGCGATCCTCGAGCACGGCGCCCTGCCGCTCACGGTCCTCAACCACGTCATCGACCGCTGGATCCGTGACCGCCAGGCGGGCAAGCCGGCGCGCCACGCGCTCGCGATGCACTGACCGGCCGCAAACGCAGGCGGGTCCTCGCGACCCGTCTGCGCGACCGCACACGGACGCCAGCCCGCACCCCTCCCCGGACGGGAACGATCACGCTGCGCATTGAAGCATCCCGCCCGACTGCGCTTCTTGCCACCCATGAGGCATGCGCGCAAAATTACTCAATTGACAACCAATTCCAACCGACGGGACCCACGGACCGGACTCTGTTCCCGCTACGTGCGCCCGCAAGCAAGGATCACACCATGACGTTCAAGTCCCTCGCTGGGGCGCTCGCCGCGCTGTCGTTTGCCCTGTTGTCTCACGCCACGCCCGCGCAGGACGCGCCGGGCCCGGTGCAGGCCTTGATCCGCTACCCCAGCATCCACGGTAACACCGTGGTGTTCGAAGCCGGCGGGGCGGTCTGGAAAGTACCGGTCCAGGGCGGCGTGGCGGTACGACTGACGACCGATTCGGGCCGCGACACGCACCCGGTCGTCTCGCCGGACGGCCGATGGGTCGCCTTCACGGGCTGGTACCGGGGCAACACGGATGTGTACGTCGTATCGATCGATGGTGGCGCCGTCCGACAGCTGACCTGGCGTTCCATCAATCAGCCCATGAACGGCAGGGTGATCACCCTGCCTGACAACATCGTGATCGGCTGGACCCCGGACAGCCGGGACGTGGTCTTTCTCTCGCGGCGCGCGAGCTTCAATCCGCAGATCGAGCGTGCCTTCGAGGTCCCCGTCAGCGGCGGATTGCCGACGGCCCTGCCAATGCCGTGGACGGGCCCGCTTTCGTTCAACGCGGACGGCAGCTCCGTCGCCTACAACAAGCTCTCGCGCATTCTGCGCCCGTTCCACCGCAAGCACTATTTCGGCGGCCAGGCCAACGACCTCTTCACGTACGACCTGACCACCGGCGCAAGCAGCCGCCTCACGCACTGGAAGGGCGAGGACACTTTCCCGATGTGGGTGGGGAACACACTGTACTTCGGCTCGGACCGCGGCCCGGACGGCGTGCTCAACCTGTGGGCCAAGAACCTCAAGACCGGCGCCGACCGGCAGCTGACGCACTTTGCCGTGTATGACATCGACTGGCCGAGCGCCGGCGATACCGGCATCGCCCTATCGGACGGTGGGCGCCTGTATGTGTATTCGTACGCGACGGGCCGCCTGAGGCAGGTGCCTGTCACCGTGCCGCTGAACGGCACCCACACGCTGCCGTACGAATTCGCTGCGGCCAAGATGATCCGCGCCGCCGACGTCGCCCCGAACGGCAAGCTGGCCGTGTTCAGCGCCCGGGGCGCGCTGTTCACCGTGCCGGTCGAGTACGGCCACACGACGGACCTCAGCCAAAGCGCTGCGAGCAACGACAAGGCTCCCTCCTGGTCCCCCGACGGCAAGTGGATTGCCTATATCCGCGACCGCGGCGTGGACAGCCAGGTGATGGTGCGCGCCGCGGACGGTGAGGGCACGCCGCGCGCGCTGACGGACAAGGGCGAGGTGACCTACACCGCGCCGCTGCTGTGGAGCCCGAACAGCCACTGGCTCGCCTACGCCGACTCGCGCCAGCGGCTGTGGGTGGTAAACGTGCACAACGGCAAGCGCGAGCAGGTCGGCACGGACCGGCAGATGATCATCGGGGCGTTCCAGGACGCGGCGTTCTCGCCGGACAGCCGCTGGCTCGCCTTCTCCAAGCACCTGCCCAGTCACCTGCGGGCGCTGTTCATCTTCAACGTCGACACCGGCACGTCGCACCAGATCAGTCACGGCAACTTCAGCGACAGCCGGCCGGCGTTCTCCCGCGACGGGAAGTACCTGTATTTCGTGTCCGCGCGACTCGTTAACCCGGTGCTCTCGAGCTACAACTTCGGCGCCTCGGGCGTCGTGCCGGACGGCCTGTACGTCACGACGCTGCAGGCCAATACGCCCTCGCCGTTCGCGCCCCGCACCCAGTTGCCCACTGCCGGGAAGCACCAGTCGAAAAAATCGGCAGACAAGCCCGCGGACGAGAAGAAGAACAAGAAGAAAGCCAAGAGCGCGAGCAAGCCCGGGCTCGTCAAAATCGATTTCACCGGACTGATCGATCGCGCGGTCCAGGTGCCCGTTCCGGCCGCCAACATCACCCAGACCGCGGAATTCCACGGCGTGGTCTACTACGCCACCGCGCCTGTTCCGGTGCTCGGCGGCGCCATTCCCGGGGAGGCGCCGACACTGAGCGCCTACGACCTGAGCCGACGCAAGGGACTCACGCTCGCGACGGGCATCGGCTCGGGCTTCGCGCTCTCCGCCGATGGCTCCACGCTGCTCTACCAGGCCGGCGGCAAGTGGGTGCTGCGCCCCTCGACCTTCGCTGCGCAGGCGAAGGTCAAAACGCTCAACACCACGCACATGCAGATGCAGGTCGATCCGCGCGCCGAGTGGACCGAGATCTTCAACGAGGCCTGGCGCAACGTCCGCGACTACTTCGTCAATCCCGAGCTGATCCAGCGCAAGTGGACCGAGATCGGCGCGCATTACCGGGCGCTGCTGCCACTGGTGCAGGACCGCGAGGATCTGAACTACGTGATGGCGAACATGATCGGCTCGCTCGGCGAGAGCCACATGTACATCTTTGGCGGTGATCTCGGCTGGCGTAGCCCGCCGCAGCCGACCGCCGGGCTCGGCGCCGAATTCGCCCTGAACAGCGCCGCCGGGCGCTATTACCTCAAGCGCATCTTCCACGGCGACAACACGGTCCCGGGCTACTACGCGCCGCTCGCGCAGCCGGGTCTTAAGGTCAAGCCGGGCGATTACGTGCTGGCGATCAACGGCGCCCCGCTGCGCGCCCCGACCAACCCCTATGCGCTGCTGCAGGGCACCCTGGGCCAGACGATCAGCCTGACCCTGGCGGCCAAGCCCGACGGCAAGCCGTGGACGATCCTCGTCAGGCCGGTCGTCAACAGCGGCAAGCTGCACCTGCTGAGCTGGATCAACAACAACCGGCGCGAGGTGGACAAGCTGTCAGGCGGCAAGGTGGGCTATGTGTACCTGAACGACATGGAGGCCACGGGCCTGCATGAGTTCGTGCGGCAGTTCTACAGCCAGATCGACAAGCCCGGACTGATCATCGACGACCGCTGGAACCTCGGCGGCTTCATCGACACCATCCTGTTCAACCAGCTCACCAAGAAGATGGTGGCGGCCTGGGTCAATCGCCGCGGCGTGCACTACCAGAGCCCCGTGGACGCCTACATTGGCCACATGGCCGCACTCATCAACCACGGATCGGCCTCCGACGGGGATATCTTCGCGTACCGCTTCCAGCAGTATCACCTGGGCCCGACCATCGGCTCGCGTACCTGGGGCGGCGTGCGCGGATACGCCAGCAACTTCACGCTGCTCGACGGCGGCCAGCAGGTGGTCTCGGAAATCGCCATGTACGGCACCGACTCGCAATGGCAGGTTGAGAACATCGGGGTGGTGCCGTCGATCCCGGTGCACGTCGATACCGGGCTGCTGGCGCGGCAGAACCGCGACACGCAGATCGAGACCGCCGTAACGGTGCTGCTGAAGAAGATCGAGCGCGATCCGGTGGTCATCCCCCCGGCTCCGCCCTGGACCCCGGCGTTCCCGCGCCAGCCGAACTATCCGGCCTGTCCCTCGGCGCACGGCACCTGCCAGTAATCCTCCAGCGACCCGGCTGCGCCGGCGTGCACCGTGCATGCCGGCGCGCCAGGGAAACTCGGACGTTCGCGCCGCGGTGCGCAGTGGGTGCGGTCCCTGAAACACCCGCGGCACGATCGCGCGGCAGCGCCCGGCACTGGAAGCGGGCAGGATTTAGCGTGCGGGATATGGACGTTTTGCCGAGGGGCATCGCGGCGGGTCGATGCTCAACCCGCGCCACCACTCAGGACGAGCACAGCAGGTCAGGTGAGCATCAGCGCCGCGACACCGGGGCGCCGTGGACGGTCTCGAGATTTCGCCCCTCCCCCGAGCCGACCGGGATTTCTCGGCCGCGCCCCGAACCGTCCGTCCAGATGCCGAGGCCCGAGGGGCTCATACAGGCCAGCGACCCCGCGCCACGCGCAGTGGTGAAAGGCGCGAGGTAATCGAGCGTAAGGATTGGTCGGGGCAGGGAGATTCGAACTCCCGACCCTCTGCTCCCAAAGCAGATGCGCTACCAGACTGCGCCATGCCCCGACCGCTGCCGCCGTGACCTGAAGTCCCGCTGGGCCCGGGGATAATATGCGAGAATGCGCGTCCTCCGAAAGTGGTGAGGTCCAGGCGGTCCATGACGGCACAGGTCATCGACGGGCGTAAGCTCGCGGGCGAGGTCAAGGCACAGGTGCGCGCAGCCATTGATGCGACGGTCGCACGCGGTCGGCGACGTCCGGCGCTGGCCGTGGTCAAAGTCGGCGATCATCCGGCTTCCGCCGTCTACGTACGCAACAAGCGCAAGGCCTGCGAGGAAGTCGGCATCCGCTCGGTGGCCCACGACCTGCCCCATTCGACCTCGGAAATCGAGCTGCTCGCCCTCGTGGATGCACTCAACCACGATCCGGAGATCGACGGCATCCTGGTGCAGCTGCCGCTGCCGGACCAGATCCCCTCCACGGCCATCATCGAGCGGATCGATCCGACCAAGGATGTCGACGGCTTCCACCCGTACAACGTCGGACGGCTGATGCAGCGCATTCCGCTCATCCGGCCGTGCACGCCCTACGGGGTCATCAAGCTGCTCGAGTACATCGGTGCGCCGCTGAAGGGCCAGAACGCGGTCATCGTCGGAGCCTCCAATATCGTCGGCCGTCCCATGGCCCTCGAGCTGCTGCTGATGGGCGCCACGACAACCGTCTGTCACCGCTTCACTGCCGACCTCGCCGCGCATGTGCGTCAGGCCGACATCCTGGTCGTGGCTGCGGGCAAACCGGGGCTCGTCCCCGGCGAGTGGGTCAAGCCGGGCGCGGTGGTCATCGACGTCGGCATGAACCGGCTCGACAACGGGCGGCTGGTCGGCGACGTGCAGTTCGAATCGGCGCGCGAGCGCGCCGGATGGATCACCCCGGTGCCAGGCGGCGTCGGGCCGATGACGGTGGCGATGCTGATGCACAATACCTTCGAGGCCTACCACCGCCGCAGCGGCCTGCCGCGTTGAGGCAAGGTTCTGCCGCCCCGCGTTGCCGGGGGCGGCAAGGCACGGCCACCGCGCCGCCGGCGCGTCACAGTCTCACAGATCCTTACAATCCTCGTCCCCCGCGACCGCCTATAGTGCGGCCGACTGCGCCCCGCCAGCCATGGTCGGGCGGACTCAGACTCATGACCGGGGAGACGGAGATGATCAGCACCCTATCGGGCGGCAGCACCGCATGGCCGAGCGCCGCCTGCGGCCAGTCTGCCAGTAGCGCATCGAGCACGGGCAACCTCGCGCAGCTCGAGACGCAACTGTTCGCCCGCATCGACACCAACGGCAATGGCTCGATCAGTCAGAGCGAGCTGGCCAATTTCATGAATACGCTCACGAGCGCCAAGCAGAGCGCCAGCTCTGGCGCCAACGCCAGCTCACTCCTCAATGCGCTCGACACCAGCGGCGCCGGTGGCATCTCCCTGCAGAGCTTCCAGGGCAACATCGGGACATTCCTCAGCGCCCTGCGCAGTCAGCTCGCCACCACCAACAGCCCCATGATGAGCTCTGCAGTCGGCGGCGCGCAGCCGCGGCATCACGGACACGGGCATGGCGGCGGCGTCAATGCACTACTGGCTGCGCTGCAGCAGGCAACCTCCGGGACGAGCAGCACAGGCAGCACGGGCGCCGCGTCGACGGGCGCCGTTGCGAGCACCGCGCTCAGCGTCATCGCGTAAGCCTCGTCGGCGGGCAGGCGTCAATTCGTCAGGCCCGCCGCCAGTCAGTCGTGCCGTTGGGACGATCTTCGAGCACCACGCCCGCGCCGACCAGCTCGGCGCGGATCCGGTCGGATTCGGCGAAGTTCTTCGCCTTGCGCGCCGCGACTCGCGCGGCGATGCGCTGTTCGATGTCCGCATCGCTCATCGCGCCGGCCGGCGGCACACTCACCGTGCCCTCAGCCGCGGCCGGACCGCGCGCCGGTTTGCCGAGTCGCAACCAGTGCTCGGCCGGCGTGCCGAGCAGCCCGAGAACCCCCCCGAGCTCGCGCAGACGTGCACCGAGCGCCGCCGCCCGCGCGCTCTTGCCGGCGTCCCGCGCCAAATTGATGTCGCGGGCCAGCATCTGCAGCACCGCCAGCGCCTCCGGCGTATTGAAATCATCATCCATGGCGGCCTGAAAGCGGGCCGCCTGCGCCAGACCGTCCGGCTCGCTCGGCGGCAGTCCACGCAATGCCAGATAGAGTCGCTGCAGTGCGGCGTCAGCCTGCTCGAGCTGCTCGAGCGAGTAGTTGATCGGCCCGCGGTAGTGACTCGAGAGCACGAAATAGCGCAGCACCTCCGGATGGCGCAACGTCGGCAGGACCTCGCGGGCGGTGAAGAAGTTGCCGAGCGATTTCGACATCTTCTCGTTGTCGACGTTGACGAACCCGTTGTGCATCCAGATCTCGGCGAACCGCTCGCCGGTCGCGGCGCAGGACTGCGCAATCTCATTCTCGTGGTGCGGGAACTTCAGGTCCATGCCGCCACCGTGAATGTCGAAGTGCGGACCGAGGAGTTCCACCGACATCGCCGAGCACTCGATGTGCCAACCCGGCCGGCCCCGCCCCCACGGCGAGTCCCATGCCGGCTCGTGCGCCTTGGCGTGCTTCCAAAGCACGAAATCGAGTGGGTCGCGCTTGGCCTCGTCCACCTCCACGCGTGCCCCGGCGCGCAGGTCGGCCAAGCGCTTCCCGGAGAGTCGTCCATAGCCGTCGAACTTGGCCACGGCGTACATCACATCGCCGTTCGGCGCAACGTAGGCATACCCGCGCTCGATCAGCCGACTCACCATGGCGATGATCCCCGGCACGTGCTGGGTGGCGCGCGGCTCGAAATCCGGCCGCACGATGCCGAGGGCGGCACAGTCCTCGTGCATGGCCCGGATGAACCGCTCAGTGAGCGCCTCGATCGTCTCGCCGTTCTCGGCCGCACGCTTGATGATCTTGTCGTCGATGTCGGTGATGTTGCGCACGTACGTGAGCCGGTAGCCGCTGTGGCGCAAATAGCGTGCGACGGCATCGAACACGATCATCATGCGTGCATGGCCGATGTGCAGATAGTCGTACACCGTCATGCCGCACACGTACATGCGCACCTCGCCCGGCACGATGGGCGTGAGCGGCTGCTTCTCTCCGGTGAGCGAGTTGTGTATGCGAATCATGCTCATTGCTTCGATGTCGTGGGGGAGACGCCCGCTTCGGGTGCGTGCGCAAAGCGGGCGAGCCGCTGCTCGATCTGCCCGGGCGGTATCGCCTGCAGCAGTGGCGCGAGCTCCGGCCCGTGACCAAGTCCCGTGAGCGCGAAGCGCAGCGGCCGATACAGCTGCGCGCCCTTGGCGCCGCTCGCGGCACGCGCCGCCGCCGTGATCGCGGCCAGATCCGCGCCATTGATCGTCGCGGCGCGCGCGGCGGCGGCGAAGAACGCCCCACCGGCCGCCCGAACGATCTGCTCACCTTCGGCATCCAGGATCGGCGGCGGCCCAAAGATGATCTGCGCCCAGGGACGTGCGTCCTCCGGCAGCACCACGTTGGGCAGCACCGCGGCGCTGAAGGCCTGCGCCGCCGCCGGGTCGAGGCCGGCGGGCAGCTGCGCGGCGAGCCAGGTGCATGTCTCGTGCACCGAGAGCCGCTGGACGGCCGCCTTCTGCCACACGCGCAGCTGCTGCTCGTCGAAGTGCGCCGGTGAACGGCCGAGATGATGCACATCGAACGCCGCGGCGAGCGCCTCGATCCCCAGCAGGTCGTGTTCGGGACTGGAATGTCCGAGCCGGAACAGATAATTCACCAGGGCCTCGGGACGATAGCCGCGGTCGCGGAACTGGCGCACGCTCGCCGCACCGTGTCGCTTCGACAGTGGCGCCCCGTCAGGCCCGAGGATCAGCGCGATGTGTCCGTAGCACGGCGCCGGCAGGCCGAGCGCCTCGAGGATGAGCAGCTGACGGGGGGTGTTGGTGAGATGATCCTCCCCGCGCAGCAGCTGGCTGACGCCCATGGCGGCATCGTCGACCGCATTGGAGAAGAAGAACGCGGCCGATCCGTCGGCACGGCGGATGACGAAATCGCCGATATCATCCGAGAGAAAGCTCTGCGCACCATGCACCAGGTCGGTGAATTCGATGCGCCGGCCGCTCGGCACCCGGAAGCGCAGCGTGGCCGGAACGCCGGCGGTGCGCCGCCGCTCGCGCTCCCCAGCCGACAGCTCCCGGCAGGTTCCCGGGTAGCGTGGCGCCCGGCCCGAGGCGCGCTGCGCGTGGCGGGCGGCCTCCAGTTCGAGCGGCGTGCAGAAGCACGGATACGCCACCCCCTGGCGCTCGAGCTCGGCAAAGCGCTGCGCGTAGAGGGCGCCGCGCTGTGACTGGAAATACGGACCGAGCTCATCCTCGCGACCGGGACCGGCGTCCCACTCAAGGCCGAGCCAGGCCAGGTCGGCGAGCAGACCCGTGGTGTACTCGGCGCGGCTGCGGCCGGCATCGGTGTCCTCGACGCGCAGGACGAAACGCTCCCCGGCGCGGCGCGCCAGGAGGTAGTTGAACAGCGCCGTGCGCGCATTGCCGAGGTGCAGCTCGCCCGTCGGACTCGGGGCGAAGCGGGTCGCACCGCGCGTGAACGTCCGGCCGGTTGTACGGTCCATCTCTGCCATGGCCGTCAATAGTACGGGGTTTGGCCGGGCGCTGCTAAGATGGCGCGCTCGGGCGAGCCGCTGGGAGAATCCATGTACGATCGGAACTGCAATGCCGCACGGCGCATCGTCTTCAGCGCCGCAGCGACACTACTGGCGGCGGCCGGCCTTGGCCTGATCAGCGCGCCGCCAGCCCTGGCACAGGCGCAATCCGCCGCACCCACCCAGCCCAATCCCGAGGTGCAGGTCACCACGAGCATGGGTTCATTCGTGATCGAACTGCGGCCCGACCGTGCGCCACTCACGGTGGCGAACTTCCTGCGCTACGTGCGCACGGGCTTCTACACCGACACGCTGATCCACCGCGTGGTCGCCAATTTCATCATCCAGGGTGGCGGGCACGAGGCCACGCCGCCCTATGCATTGAAGCCGACCGGCCCGCCGGTCGTGAACGAATCCGGCAACGGTCTGCAGAACAAGTTCCGTGCGGTCGGACTGGCCCGCGGGACAGACCCTGATTCGGGCAATACTCAGTTTTACATCAACCTCGTCGACAATCCGGAACTCGACCCGCTGCCGACCCGCTGGGGCTACACGGTTTTCGGCAAGGTGATCCAGGGCATGAACGTCGTCGAGCAGATCGGTCTGGTGCCAACCGGCGCGTTCGGGCCGTTCAAATCCGAGGCGCCGCTGAAGCCAGTCGTGATCGAGAGCATTTCCCTGATCACCCCATCGCAGTCCGGCTCCGCGCCGTCCACGCCAGCCGCCCCGGCTGCCCCGGCCACCCCACCCGCCGCGGGCGGTTCGACCGGCGCGCCACCCGCGGGCACCGCGCCCAGCGCGCCTGCGGCGGGGAACAGCGGATCGGCACCGCCGGCCGGCACGGGCACCTCGGGCGGCTCACCGACCACGCCCCCGCCGGCGAGCCCCGAGGGCACGCCGCCGCGCCCGTGACCGGCGAGCCGGCCGCACCGGCTCCCGCGCAGCCGCAGCGCTGCCTGTTCGTCTCGGACGTCCACCTCGATGTGGCCGGCAATGCCGCACAACGGCAGTTCCTGGATTTTCTCGGCGGCGAGGCAACTCACGCCGACACCCTGTACATCCTCGGGGATCTGTTCGAATCCTGGGTTGGGGATGACTCCCCGGAGCACGGGGCGGTGCTCGATGCATTGGCCGCCCTCAGCGCACGCGGTGTCGCATGCTTCGCGCTGCACGGCAACCGGGACTTCCTGCTCGGCGAGGGATTCTGCCGGCGCACCGGCTGCCGGCTGCTACCCGACCCAGTGGTGACCACCCTCGCGGGCGAGCCGGTGCTGCTCACCCACGGCGATGCACTGTGCACCGACGATCACGCCTACCAGGAACTGCGCAGCATCGTGCGTGACGAGGCATGGCAGCGCCGCTTCCTGGCACTGCCGCTAGCGACGCGTCAGCTGCTGGCGGACGAGGCGCGCGCCGGCAGCCGCGCGCACACCGCACGAACGGCGCCGCGCATCATGGACGTCAATGCTGCAGCCGTACAAGCAGCCTTTCGCGCCACAGGCGTGCGGCGCATCATCCACGGCCATACGCATCGGCCAGCGGTGCACGACGGACAGATCGATGGTCAGGCCGTGCAGCGCATCGTGCTCGGCGCCTGGTACGAGCAAGGCAGCTGCCTGTGGCTTCAGGACGGCCGCTACGCCCTGCACACGCTGCCCCGCTGAGCGGCCAACCCGCTCAGCGGGGCAGCGGCGCACCGCTCAAGGATTGGGGGTACCAGGCGGTCCCATGCCCATTCCCATGCCCATTCCCATGCCGCGCGGGCCCATGTGGTGCATCCACCTCGGCGGGCGCGCCGGCGCGAGCACCTTGAATTTGGCCATCTGCTCGGCGCTGAGGACCTTGGCCATGCGATTCATCATTTCCTCGCGCGCCGCCAGATGCGCCTTGCGGGCCGCGCGCATCGCCTCCATGACCTGGCTCATGCTCGCGCGCATCGCCGCGTGCTGCTGGTCGAGTATCGCCTTGACCTGCTGTTGCTGCGCGGCACTGAGATCGAGCAGCACGGTGAGCTGATGCAGACGCCACTGCTCCATCCTCTGCATCTGGCGCATCATGGCCGGACCGCCCCAGGCGGGGCGCGGCGGGGGCGGCGGACTCTGGGCCAATGCGACGCCCGTCAGGCCGGTGAGCGCCAGGACAATCAGACTTCGTTTCATGGATTTTCCTCCACCGGTGAGCAACTCAGTCCCAAGTCTAGCGACGCTCCCCCGCCCGCGCCGTAAGCAAATGTACGGCGCGGCTCAGCGTCGCGGGAAGCGCAGCTCGGCCTCGAGGCCGCCCTCCGGCCGGTTGCGCAGACTCAGCGTTCCCCCGTGTGCCTGCGCGACATCGCGCGCGATACTCAGGCCAAGCCCGGTACCGCCGGTGTCCCGGTTGCGCGAGGACTCGAGCCGGTAGAACGGCTCGAAGACCCGCTCGAGGGCATCCGGCGGGATTCCCGGGCCGGCATCGCTCACCACGATGCGCAGCGCCGCGCCGTCATGGACTTCGATCCGGGCGCGGTCGCCGAAGTTCACTGCGTTTGCGACCAGATTGGTCAGACAGCGCTTGAGCGCCTGAGGCCGGCCCGCCAGCGGCGCCGCGGCATGCCCGCTGACGCTCACCTCACGCCCCATCTCGACGAATCCCCGCCGCACGGTCTCCGCTAAGGCATCGACATCGATCGGCTCGACGCTCTCCTGCTCATCGAGTCCCCGGAACAGCGCGAGCGCCCCGCGCACCATGCCTTCCATCTCGTCAAGCTCGTGCCCGAGTCGCGTGCGCAGCGCGGGATCGTCGATCAGGGTCTCGACCTGCAGCCGCAGCCGCGTCAACGGCGTCTTCAGATCATGCGACATGGCGGCGAGCACCGACGTACGACTGTCCAGATACCGATGTAGCCGCTCCTGCATGCTGTTGAATGCCTGGGCCGCGTTGCGCAGCTCACGCGCCCCCTTTTCCGGCACTGGGGGTGCGCGCGCACCGCGGCCGATGGTATCGGCCGCGCGCGCCAGGCGCGACAGCGGGCGGGTGATGCCGCGGGCCGCCACGTACAGCGCTGCGATCAGCACGGCGACCAGCAGCGCCAGGTTGATCAGCAGCCGCGGCGGTAAGACCACCGCCGGGGAGATGCGTGCGACGCGAAACACCATACGCGGCGTGCCTGGCCCGCTCACCTGCAGGTCGTAGGTACCCAGCGGCTGATCGGGCGGACCGATCGGCGGCAGCGAGATCGGAATCACCCCAGCGGGCGCAGCGCCCGCCGGCAGCAAAGCGACCCGGTAGCGGCTGCCGAGTTCATCACGCAGGCGCTTCAGCAGCAGCGCCTGCGCGTCGAAGGTGAGCGGCAGCGGGATGTGCAGCACGGTAGCGATGCGGTTGCGCGCCATGCGGCGCAGCCACAGCCAGTCCGGCCCTCGCAGCGGGCGGATCACGGCCAGCCGCCCGGGCGCGATGGGGCGACGCAGCAGCAGCGGCGGACCGAAGGACTCAAAGCCGCCCGTCGACCGCAGCTGGTGCAGCGCGCGCGCGCGCCCGTTCGGCGGCAACTGGGCGAGCATGAGCGTGATCTCGCTGATCCGCCGCGCCCACACACGCGTGGCCACCTGGGTCACGATCCGCTGCTCGTTGCGTGCGACCAGGTACAGGATCGCCGTCTGAGCGAGCAGCACGCCAATGACGGTGGCGGCGATCAGCCGACCGAACAGCGATTGCGGCCAGAGGCGAAGACGCATGCGCATGAGTTTGTCCGCGATCTACTCGGTCGCGATCGGCACGCCGATCACATAGCCCTGGCCGTAGACGGTTTTGATCAGACGCGGCGCGCGCGCATCATCACCGAGCGCCTGACGCAGACGGCTGACGCGCACGTCAATGCTGCGGTCGAGCGGATCGATCTCTCGACCGCGCAGCAGTTCCGCAAGCTGCGTGCGCGTCACGACGCGATTACCCGCCGACAGCAGCACCGCGAGCAGACTGTACTCAGCGCCGCTCAGCGCCACTTCGCCGCCGGCGCCCATCAGCACGCGGCGGGTGGTATCGAGACGCCAGCCGCCGAACAGGAAGGCGCGCACGGACTGCGGGTCCGAGTCGGGCCCGGATGAGGCACAGCGACGCAGCACGGCGCGAATCCTGCCAAGCAGCTCGCGGGGATTGAACGGCTTGGGCACGTAATCGTCTGCGCCGAGCTCGAGTCCGACGATCCGGTCGACGTCCTCGCCGCGCGCGGTGAGCATGATCACCGGCAGCTGTGAGCGGCTGCGCAGCTCGCGGCAGATCGACAGGCCGTCCTCGCCGGGCAGCATCAGATCGAGCACCAGCAGGTCGAAGTGTGAGCGCTCCATCGCCCGGCGCATCTCCGGCGCATCGCGCACCGCAGTAACCCGCAGTCCCTCCTTCTCCAGGTACTGACTCAACAGCGAGCGGATCTCGCGGTCGTCGTCGACAATCAGCAGGTGGGGATTTTCGCGCATAGCCGGACTCTCGTGCGCTCAACGATACCGGAGCGCACCGGCGGCGCGCCAGCACCGCAGGTGCCGCGACACACCCGATCGTTACAATTGCTCACAACGGCGGGCGCTGCGGGACCTGCTTCAGGCCGATAACGAGGTCCGCCACGTTGGTTCCGGTCGGACCGGTGCTGAGCAGCGCGCCGGCCGCCGCGAGCGCCGTGCCCGAATCAGCTCGGCGCAGGCACTCGTCCGCGTCAAGACCGTGCAGGGCAATGCGCGCGCAGGTCTCCCCGTCAACCACCGCGCCGGCATCCTCGCTCGTGCCGTCGATGCCGTCGGTACCGGCCGCGAGCAGCGCCAGATCCGGGTAGCCGGCGATCAGCCGGGCCGCCGCGAGCGCCAGGTGTTGGTTGCGCCCGCCGCGTCCGTGCTCCGGCGGCAGCTGCACCGTCGACTCCCCGCCCCACACCTGCACCTGCGACTGGCCGAGCGCGAGCTCATGCGTGAACTGCGTCGCCAGGCGCTGCGCATCGCCGCTGAACCGGCCGACCGCCCGGCGCACCGTCAGGCCTCGGGCCCGTGCGGCCGTGACCACCGCATCCATCGCCTCGTCGATCGAAGCAATCACTTGCCGCCACACGGCATCGCCGCCCGGAGCCGGCGCGAGAATGCCGGAGCCGATGACAGCCGGGTCGTCGCCGGGGACATCGGAGATCAGTAACGCCCGGCCCTCGCGCCCGCCGAGCCGCGCCGCGAGCCGTCCGCCCTTGAGCTGTGAGCAGCTCGCCCGCTCGGCGTTGAGCGATCCGATATCACGGCCGCCGGCCAGCGCGCGGCGCGCGATGTTGGCGATCTGCTCGAGCGTGACCCCGGGCATCGGCACCTCGACCAGCGCCGAGGCGCCGCCCGAGATCAGAAACAACAGGCTCGCTGTGGACGGCAGCGCCGCGAGCCAGGCGAGCAGTCTTGCGCCGGCCCGCAATGAGCGCTCATCGGGCAATGGATGGGCGCTTTCGAGGATTTCAATACCCGGCATGCCCATGAGCGCACCGGCGCCGTGGCGCGGGGGAGTGATGACCAGCAGCGCCTCGAGCGAGTCCCCGAGCGCATCGCGCGCCCCGAGTGTCATGGACACCGCCGCCTTGCCGATCGCCAGCGCCCACACCGGGCGTGGCGGCGCAGCGCCAAGCGCCTCGCGCACGCAGCGGCGCGCGTCCACCCGCGCAAGGCCCGCCCGGAACAGCTCGATCAGCAGCTCTCGACGTGCATCGCCCGGTGTCGGACGATCAGCCACCGTGCACGATTTTCAGCGTCCCGCGTCCATCGCGGCCG
>JAKBBE010000093.1 GCA_021826035.1 Pseudomonadota bacterium | reverse complement strand
TGGCTCCAGTTACTGCTGGACATTTTGGTCACTCGGTCTTAGCGCCAAAGGCTCTTTGACACGAGTCCCCACACAAGTTACCTGCCAAACTTTTAAAGATCGGCTGCGTGGCTGGCACACAGCGTTTTCGAGTGAATCGCGTCGCTTTCGCTAGCGCCTTCGCTCTCGAAGGGGCGGGCAGTATATCCATCGTTTCGCGCCCGTCAACCTTCTTTTTTCGCCCCTTCCTGCGGCGCCCTTCGCAGCGTTCGGCGCATGGCCTTCCGTTGCAAGGGGCGCGAAGTATAGCCCTGATTAGAGCCTTGTCAACGCATTGCAATCATTTCGTGCGTGGAGCGTTCTTCAGCATCGCCCCGAAAGCCTATAAATGTTTAAAAAACATGTAGTTACGGCCTTATGGCGTTCGCATATCAGAGGCGTGCGGTCGGTCCCGGAACCCGGATGCGCGCCACTACGGGGCCCCCTTCAGCCAGCGAGCTGAAGCTGGACCCGAGCAAAGCGCTTCGAGCCGAGCTGCAGCACCGCATCGGTACCGGCTTTGAGCGTCAATTCCCGATCGGTGACCCGTTCCCCGTCGATGCGCACCGCGCCCTCGGCAATTTTTCGGTTCGCTTCAGAGGTGCTGACCACCAATCCGGCCGTTTTCAGCAGGTTGGGCAGACGAATTCCCTCGGTGGGCACACTCAACACCTGTGGCTTAAGGTTGGCGGGCACCGCCCGCTCGCTGACGCGCAGCAAGAAATCCCGCTGCGCTTGCTGGGCATCCGCGGCGCCATGGAAGCGCGCCACCAGCTCGTGCGCAAGTTCGAGCTTGACGTCACGCGGATTGCGCCCGTCGGCGACCGCCTGGCGCAGCGCCGCGATCTGCGCCAACGGACGAAACGACAGCAACTCGTAGTAACGCCACATCAGGGTATCGGAAATCGACATGACTTTACCGAACATGTCGGCGGGCGACTCGGCAATTCCAATGTAATTTCCGAGGGATTTCGACATCTTGTTGATGCCGTCGGTACCCTCCAGGAGCGGCACGGTGAGCACGACCTGCGGCTCCTGTCCGTAGGCGCTCTGCAGCTGCCGCCCCACCAGCAAGTTGAATTTCTGATCGGTTCCGCCGAGTTCCACGTCGGCGCGCAACGCCACCGAGTCGTACCCCTGAGCGAGCGGATAGAGAAACTCGTGGATCGCGATCGGCTGGCCACTCTTGTAGCGCTTGGCGAAGTCGTCGCGCTCGAGCATGCGCGCCACGGTGTACTGAGCCGTGAGACGCACGAAATCGGCCGCCGAGAGGCTCGAGAGCCATCGGGAGTTGAATTCGACGCGGGTCCGCGCCGGATCGAGGATCTTGAAGACCTGTTGCTGGTAAGTGCGCGCGTTCGCCTGCACTTCCTCGGGAGTAAGCGGCGGGCGCGTCTGGTTGCGCCCGGTCGGGTCACCGATCAGTCCGGTGAAATCCCCGATCAGGAAAATCACCTCGTGGCCGAACTGCTGGAACTGACGCATCTTGTTCAGCAGCACCGTGTGACCGAGATGCAGATCCGGGGCCGTCGGGTCGAATCCCGCCTTGATGCGCAGCGGCACCCCGCGCTGCAGCTTGCGGGTCAGGTCGGCCGCGAGCAGCACTTCCTGGGCGCCGCGTTCGAGTTCGGGCAACTGTTCGTCGGGAGTCATGGGGGTATTTTCAGGCTGTCCAGGTCGCGCGGGCCCGCTCGGCCGCAGGGCCAAGTGTATGCGAACGGGCGCCGCGGCTGGAATCAAGCCGAACGCAGCGCGCACTTACCGGGGGGCGAGCATGCGCCAGTCGGCAAACTCTGCTTTACTTCAAGCCATGGATGCTCAGGACCTGAAGTCACCGCAGCTGTACATCAACCGTGAGCTGTCGCTGCTGGAGTTCAACCAACGGGTGCTCGCCCAGGCCTGCGATGAGTCCGTTCCGCTGCTGGAGCGGTTGCGATTCCTGTGCATCGCATCGGGCAATCTCGATGAGTTCTTCGAGATCCGGGTGGCGGGGCTGAAGCAGCTGCAGGAGCTCGGCTCGGGATTGGCGACCGCCGACGGCCTCTCGATCGAGGAGCTGCTCGATGCGATCCACACCCGTGCCGCGCGCCTAGTGGCGGAACAGTACCGCTGCCTGAACGAGATGCTGCTGCCGGGACTCGCCGAGCGCGACATCCTGCTGCTCTCGCACAACGACTGGACGGCGGCGGCGCATGAGTGGCTCGGGCGCTATTTCGAGCACGAAGTCGAGCCGGTGCTCAGTCCGCTCGGCCTCGACCCGGCCCGCCCCTTTCCCCGGATCCAGAACAAGAGCCTGAATTTCATCGTGCGCCTGGAGGGACGCGATGCGTTCGGCCGCGACAGTGAACTGGCGATCGTGCAGGCGCCACGCTCGCTGCCGCGCGTCGTGCCGGTTCCGGGCGAGGGCTCACAGCGTCTGCTGGTGCTGCTCAGCGGCATCGTGCAGGCCTTCGTACAGCGGCTGTTCGCAGGCATCCGCGTACTCGGCTGCTACCAGTTCCGCCTCACCCGCAACAGCGACCTGTTCGTCGACGAAGAAGAGATCGACGATCTGCGGCGCGCGCTTGAGGGGGAGCTCGCGCACCGGCGCTACGGCGCGGCGGTGCGGCTGGAGACCTCGAGCGACTGCCCGCACGACATCGTGCAGTTCCTGCAGCGCCAGTTTGCGCTCGGGGAACTCGACACCTACCGCATGCCCGGCCCAGTCAATCTCAACCGCCTCTCGGCGGTCTACGACCTGGTGCCGCGACCGGACCTGAAATATCCGGCGTTCACGCCCGGTTTACCGCGGCGGCTGGTCGGTGGAGCAGACCTGTTCGCCGCGATCGGCCAGAAGGACTTGCTGCTGCATCACCCGTATCAGAGCTTTGCCCCGGTGATGGATTTTCTGCGCCAGGCGGCCGCCGATCCGCAGGTACTGGCGATCAAACAGACGCTGTACCGCGCTGGCAGCGATTCCCCGATCGTCGATGCGCTGGTGGCCGCGGCCAACGCCGGCAAGGACGTCACGGTCATCATCGAGCTGCGGGCCCGCTTCGACGAAGAGGCGAACATCGAACTGTCGAACCGGTTGCAGGAAGCCGGCGCACACGTGATGTACGGCGTGGTGGGCTACAAGACTCACGCCAAGCTCGCCCTGGTGGTGCGACGCGAACCTGGCGGCATCCGCCGCTACTGTCACCTCGGCAGCGGCAATTATCACCCGCGCACCGCACGCCAATATACCGACTACGGACTGTTCACCTGTCGCGAGGAGGTAGGCCAGGACGTGCACGAGCTGTTCCTCGAGCTCACCAGCCTGACGCGCACCCCGCGCCTGAACTGTCTGGTGCAGTCCCCGTTCGGCCTGCACGAGGCGATGCTCGCCAAGATCGAACGGGAGGCCGAGCACGCGCGCGCGGGCCGGCCGGCCCGGATCATCGCCAAGATGAATGCGCTGGTCGAGCAGCAAACCATCGAGGCGCTCTACCGCGCTTCGCGCGCCGGAGTAAGAATCGAACTGATCGTGCGCGGGGTGTGCGCGCTGCGCCCCGGCGTCGCTGGTGTATCGGAAAATATCGAGGTGCGTTCCATCGTCGGGCGTTTTCTCGAGCACTCGCGCGTGTTCTACTTCGAGAACGGTGGAACCAGCGAAATGTATCTATCGAGCGCGGACTGGATGGAGCGCAATTTCTTTCACCGCATCGAGGTGGCTTTCCCAATCGAGCGGCCCTCGCACCGCCAGCGCATCCTCGATGATCTGGCGCTCGCACTCGCCGACACCTCGCAGGCCTGGCAGCTGCGGCCGGACGGGGGCTACGAACGGGTCAGCAGCGGCGAGTCGCCGCGGGTCAGCCTGCAGGGAGAGCTCCTGGCGCGCAACGCCGCCGGAGCGCTCTTCGGACCCTCGGGAGCCTGAGCGCCGCGGCGCTCAGCGCCGTCCGGCGACGAGGCGCAGACGTACGCCGGCGGCACGCAGGTACTGTACCTCCTGATGCAGATCGGCTGCGGTAAGCGGGTGGGCGGCGAGCCAGCGGGCCGGAAAGGCCAACTGCAGCGACTTCGCGCCCGCGCTGAGCCGGATCCGCGGCAGCGTACCGACCTCCCGTCCGCGGTGCAGCAGCACCGCGAGTCGCAGCAACACGATCAAGTACAGCGCATCACGGTCCCAGGGTGGCACGAGTTCGGTGAGTCCCTCGGCGAGCAGCTTGCGCCTGTGCGCCCCGACCAGACGGGCGAGCAGACTCTGCTCACCGCGGGAGAAACCCGGCATGTCGGCGTTCTCCAGCAGGTACGCGCCGTGGCGGTGGTACCCGCTGTGTGCCACGTCGAGGCCGATCTCGTGCAGCCGCGCCGCCCACTTCAGCGCGAGCTGCGCGCTCGGCACCGCACGCAACTTCCACCCTGCGCGTGCCGCGCCCAGGAATTTCAGGGCCGTCGCCGCGACCCGTTCGGCCTGCTCGCTATCGACGTGATAGCGCAGCTGCATGCTACGCACGGTGCGTTCACGGGCATCCTCCTCCGTGTTGCGCCCGATCATGTCGTAGAGCAACCCCTCGCGCAGCGCGCCGTCGGCGATGCGCATCTCCTTCACCCCGAGGACCGCGAACACCTCGGCGAGAATGGCCAGTCCGCCGGGAAAGACCGGGCGGCGGTCTTCGGTCACTGCGGCGAACTCCAGGGCGCGCACATGGCCGGCGACGACCACTGCCGCGACCAGCCGCTCGAGTCCCCGGGCAGTGATCAGCGTAGCGCCAGGCACCAGCTCGCGCAGTGCCTCGCCGATGGCGCGTACGGTGCCGGAACTGCCCGCGCAGTACTGCCAGCCACGCCGGCGGAACGCGCTGCGCAGCGGCGCGAGCTGCGCCCGTGCGGCGAGCCGAGCCGCCGCCATGCGCTTGGCGGAGATCTTGCCGTCGCCGAAAAACCGCTCGCTCACCACGACGCAGCCGACCCGCAGACTCTCCAGCTCAAGCGGGCGCCGCCCCTCGCCGATGATCATTTCGGTGCTGCCGCCCCCGATGTCGATGATCAGGCGCCGCCCCGGCAGGCGCGGCAGGTTGGCCGCGACGCCGGCATAGATCAGGCGGGCTTCTTCGCGGCCGGAGATGATCTCGATGGGATGCCCCAGCGCCTCGCGGGCGCGGGACAGGAATGAGTGTTTGCGGTGCGCCAGGCGCAGCGCGCTGGTGCCGACGGCACGCACGCTGCCGGCGCGCATGACCCGCAGGCGCTGCCCGAAGCGCTGCAGACAGGCGATCGCCCGTTCGGCTACCGCCGGATCGATCTCGCCATTCTCCTCCACGCCGGAGGCAAGCCGCACCATCTCGCGCAACCGATCGATGATGACGAGCTGGCCGTGCGAGTAGCGCGCCACCACCATGTGGAAGCTGTTCGAGCCAAGATCCACCGCCGCCAGCACATCGGGGCGGGATCGGGTGGCGTGGCGCGGCGTACGGATTGCGCGGGAAGCGGCCGTTCGTCGCACGCGGCTGGGCGCCTGCTCAGGCGGCGAACGAGGAGCCGCAGCCGCAGGTGGTCGTGGCGTTGGGGTTGCGGATCACGAACTGCGCGCCATCAAGGCCTTCGCGGTAGTCGATTTCCGCACCCGTCAGGTATTGCACGCTCATCGGGTCGACGAGCAGTTTGACACCCTGGTTCTCGATGCAGGTATCTCCGTCCTGAACCTGCTCGTCGAACTCGAATCCGTACTGCAGGCCCGAGCAGCCGCCGCCCTGCACGAACACGCGCAGCATCAGGTTCGGGTTGCCCTCGCCGCGGATCAGGTCCCCGACCTTGCGCGCAGCCGCATCGGTGAAAATCAGAGCAGCATCGGAAGTGACGTCGATGGTATTCATATCGCAAAGTCTAGGAGCAGTGCACGTCCAGGTCAAAAATCTGCTGTCGGCCGCGGCGACGGCGCTCAGGGCACCGAAATGGCGCTCCACGGATAGGTCTGCACAAGCGGGGCGATGTTCGGCCGGCTCGAGCGAACCGTCACCGTCAGGCGCTCGGGCTTGAAGCCCGGCGGCAGCACCAGAGTCTGCTTGAACTCCTGGTAATAGCGGAAGCGGTAGCGCAGGTCGGCCGAATGGCCCGTGCCCATTGGGTGCTTCAGCGTCGAGCCGCCCGGTCCAGTACCTGCGATGCTCAAGCTCACGGTGCCAGTCACGTCGCCGTCCGGACGATCACTGCGTAGCAGCGAGAGGTCGGCCCGGAAATGCAGCGGCCGCTTGCCCGGTGAGAGCTGCACTTCCCCAACGCGCAGTCCGATCGGCGGGGCGCCGGGGGTGAGCACCCCGCGGTAGAACGCGAGCTTCTCTCGCTGGCGAGCAATCTGGGCCTGCAGCTGTGCAATGGTGTGCGTCACGACCTCCTCGGCATGGGCATGCCCGGCATTGAAGGTCTGCAATTCCGCCACGCGCGCCTCCAGGGTGCGCTGCGTGTGCTTCAGCCTGTCGATGTCGGCCGCAAGCACCGCGTGCTCGTGGAGCGCCGCGAGGATGCTGTAGCCGGCACTGTAACGACCGATCTCGAACGTCAGGTAGAGCACCAGCAACGCCCCGAGAGCGAGTCCGACCCGCACCCCGCGTCCGCGCCAGGCATGTGCCGGCGGCGACAGACTATTCACCCGCACGCACCGACGCGTCGTCGCGGGTTCGCCCGGTCAGATCATCCCACCATTCGGGCAGAGCCGGCTGTCCGGTGGGAAAGGCGAGCGGCGCCAGTTCAGTGAGGGCGCGCTGGTAAACCTTGCGTTTGAAGTAGATCACCTCGCGCGCCGGCTCCCAAAAATCCGCCCAGCGCCACTCGTCGAACTCCGGCTCCGTGGTGCTGCGGAAATCGAATGTCTCGACCTCGCGCCTGAGGCGCAGCAGACACCAGCGCTGCTTCTGCCCGATGCACAGCGGATGGCGGTTGCGCCGCACATAGCGCGGCGGCAGCCGGTAGCGCAGCCAGCGCGCGGTGTGTCCGAGCAGCTCCACATCCTCGGCCGCCAGGCCGATCTCCTCATGCAGCTCGCGGTACAGCGCCTCCTCGAGGCTCTCCCCGGTGCGGATGCCGCCCTGGGGAAACTGCCAGCCCTTGCCTCCGGCGCGGCGGCCGAGAAATACGTCTCCGTCGCGGCGCATCAGCACAATGCCGACGTTGGCGCGGAACCCGTCCGCATCGATCATGTCGCCGGCCATGCCGTCCCCGGAGTGCATGTGGTTCATTCCGCTCCCCCTAGGCACGCCGTTCCGCAACGCTGCGCCGATCCTGCAGATACTCCCGTCCCTGGCGCATCAGGGCCACGAACGTGTCGTGGTCGCGCGACAGTACGGCCGTGCGGATGCGCTCGACGGATTGCACCAACGCCTCGAGCGACGCCGCGCCGTAATCATTCAGACTCTGAATTTCATAATACAGCTCTGGACTCTCCTGCGCGACGCAGGCGGCAACATCGAGCTGGGCATCAAACGTGGTGCTGGAGAGGCGTGCAAGCTTCGGGGCCGCCTCCCCGCTCTCGGCGAGCGCGGTAAAAAACGCGATGTTCAGCGCATGTGACAAGCCGAGCACGTAGGCAATCAGCCGGTCGTGGTCATCGAGGCTCATCACCACCTGCTCGGCCATGGTCGGGGCAAACAGCGCGCGCGCTGCGGCGAGCGCCTCGGCATGTCCGAGGTCGACAAAAATGACATGCCGCCCGGAGAGCAATTCGGTATCCGGCCCGAACATCGGGTGAACCGAGGTGACCCGGCAGCCGTGAGACTTCAGCGCCTGCAGCCCGGAGCGCAGCGGGGACTTCAGCGAGCCGACGTCGAAGATAAGTCCGGCCGGGCGCCGCAGCGCGAGATCGCGCAGGATCGCATCCGTGGCGGCGAGCGGCGTGGCGAGCACGATGCAGTCGTGCGTCAGGTCGCTGGCGCGCCAGTCGGTCACGGTCGGCACCCCGGCCACTGCGCCGAGCGGGTCGGCGGCCTCCACGGAGAAGCCCTGCGAGGTGAGAAACTGCACGAACCAACGACCCATCTTGCCGCCACCGCCGATCACGAGCGCCCGGCGGCCCGAGCCAGCGCCTTGCGCCGCGACGCTCGCCTGTTCCTGCGTCGTGAGCGAGGCGCGGATCAGCAGGCGCAGCAGCTCCTCGGCGAGCGCCGGGGAGACGCCCAGTTCGGCTGCCGCGGTGCGCGCGCTCATGAGTACCTCGCGCTCGCGGCCGTAATCGCGCGTCGGATGACCGGTGGCCCGCTTGACCCGCGCGACCTCGGCGCTGAGCGCCTTGCGCTCGGCGGCAAGCCGGATGAACTGCCGGTCGAGTTCGGTGAGCCGGCGGCGTAAATCATCCAGGGTCACATCGTCGCGAGTCATGCGGAGCGTTCCGGTCACTGTGCGGTGCGGGGCTGTTTCTTTGTATCGGGCCGGCGGCGGCACCGCAAGTCGAATTTCACGCATGCCGCGGCGCGGCGCATTCCCGTACCATACCGGGCATGTCCACCCAGACTGAACTGTCCGCCGGCGCACCGCCGGCCGAGCCTCTGGAGATCCTCGTGCGCTGGCTCGAAGAGGCCCGCCGCGCGGCCACGCAACCAAACCCGAATGCGATGGTGCTCGCCACCTGCGATGCGGCCGGTCAGCCGTCGGCGCGGGTGGTGCTGTGCAAGGGCGTCACCGCGCACCCGGGGTACATCGCGTTCTACACCAATTACGCCTCGCGCAAAGGCCGGGAGCTCGCCGCCAACGGCCGGGCCGCGGCGGTGTTCCATTGGGACGCGCTGCACCGACAGGTGCGCATCGAGGGTCCGGTGCTCCGGGCGCCGGCGGCTGACAGCGACGCCTATTTCGCCTCGCGGCCCTGGCAGAGCCGTCTCGGTGCCTGGGCGAGTGAGCAGAGCGAACCGGTCGAATCCCGCTCGGCGCTCGAACAAGCGCTCACCGTGGCGGCCGAGCGCTTCGCGGCGCCCGTGCCGAATGCCCAGGGTAGCGAGCCGCCCTTCGACGGCCCCATCCCGCGCCCAGCACACTGGGGCGGTTACCGGCTGTGGGCCGAATCCGTGGAGCTGTGGATCGAGGGACCGGCGCGCATTCACGATCGGCTGCACTGGAAGCGGTCGCTCAGAGCCGCGGACGAGTCGTTCGCGGCCGGACCCTGGAGCGTCACCCGGCTGCAGCCCTGAGCCGCTCTAGCCTGCACTATGCATGAAGGAGGGGATTTTCATGGTCATGGGTGCGAGTTTGGCGATGTCGGGGCGTGATCTCGAAGCGCGGCGGTGATTTTGCCGGGGGTCTGTGCGTTGGCGATGGATTGTCGAGCACGGTACGCGCTGGGCGAGGGATTTCGGCCGCGGGCGTTCGGCCTGAGTCAGGCATGCGGCATTCGAAGCAGCGCGGTGCCAGTCCGACAGCGCTATGCGGGCGCAGCGCCAAGATTGCGGGCGATGATCTGCCAGTCGTTGCGATGCAGACAGGTGGCGGGCAGGTGCAGCACGATGCGCCGCACGGAAGACTCCACCCATGCGCCGAGTTTCATCAGGTGTTCGCGCAAGGTGCTGACCTGGGCAGATCGGAAGGCCGTGCGGGCTGCCTGCAGACGCAGCTCCTGGTAGAGCACGTAGGCGGCGGCGCTCAACAGCCCTCGCAATTGATTGGCGAGGAAGCGGCTGCAGCTGGTGCGGTCGATTTCCAGGCCATGATGCAGCTCTTTGATCCGATTCTCGATGTCCCCGCGGGCGCAGTAGATCGCCTCGTACAGATGCCGGGGCGAGTGCTTGAGGTTGGTGACCACGAAGCGCGGGTTGTCTTTGGGCTCGCGCCCGGGATGACGCACGACCTCGGCTTTGATGATGACGCGGCGGCGCTGATCCCAGGTGCCGGCGGCATAGCGGGTCTCGCTATACAGATGCTCGGTCTGCCCCGATTCGCGCGACAAGCGTCGGGCGGTGCCCATCAAGCGTGCGGCGCGACGCTCCAGAACCTTGTTTTTCCCCATCGCCACCACGTACTCGAGCCCCTCGCGTTCGAGGAAGGCGAACATCTCGGCGGCGGCGAAGCCGCCGTCCAAGCGAACTCGCAACCGAGCACGCGGGAACGCCTCCCGCAGCCGCGGCAACAGCCGCGAGAGGATCCCGATCGCTCCGACCCCGGCACTCGCATTGCCGGGCCGCAGCACGTAGGCGAACAGATATTGGTCCGCCTCCTCGTTGAAGGTCAGGAACCCGACCACCGGCAGGTAGCACCACGTGTCGTAGTGACCGTTGAAGAAGGCCAGTTGCTGCGCACCATGGGTCGGATCGTCCGTCGGGTCCAGATCGATCGTGATCCGCTTTGCCTTGCGCTTCTGAACCGCCCCGGGTATCTCGGAGACTCCATTTCTTGAGAGGATGGAGTCATGGGAAATAGGTCGAAGAGATATTCAGCTGAGGTCCAGGAGCGCGCGGTACGCCTGTTCCAGGAGCACGTCCACGAGTACCCCACGCGCTGGGCCGCGATGCAGTCGATCGCCGGGAGGATCGGCTGCACGGCGGAGACGCTACGCTCGTGGGTAGTGAAAGCCGAAGCCGCAGCCGATCCGCGCCGCAATGCCTCTCTGGCGGACCGTGCGCGGGTCAAGCAGCTGGAGAGGCAGAACGTCGAGCTCAGGCGTGCCAATGAGATTCTGCGCAAGGCGTCGGCGTTTTTTGCCCAGGCGGAGCTCGACCGCCGCGGGAAGTGATGATCGCGCTTATCGACGCGCATCGAGCCGAGTACGGGGTCGAGCCGATCTGCGAGCAATTGCCGATCGCCCCGTCGACGTATTACGAACACAAAAGCCGCCAGGCCGATCCGTCGCGGCTGCCGCCTCGCGTTCAGCGCGATGCCGAGCTTTCCGGCTCGATCC
>JAKBBE010000092.1 GCA_021826035.1 Pseudomonadota bacterium | reverse complement strand
GCAGCCAGCCGTTCAGCCGACGGATCTCGGCGGCGGGGTGATACTTCGGTGCCCACCAGAAGCGCACGGCCGGCGGCATCGACCCGAGGATGACGTGGATGTGATTCGCCTCGGCCAGAGTCACCATGGCGCGGATGTCATCCTCGTACTGGTGCTCCGTGGTCGGACCGGTGTTGCCGGCAATATCGTTGGTGCCCGCGAGGATCTGCACCACCTTCGGATGCAGCGCGATCACGTCCGGCCAGAACCGCACCAGCATCTGTGCGCTCGTCTGGCCGCTGATCCCGCGGTCCACGATGCCATGCGTAAAGAAGGCCGGATCGGCGTCCTGCCAGAAGTCCGTGATCGAATCCCCCATGAACACCACCCGCGCCCGGTGATGCAGCGCCTGATCCGCGGCCCGGTAGCGGCACAGGTCCGCCCAATCACGCGCCCGCTGGCGGTCCGCCGCCCGTTGCGCACTCGCCTTCTGCCGCGCCGAGGGCGGCGGTTGCTGAAAGTGCGCCCCGGGATGCAGGATCATGTGCATGAATGCCGGCCCCGGCGCGCCGCTCGGGGCCCCGGCGCACGGATTGCCGCTCATCGCGGTGTACGACGCCGCACTCGCATGCGCGCGCAGAGGAATCATCAGGACCGCTGCACAAGCCGCGCCCACCAGTGCGAGGGACGCGCCGCGGCGCTTCGTTCGGGTCTCAGTCATGGGGTTTCACTCCGTCAATCACTCCGAAGGTTCATCGGTCGCCGCGATGCGCCGCCCTTCCGCTCCGGGGGGCGCAGCACGACAGCGCGCACACCGTCCCGTGAGCTCCACGGCGCGCGCATCGATCACGAACCCGTGCGCCGCACCGAGTCGCTCGGCGGCTGCCGTGAGACGAGCGTCTTCACTCTCCACGACGGTCCCACAGGCGCGGCAGATCAGCAACTGCCCGGCATGCGGGGCCGTCGGGGGCTCGGTGAGGTCACAGAGAATGAACGAACGGGTCGACTCGAGCCGATGCACGAGGCCGGCCTCGATGAGGAACTCGAGGGCGCGGTAGATCCCCGCCGGCGTCGAGCGGCCGTCCTCGGGACGCAGCCGCTCGAGCAGCTCATAGGCGCTGAGCGCGCGCCCCTCGAGCGCGAGTTGGTGCAGGACGGCGCGACGCTGGCGCGTCAGGCGCAATCCTCGGCGTCGGCAGACCGCCTCGAGCCGCTCGAGCAGCGGGTGCGCGTGCCGTTTGACGGCGGGGCTCATCCGCACGCCCCTCAGGATCCGGCCCCGGCGCGCAGGCTGCGCCGCCGACCGGCCACGTAGCACACCGCGCTCAGCGCGCCGACGAAAAAGCCCACCGGCCCGTCGGTCAGGTAGGTCAGCGCCAGCGCCGACCACACCACCGCCAGTGACAGGAGCACCGAGAGCAGCAGCGCGCGCCAGGGTCGATCCGTGTAGGCGCGCGCACCGCTCGCCGGGCCGACCATCAGGCTGAACACGAGCAGCGCGCCGACCACCGGCACCGCCATCGCCGTCGAGAGCGCCACGATGAGCAGGAAAGCGCCCTCCAGGGAGCGGGCCCGCCCGAACGCCGCGGCGGCCAGATCGCCCGACAGCGACTCGAGCAGCAGCGGACGGGCCAACAGCGCGAGCAGCGCCAGCGCCAGCGCACTCAGCAGCGCGACTCCGAGCACCTGCGCTCGGCTGATCCCGAGCACCTCACCGAACAACAACCCGTAGAGACTCTGGGCGTAGGCGCCGGAGAGGCTGAGCAGCAGCACGCCCACCGCGAGCGCCAATGCGAGCCACAGGGCGCTCGCCACCTCGCGCCGCTCCCCGCGCTGCAGTTGCGTAATCGCGATGACCCCGACGCCGCTGAACAGCGCCAGTCCGAACAGCTCGTTCACCCCGAGCAGGCTCGCCACCGCCGCGCCGGGGAAGGCTCCGAGCGGCAGCGCGTGAGCCGCGAACGCCGCACGCCGCGCCACCACGAAGAACCCGACCGCGCCGCCGACGATCGCCACCATCGTGGCGACCAGCCAGGCATGCAGCATGAAAGGGGCGAACACCTCAGTGCGCCTCGCAGCCGGAGGGATGGACCGCGGCGCGCCGCGGCCCATGCGTCGCGAGCACCCCGGCGGTCAGATACGCGGCGAAGACCAGCGCGACGATGAAGAAGCTGACCGGCCACCCGCGCCCCGGCGTCCAATAGAAGCTCTCATAGGCGAGGATGATCCCGCCCCAGGTTGCGCCGAGCCCGATCGCCGCGGCGAGCGCCACGGCCGCCGCCGGACGACGCGCCACGCGCAGCGCCGCGGCCGCCGGTCCGATCAACAGCGCCGTGGAGAGGATGGCCCCGACGGTCATGGCCGCGAGCGCGACGGCCAGCGCCAGCGCGAGCGCATGGGCGAGCGACACCGCGCGCACGCGGATGCCTTGCGCCCGCGCCAGATCGACCGACACCGCGCTCACCAGCAGCGGTCGATGCACGAGCGCGCTCACGGTGAGCGCCACGACCGTGACGGCCAGTGCCAGCGGCACGATCGTCGCGGGAATGGTGAACATCGATCCGAACAGCACGGTGAGCGCCGCGCCGCTCGCGTTGCGCACCGTCGCGGCGAAATACAGCAGCAGCGCGGCGAGCCCGAGTCCGGCGCCGAGCACCACGCCGGTGAGCAGGTCACGCTCGCGCGCCTCGCGGATCTCCGACCACTCCAGAACCCCGGCGGCCGCGGCCGCAAGTCCGAGGAAACCGAGCAGCGGGTTCAGACCGAGCAGATAGGCCGCCGAACCGCCCGCGCTGCTGACATCCGCCAGCGCGTGACCGGCGAAGGACTGGCGCTGCATCACCGTGGCAACACCCACGACGGCGCACACGAGCGCGGCCCCGCCGCCGACGATGAGCGCGACGCGCACCGGCTCGTTGTGCAGGAACTCGATCGCGGACAACAGGATGGACATGGTGCGCCGCGCCCGCTACGGCACGCTCGCGGTGTGCACCGGGTCGCGAGCCACGGCCTCGTGGATCTGCTCGCCGGCTTCGGCCGCCACCACCACCACGCGGCCGTGCACCCGCACCACATCGACGTGATAGCCGTAGAGACTGCTCAACACCTCCGTGCGCACGACCTCTTCCGGACGCCCCGCCACCGCTGCGCCGTTGGCGAGGTACACAATCCGGTCCATCGCGCTCAGCAGCGGGTTCATGTCGTGCGCCGAGAGCAGCACCGCCGCGCCGTACTCGCGCGAGAGGCGCCGCAGCAGCGCGACGATCTCGGCGCTGCTGCGCACATCGAGGTTCGCCAGCGGCTCATCGAGCAGCAGCAGTTTGGGTCGGCGCACAAGGGCATGCGCCACCAGCACCCGCTGCTGCTGGCCGCCGGAGAGCAGCCCGATGCGCTGCTCGGCGAACCCGTCGGCGCCGACCGCCCGCAGCATCCGATCGACCTCGATGCGCCGGGCCTTGGAGGGCCACGAGAGGCCGAGCCGCGCCCCGTCGAGCCCGAGCGTCACGACGTCGCGTGCGCGCAGCGGCAAGGCCGGATCGAGCGCGATCTTCTGCGGGACGTAGCCGATCGGGCCCGGTGCACCCACGACACCGTTAAGACGGATGCGGCCCGCGGCAAGCGGCAGGAAGCCGAGAATGGCGCGCAGCAGCGTCGTCTTGCCCGAACCGTTCGACCCGATCAGCGCACAGAACTCCCCCGGCTCGAGACCAAAGGTCACCTCGCGCAGCACCGAGCGTCCGCCGAGCGCAACGCAGGCGCCCTCCACGCTGAGCGCCGCTGTGCCGCTCACGGCGCCCCCGCTGGCGGGCCGAGCCTGCGGGTCGAGACTCCCTGCGTCACCGCGGCGCGCAACGCCTGCAGCTCGGCGAGCATCCAGCCCTGATAGTGATAGCCCTGCGGCAGCGTCTCGTACACGCCAACCACCGGAATGTGCGCCGCGTGCGCCAGCTGCAGGAACGAGGCGGTGAGCGGGTCGGTCACCTGTTGGTTGTACACCAGCACCTGCACTTGATGCTGGCGCAGCAGCGCTCGCTGCACGGCCACGTCCTGTGGCGACGGATCGGTGCCGTTCATCACCGCCAGCTGCAGCGCGAGCGGCGTCACGATGCGACAGCCCGCCGCCTCGAGCAGCGCGTTCGCCACCGGCTCGCTCACCGCGACCGGGGTGCCGCCGTGATGCGCCCGGAAGGCCCGCAGCGCAGCGCGCCAGGCGTGCAGTGAGGCGTCGAAGCGCTGCGCCTGCGTCTCGAAATACACCGCATGGGCCGGGTCGAGCGCGCTGAAGGCATGGGCGGCGGCGGCGGCCACCGCGGGCATCGTGCGCGGGTCGTACCAGAGGTGCGGATTGACGGTGTCGGCCGGAAGATCCAACAGACGGCGCACATCGATCACCTGCCGGTGCGCCACCGGTGCGGCCGCCATGATGCGTCTGATCCACGCGTCGTAGCCCAGGCCGTTCATCACGACCAGCGCGGCGCCGGAGACCTCGCGCGCCACCGCGGGACTCGCCTCGAACGCGTGCGGATCGGTGTTGGGGTTGCTGAGGACGGCGCGCACGCGGATGTACGGCCCGCCGATCTGACGCAGCACGTCGGCATACTGGCTCTCGACGCCGATCGCCAACGGCGGCCCGCGGTGGGGTGCGCCACCGCAGCCGGCGAGCAGCAGCACCAGCGCCGCCGCGAGCCCTCCGCGCAACTTCGAACCGGATGCTCCGAGCGTGCCCATGCCTGAATGATACATTGTATCACTCGTAGCCGTCCACGCGCCGCCTCAGCCGAGGAGGATGCCGCCGTTGACGCCGATGGTCTGCCCGGTGATGAAGGGGTTGCCGATGACCATCAGCACCACCTGGGCGACCTCCTCCGCTGCGCCGAGCCGCCCGACCGGGATGTGCCGAAAGACATCGGTCTGCAGGAGCGGCCCGGCCATGTCGGTGTCGATCGGACCCGGTGCAACGGCGTTGACGGTGATGCCCTCGGCCGCGAGCCGCGCGGCGTAGCCGCGCGTGAGCCCTTCCAGGCCCGCCTTGGCGGCGTTGTAATGGACGCCGACCACACCGGGGCCGCGCGCGGCCACCGAGGAAATATTGATGATGCGCCCGCGGCGCAGCGCACGCATCGACGGCAGCACCGCCTGCGTGCACAGAAACGCCGATTTGAGGTTCACCGCGAGGGCGCGGTCGAACTCCGCCTCATCGAGATCGTCGAGGCCGCGAACGTTGGCGATGCCCGCGTTGTTCACCAGCAGGTCGATCGGGCCGAGTTCCCGGCCGATGCGCACCACCATGTCCTCGACCGCCTCGCGCACCGACACGTCGGCCACCACCGCGATGGCCCGTCGCCCCATCGCCCGCAGCGCCGTCACCACCTCCTCGGCGTGTCCGGCCTGGGTGCGACAGTTGACCGCCACATCGGCGCCTGCGTCTCCGAGTGCCAGCGCGATCGCCCGGCCGATGCCGCGCGAGCTGCCCGTCACCAGTGCCACGCGCCCCTGAAGATCCCCGGCCTTCGCGTTCATTGCGAATCGTCCTGCTGTGCTTGCGGATCAAGCGCGCGGCATTGTACCTCCCGCCGACGCGACTCGGCGTATACCCTTGAGCGATACGGCGCACGATGGTAGAAGCCTTCGCAGCCCGACCTTCGCGCGTCCCCTCTCGAAAGACCTCGCATGACGTTTCGCAGTAGTACTCTCGCCCTGGCGCTCGCCTTGGCGCTCACCGGCACCCTCGTCCTCGGCGGTTGCGCCCGATCCGGCACCGCGGCCCCCGCGGCTCAGAGCGGGCCCGCGGCCCTCTCGCTGCGCGCGCTCGGTTCGCTCACCAACTATCGCGCGCGCCTCACCAGCGGCACCGGCGCTCACCCCATGACGATCCGCACGCAGGTGCACAGTCCCGAGAACTGGGCGAGCACCAGCGGTTTCACCGTCCTGCACATCGGTGCGCAGAGCTACGTGCATTTCGGCTCGCGCTGGTTCGCACATGCCGATCCACCGGGCCGGTATGCACAGACCAACCTGCCCTCCTTTGCCCGTCAGTTCTACGCCATGACCCGTGTCAGCGGCGTGCGCCTGCGGCGCGGCGGCCCCTGCCGCCAGGCGGGTCTGGCCGGCGACACCTGGACGCTGCGGGCCGCGGCCGGCTCGAACTTCGGAGAAACCTTCACCGCATGCGTCGCCGACGGCAGCGGCGCTCTGTTGCGACTGGTCGTCGGGGCGAGCGGCGTGGCGCTCGGCGGCCGCTACGCACGCGAGGTCTACGAAATCACCGCGGTCGGCAACGTCCCCGCGTTCCACCCGCCGGCCGTCCTGCCCGGCCGGTGAACCGCCACCCTCCCGGCGTCCCCCGGCCGAGGCACATCTTCTCCATCAAGGTCAGCGGCCCGAGCGGCGCAGGCTTCGGGTGCGACGGGCACGCAGATCCCCGAGTCGCCAGAGGCCTCAGCCGCGCACGGTTCTGACCTCCCCGCTCGCCGGATCGAAGCGCGTGACCGCAAGTCCGGCCCGCTTCCACGCGCTGATGCCGCCGGCCAGATGCGTCGCCTCGGCATGGCCGAGCGCGAGCACCTGGTGGGCCGCGAGCGCCGAGCGGCGCCCGGTCCCGCACTGAAAGATGATCCGCCGGCCGTTCTCGAGCGGCAGACACTGCGGATCGAACCCGGAGAGCGGAAACAACAGCGCGCCGGGAATGCGCTCGGCATCGAATTCTCCGGGCTCGCGGACATCGATCAGCACGGCCTGGCGCGCCTGCAGCAAGGCGTGGACCTCCACCGGAATCAGCTCGTGCAGCGTACCGTCGCGGCGAGCGGAATGATCCTGCGCAGAGTGCATCATGATGGGCAGACCTCGGCGATGGTCGGTGCGCCGATCATATCAGTTTTTTCTAATATACACGCCGGCCCGCTACGCCCCCGCGCCAACCGGCGACGTGCCTTGCGTCCCGGTCTGATGAGGGTACCCTAGCGCCTCCGCAGCACCCCAGGGAGCCCCCCATGAGACCCGTCCTGCCGACTGCTCTGCGTTCGAGTTCTCCTGCGCTTCTCACCGCGGTGGTGCTGCTCGCGGGCACCGCGGGCCTGGCGAGCGCCGCCCCCGCGGTCGCGACGGTGAGCGACCCCGCCGCCCGGGTGAATGTGTTCGTCGGGACCTCGGGCACCGCCGTCGGCGGACCGATCGACACCTTCCCGGGGGCGAGTCTGCCCTTGGGCATGATCCAGTGGAGTCCGGACACCCCGAGCGCACCGGCCGGGGGCGGATACAACTATACGGACTCCGCGATCACGGGCTTCAGCCTCACCCACTTGAGCGGCCCGGGCTGCTCGGTGGCTGGGGATATCCGCATCCTGCCGACGAGCGGCGCGATCACGGCGCCGGCGAGCGCCACGCTGCCGCTGGTGCATGCCGATGAGCACGGCTCACCCGGCTGGTACGCGCTGCGCTTCGCACGCGCCGGAATCGGCGCCGAGCTCACCGTCACGCGCCGCACGGGACTTGGCCGTTTCAGCTTCCCGGCGGGCCGTGCGGGCAATCTCCTCTTCAATGTCTCCTCCAACCAGGCCGGGGTCACTGCCGCGCACTTTCGCGTCGACTCGCCCCGCCAGGTGAGCGGTTCGGCGACCGGCGGGGCGTTCTGCGGCGCTCCGGATCTCTACACGATCTATTTCGTGGCGCGCTTCAGCCGCCCGATGAGCGCCTCGGGCGCCTGGCGGGGCGCCCGCGTGTACCCCGGCGCGCGCAGCATGCGCGGCGTCGGCACCGGCGGCTGGGTCAGCTTCGCTACCGCCCAACACCGCACCGTCAAGGTGGAAGTGGCCATCTCCTACGTCAGCCGCGCCGATGCGCTCGAGAATCTGCGCGCCGCACCGGACCGCTGGCACGTGCGAGCGACCCGCAAGCGCGCCACGACGATCTGGAACGGCCTGCTGCGGCGCATCCAGATCAGCGGCGGCACGCGCGCGGAGCAAGCCACCTTCTATACCGCGCTGTATCACGCATTGCTCTCCCCGACGCTCTACAGCGACGTGAACGGCGAGTATCGCGGCTTCGATGACCGGATCCATCGCCTGGCGGCCCATCATGACGAGTACGCCAACTACTCGGGCTGGGACATCTACCGCACCGACGTGCCGCTGCTCGCAGTGCTCGCCCCGCACCGCGCGAGCGACATGATGCAGTCGCTGCTCGACGAAGGACATCAGGGCGGCTGGCTGGCGAAGTGGCCGCTCGAGAACGGTTACACGGGCGTGATGGGCGGCGATGCGGCCGACATCATCCTCGCGGGCGGCTGGGCGTTCGGCGCCCGCACCTTCAACATCCCCGAAGCCTTGCACGAGATGGTCAAAGGGGCGACGGACACGCACTCCCCGCCCGGCCAGGGCTGGTACGTGGAGCGGCCGGGCCTGAAGCAATACCTGCGCCAGGGCTACCTGTCCGATGACCGCACCACCTCCTCGGCGCCGGTGCCGAACGGTTCGTCCGAGACGCTCGAGTACGCCGATGACGACTTCGCCATCGCGCGGCTCGCCGGGGAGAACGGCGCGATGCGCCTCGCCCGGCGCTTCCTGCGCCGCTCGATGAACTGGCAGAACGTGTTCGACACTGCGACCGGGCTGATCAGCGCGCGCGATGCAACCGGCGCGTTCGTCGCGACGCCGATCAACTCCAACGGCCAGCGCGGCTTCCAGGAAGGCAACGCGGCCCAGTACACCTGGATGGTGCCGCAGGATCTGCACGACCTGATCGATGCGATGGGCGGTCGTGCCGCGGCGCGCCGGCGGCTCGATGCGTTCTTCACCCACCTCAATGCGGGCCAGGCCGCCCCGAACGCCTGGCTCGGCAATGAACCGAGCCTCGGCTCGCCGTGGGTGTACCTGAACGCCGGTGCACCCTGGCGCACCCAGGAGATCGTGCGCACCGCGATCGACACGCTCTACAACGACACCCCGGCGGGCATCCCCGGCAACGATGACCTCGGCACGATGAGCGCCTGGTACGTCTGGTCGGCGATCGGCCTGTACCCGCAGAACCCGCCCGTACGCGGGCTGGTGGTCGGCAGCCCGCTGTTCCCGCACATCGTCATCGCCTCTCCGGGCGGTCTCACGGTGCGCATCAGCGCCCCGGGCGCCGCGGCGAACCGCCCGTACGTGCATGCGCTCACCGTCAACGGGCACGGCACCGAGCACACCTGGCTCGCCCTGCCGCTGCACGGCACGGTGCGGCTGCACTTCACGCTCGCACGAACCCCCGACCTGCTCTGGGGGACGGCCGCGCAGGATGCGCCGCCGTCCTACACGGCAGGCACGCCGCATTTCCCGGCCGCGACGGCCGCGAGCTGGCACACGCTGAAGCGCCGCACGCTCGTGCTGCCGGGGCACTCGGCGGTCGCCTCGTTCGTGCTCACCGACCCACGCGACGCCGCCGCCACGACGGTGCGCTGGCATGCGATCGCACCGGCCGGCCTGCGCGTGCACCCGGCTGGCGGCCACCTCGTGATCGGCCCCGGCGAGACGCATGCCGTGCCCCTCACCGTCAGTGCCCACACCGGCACTCGGCCCGGCTACTACCGCATTGCACTGCGCGCCCGTGTCGCCCACGGGGCGCGTCTGCCGGCCACCGCGCTCATCGTGCGCACCGCACCGGCCGGTCAGGTGCTGCCGCTGCTGTACCTGGCGAGCTTCGCGGACAACACGGTCGTGCCCTTCGATCCGGCCACCCGTGCGAGCGGTCCGAGCATCGCCGTCGGTGAGAACCCGGATGCGGTGGTCACGAACGCCGCGGGAACCCGCATCTACGTGGCGAACCAGAGCTCGAACACCGTCTCGATGATCGACGGACACACGCACACCGTTCTCGCCACCCTCACCGTGGGGGCCGGCCCGACTGCGCTCGCCATCGGTCGCGGGAACCACACGCTCTGGGTGGCCAACGGCGGCAGCAACACGGTCGAGCCGATCGACACCACGACGCGCCAGGCGGGTGCGCCGATCGCGGTGGGTAGCGCTCCGGCCGGACTCGCGCTCGGGCCCCACGGACACACGCTCTATGTGAGCGATCAGGGCTCGAACACCGTGACGCTGATCGATACGGGTACGCGCAAGGTGCGCGCCACCTTCCCCGCCGGCGCCAGTCCGACCGCGCTCGCGGTCAGTCCCGACGGCCGCACCCTGTACGTGATCGACACGCTCGCGCACCAAGTGCTGCCGATCCAGACCGCCGCGGGACAGGCCGGCAAGCCGTTCGCCACGGGCCTCTCACCGCACGCGCTCGCCCTCTCGCCGAATGGAAAGAGACTCTATGTGGCCAACACGGCCGTCGATACCCTGAGCGTCATCCACACCGCGAGCGGCGCCGAGAGCGCGCCGCTCCGCGTCGGACCCGGCCCGATCGGGGTCGCCTTCCGCCGCGATGGCCGCGAGGTGTACGTGATCGACAGCCAGAGCGGCCGCTGTGTGCTCATCCAGACGGCCTCCGGCCATGTGCTCGCCTCGGTGCCGGTGGCACCGTTTCTGATGGCCCTGTCGAGCCCGTTGGCTCCCTAGTCACGCCCTCGGGGCCCCCCGAGCGGGGCCCCGAGAGGCGCGCGTCCCGCGTAGCATGCGGGGAGGAGTGCGGCCGGGGGAGCACATGCAATGCATTCAGTTTATATAGAGACTGCAATATCTGCATTTGCGGCATGGAGACGCCCTCGGCATCATGCCGTCCGCCGATCGCCCGCTGCGAGGACCCGACATGACTCCACCGAATGCCATTGAGCGCCGCGAGCCCTCCCCGGCGACCGAGCGGCGCCGAGGGGCTCCATGAGCGTCAAATCGGTCGCGCACACCACCTGTTACATGTGCGCGTGCCGCTGCGGCATCAAGGTGCACCTGGAGGACGGCCGGCTGCGCTACATCGAGGGCAACCGCG
>JAKBBE010000091.1 GCA_021826035.1 Pseudomonadota bacterium | reverse complement strand
CGGTGTGCAGGCGCCCCCGCGCCATCGCGGCGAGCCTGCGGCACACGAGCCATCCGGAAATACCAAAATTTTTCAATCGGTAGAAAATCTCAACAGCGCATCGCCACCCGCCATGCCAGACTCGATTGCGGGGAAGCCGTCCGAGTCATGCCCGTCGCAGGGTGATTGCTCGCGGCAAGACTTCACTGAGCGCAGAGACATCGGCGCCGGCCGCGGCGTTTCTCACTGGAGAAAATCGTGAGCGAGTGTCAGATCAGAACCCGGCGTTCCGGGCGCGATGCAAGGCGGGCGCTGCGCAGCGGCCCCCTCCCCGATAACCTCCGGCCCGTGTGGCCCGGAATGTCGAGCGGCAATTTCCGCCCGCTCAGCGATACCGACGTCCTCGCCATCCACCGAACCGCCCTGCGTCTGCTGTCCGAGGTCGGCCTCGCCGACGCCCCCCCGTCCGGCGTTGAACTGCTCACCCGTGCCGGTTGCACCCTCAGCGACCGCAATCGGCTTCTGTTCCCCCAGGCACTGGTCGAGGACACCCTCGCCAAGGCGGGCCGCCACTTCGTCCTGCATGCGCAGGACCCCCGCCACGATCTGGAACCGTGGGGCAAGCGGACGTATTTTGGAACCGCCGGTGCGGCCGTCAGCGTCGTCGCGGCCGATGGCACTTACCGCGAATCAAAGATCCAGGATCTGTACGACATCGGTCGGATCGTGGATGCCATGGACCACATTCACTTCTTCCAGCGCGCGGTCGTTCCGCGGGACATCCCGGACCCCTTCGAGATGGACTTCAACACCTGCTATGCGGCCGTCTCGAGCACCACGAAACACGTCGGCAGCAGCTGGGTGCAACCGGAGCATCTGACCGCTTCGCTCGAGATGCTGCACGCGATCGCCGGCGGCGAGGACAAATGGCGTGCACGTCCGTTCGTGAGCCAGTCGAACTGCTTCGTCGTCCCGCCGATGAAATTCGCCACCGACGCGTGCCGGTGCCTGGAAGTCGCCGTCCGCGGCGGCATGCCCGTCCTGCTGCTTTCGGCCGGCCAGGCCGGTGCAACCGCGCCGGCCGCCCTGGCCGGGGCGCTGGCTCAAGAAGTTGCCGAATGCCTCGCGGGCCTGGTCTACGTCAATGCCATCCGCCCGGGACATCCGGCGATCTTCGGGACGTGGTGTTTCGTATCGGACTTGCGCACCGGAGCGATGTCCGGTGGCAGTCCCGAGCAGGCGTTGCTCTCGGCTGCGGCCGGCCAGATGGCGAACTTTTACGACCTGACTGGCGGCACCGCGTCCGGCATGACCGACTCCAAGATCGCCGACGGACAGGCCGGTGCCGAGAAGGCGCTGAATCACGCGCTCGTCGGCAATGCCGGCGCGAACCTGATCTACGAATCGGCCGGCATGCACGCGAGCCTGCTCGGCTTCTCGCTGGAAAGCCTGCTCATCGACAACGACATCATCGGCATGACGCAGCGGACGATAAAGGGAATCGAGGTCAACGAGGAGCGACTGTCGTTCGAGACCATCAAGGATGTGTGCCTCAATGGCCCCGGGCATTTCCTCGGCTCCGAGCAGACACTGCAGCTGATGCAGACCGAATACCTGTACCCGGCAATCGGCGACCGCAAGAGCCCGAACGAGTGGACCGAACAGGGCTCGACGGATATCGTCGAGCGCGCGGCGCGCAAAGTTCGCGAGCTACTCGCAACGCACTATCCGGTGCATATTCCCGCGGCGATCGACGCTGCAATCCGTGCTCGCTTCCCGGTCAGGCTCCCGCGCGAAAGCATGGTTCCGGCCAGTCAGGCGCAGGTCCGCGACGGCACTCGGTAAGAGTCAGCGCACCGCAGACGCCGTCAAATCCACCCCGCGCAATGACGGGGCATCATGCACGGCATCGGCCCCGAGCAACGCAAGAACCCATCGTGCCCGCCGGCAGTCTCGTGGCGTCGCCGTCCGCCGCAGACCGCCCGCGAGGACAATCAGGGCAGCACGACGATCTTTCCCACGTAGCCCTTGTCGAGGAATGCCTGCTGCGCTGCAGCGAGTTCCGCCAAGCGGAAGATCTTGGCCACGACGGGCCGAATCTCCCCCCGCTCGATGTAGCCGACCAGGCGCTCGAACAGCTGAGGCTCCGGCACGGTGCAACCGTGGAGCGTCAGGTCCTTCAGGTACAGCGTGCGCAGATCAAGCCCCACCTGCGCACCAGCGATGGCACCGGCCACCGCATAGCGTCCGCCCCGCTTCAGAATCTGCAGCAGCGCCCCGAAGGTGGCTCCTCCTACAACGTCAATGACCGCATCCACCGACTCCACACCGACGCGTTCCACGAGGTCCTCGCCACGCATGACAACCGCGTCCGCACCGAGCGCCCTCAGGGCGGGCTCCTTTCCGGGCGAGGCGATGGCAAGCACCCGCGCACCGCGCCGCCGTGCAAGCTGCACCGCCGCCGAGCCGACTCCGCCCGAAGCTCCGGTCACGAGGACCGTGTCGGCCGCCGAAACATGCGCACGTGTCAGCAGGTTCTCGGCGGTCATATAGGCGCACGGGAATGACGCCAGTTCTGCATCCGACAGCGTCTGCGAACGGACCGGGAAGGCATTTGTCGCCGGCACCGCCACGAACTGCGCGAACGCTCCGTTGCAGTCCGACCCCAGATAGCGCACGGCCGTGGATGGCTCGCCGTTGGCCGCGCGCAGAACCGGATCGATCAGCACGCGCTCACCGACCCGGCCGGTGGCTACACCCGCCCCAACAGCCACGATTTGCCCACACGCGTCGGCCCCCTGAATGAGGGGGAAAGCGACCGGCGTACCGGACCAGCCGCCGTCCTCGACCGATCCGGCCGTCCCAGACTCGGCACCTGCCGCCGACGAACCGGCCTTGGAGTACCAGCCGATTCTCAGGTTGACGTCCGTATTGTTGAGCGCCGCCGCCGTGACCCGCACCAGCACCTCCCCCGACCGCGGCACGGGAACCGGGACATCGGTGCGATATGCCAACGCACTCAGGTCACCATGGCGGGTCAGCAGGACCGCGTGCATTCGCTCGGGCAACATCGTCGCTCTCCGGATTGGGGTTCGGTCGGACGACTCGATCATACCGCCGTGAAATTCTCACGCCAGTTTTCATGCTAATGAATTTCGCGACGAACTTCTATACAATCATGAATCCGCGCAAGCCGATCATAGCCAACCGTGCCTCAGCCGAAACGAAGCCGACGCGCCCGCAACGCAAACCCGCCGACAGCTGCGCGGCGCACGCGGCGCGCCGTCGAGTCCAGTCCGCTCGGCGGGCAGATCCGCGACCTGCGCGCGGCGCGTGGGATGAGCCTCGCTGCGCTCGCCGAGGCGATCGGCAAATCCATTGGGTACGTCAGCCAGATTGAGCGCGGTCGCTCGGAAATCTCCATCTCGACGCTCAAGGCGATCAGCGAGGCGCTCGGGGTGCAGATCAGCTGGTTCTTCCAGGGATATGATCCTAGGGTACCGGAGGAGCACGGCTACATCGTGCGTCGCGAGCACAGGCGACGCCTCGATTTTCCCGGCACCGGCATCGAGGAGGAACTGCTCTCCCCCACGCTCACCGGCGAGGCCGAACTGATTCTCTCAACGTTCGCGCCCGGTGCACGCAGCGGCGAGGAACCGGTTTCACGCATGGCCGAGCAATCGGGCTTCGTGCTCGAGGGGCAGCTCGAGCTGCACATCGGCCAGCGCCGCTTTACGCTGCGCCCCGGGGACAGTTTCCGGATCGAGCGCGGCGAGCTCTTCACGGCGCGCAACCCCGGCTCGGTCACCTCCGTCTCGCTGTGGGTTATCGCCCCGCCCCGCTATTAGCCAGCGCTCATCTTTCGAGGATCCTGCATGTCACTTCCCAGTCACGCGAACGTGCTCATCGTCGGCGGCGGTGTCGCCGGCTGCTCGGTCGCCTACCACCTGACCAAGCTTGGCGTGAAGGACGTCGTGCTGCTCGAACGCAAGCAACTCACCTGCGGCACAACCTGGCATGCCGCTGGCCTGGTGGGGCAGCTGCGCGCAACGCGAAACCTGACCGAGCTCGCCAAGTACACCGCGGACCTCTTCCACTCACTCGAAGCCGAGACCGGACAGGCCACCGGCTTCAAGCAGAACGGCTCGATCAGTGTTGCGAAGACCCCCGAGCGCTTCGAGGAGCTCAAGCGCGGCGCGTCGATGGGCAAGACCTTCGGGCTGGCGATCGATGTGCTATCGCCCGCACAGATCCATGCGCGCTGGCCACTGCTTGAAATCGACGACATCGTCGGCGGGGTTTTCCTTCCGAAGGACGGTCAGACCAATCCGATCGACACGACGCTCGCCCTCGCCAAGGGTGCGAAGCAGCGCGGGGCGCGCATTTTCGAGCACACCCGAGTGTCGCGCATTCTCATCGAGCACGGTCGGGCGATCGGGGTCGAAACCCCGGATGGCGCCATCATGGCCGACACGGTGGTGCTGTGCGGCGGCATGTGGTCCCACCGATTGGCGGCCGACGTTGGCGTTGCGGTGCCGCTGCACGCTGCTGAGCATTTCTACATCGTCACTGAGCCGATTGCCGGACTGCCCGGGAATCTACCGGTGCTGCGTGTGCAGGACGAGTGCGCCTACTACAAGGAGGATGCCGGCAAGATCCTGATGGGTTGCTTCGAGCCGGTCGCCAAGCCCTGGGGCATGAATGGCATCCCGGAGGACTTCTGCTTCGATTCCTTGCCGGAAGACCACGAGCATTTCGAGCCGATCCTGGAAGCGGCCGTCCGACGGGTGCCCGCATTGGCCACAGCGGGGATTCAGCTGTTCTTCAACGGTCCGGAGAGCTTCACGCCGGATGATCGCTACTACGTCGGTGAGACCCCGGAGGTCCGCGATTTGTTCGTGGCGACGGGATTCAATTCCGTCGGCATCGCCGCGAGTGGCGGCACCGGCAAGGTTCTGGCCCAGTGGATCGTGGATCGACGCCCACCCCTCGATCTTTCCGATGTGGACGTGCGTCGCGTCATGCCGTTCCAGTCAAACCGCCAATACCTTCGCGACCGGACTGTCGAGACGCTCGGACTGCTTTATGCGATGCATTGGCCCTACTACCAGTACCAGTCGGCGCGCAACGCTCGCCGCACGCCATTGCACGACCGATTGACCGCAGCGGGAGCCTGCATGGGCGAGACTGCCGGTTGGGAGCGTCCGAACTGGTTCGCAGCGGCCGGCGCAGCGCCTCGTTATGAGTATTCATACGGCCGCCAGAACTGGTTCGAGGCCTGTCGGCGCGAATGCCATGCGGTACGCGATGGCGTCGGCCTGTTCGATCAGACCAGCTTCGCCAAATTTCTCGTGCAGGGACCAGACAGCACCGCCGTGCTCAACAGGATTTCGACGGCAAACGTTGACGTGCCGGTCGGGCGCATCGTGTACACGCAATGGCTGAATGAGCGCGGTGGCATTGAGGCGGACCTGACGATCACTCGCCTTGCCGAGCACGAGTTCATGGTCGTAACGTCCGCAATCTGCCAGACGCGCGACCTCGCCTGGCTGCGCCGGCACATCGGTGCTGACGGAACGAGCCGTTGCTGGGTGACCGATGTCACCTCTGGCGTCGCGATGCTTGGGGTGATGGGCCCGAGGAGCCGTGCGCTGCTCGAGGCGCTCTCAGGGGCAGATCTGTCGAATGCGATCCACCCATTCGGCTGGTCGCGGGACATCGAGATCGGCTATGCGCGCGTCCGGGCCAGCCGCATTACCTATGTCGGCGAACTTGGATGGGAACTGTACATGCCCGCCGAGCACTGCCTGGACGTTTACGAACGACTGATCGGCGCCGGAAGCGAGTTCGGCCTCGCACACGCAGGCTATCACGCGATGTCCGCCTGTCGCGTGGAGAAGGGCTATCGCCACTGGAGCCACGACATCGGCGATGAGGACACTCCGCTTGAGTCCGGGCTTGGATTTACAGTCGCATGGGATAAGCCAGGCGGCTTCATCGGGCGGGAGGCCCTGCTCGCCCAGCGCGTGTCCGGCGCGCTGCCCAAGCGACTTGTGCAGGTGATGCTCACCGACGACACCCCAGGCGCGCCGCTGCTGTACCACGAGGAACCGATCGTGCGTGACGGTCTGATCGTCGGCTCAATCAAATCGGGGGCCTTCGGTCACCGCCTCGGCAGGTCGATCGGCATGGGGTACGTGCACTGCACCGCTGGCGTGACCCGCGAGTGGCTCCAGACCGGACACTGGGAAATCGAGGTGGCCTGCGAGCGCTATCCGGCACGGGTGCAGCTCGAAGCGTGGTACGACCCGAAGAACGAGCGAATCAAGGGGTGAGCGCGAAACCGCTCACAGCCCGAAAGATGAAGCGGAGATCGGATTCTTATGAAGACACATGCGCGCGTGGTTGTCATCGGCGGCGGTGCCGTCGGGTGCAGCGCTCTGTACCACCTCACGCAGCTGGGGTTGACCGATGTCGTCCTGCTCGAGCGCGACGAGCTGACGGCCGGCTCGACCTGGCATGCTGCTGGGAACGTACCGACGTTCTCGACGTCGTGGAACCTGCTCAAGATGCAGCGCTATACGACGCGCCTGTATTCGGACCTCGCCCGGCGTACCGGCTATGACATCAATTACCATGTCACCGGGAGCATCCGGCTGGCGCACACGCAGGATCGCGTCGATGAATTCCGCCACATCGCCGCGCAAGCCCGCGCCCAGGGCACGGAATTCGAGCTACTCTCTCCGGCCGAAATCACCGCCCGCCATCCGTTCGTCAAGACAGATGGACTGCTCGCGGCACTCTGGGATCCCTACGACGGTGACATCGATCCGGCCCAGATGACGCAGGCACTGGCCCGGGGTGCGCGCGAAAGCGGAGCGGAGATCTACCGCAACACCAAGGTTACGGCGATCGAACGCACACGCTCCGGCGAGTGGCGGGTTATCACCAACCAAGGCACAGTTCAGGCCGATACGGTAATCAACGCCGCTGGATACCGCGGCGGCGAGGTTGCCGCGCTCGCCGGCCAGTACCTGCCAATCGTCACGATGTCGCATCAGTATCTGGTGACCGAGGACATTCCCGAACTGGTGGAGCGTGGTGCGGCGCGCCTGCCACTGATGCGTGACCCGGACGTCAGCTATTACCTGCGCCAGGAACGTCAAGGCCTGCTGCTCGGCCCCTACGAGTGGCAGGCAACTGCCCACTGGCTCGAGGGCCTCCCGGAGGAGTTCGCGCATCAGCTGTTCGATGACGATCTGGGGCGACTCGAGAAGTACATCGAGGCGGCCTGCGACCGGGTTCCGATCCTCGGCACGGTTGGCATCAAGACGGTCATCAATGGCCCGATTCCCTACGCGCCGGACGGCAATCCACTGATCGGCCCGGCTCCGGGTCTGCCGGGCTTCTTTCACTGCTGCGCGTTCACGTTCGGCATCGCTCAGGCAGGCGGTGCCGGCAAGGTCATCGCCGAATGGGTGGCCCACGGGCAACCTCAATGGGATGTCTGGCCGCTCGACTCCCGGCGCTTCCTGCAATTCGCGAATCACCGGTATGCGCTCGCCAAGGCTGTCGAAACCTATCAGCAGGAGTACGCGATCGGCTATCCCGCCGAGGAACGACCGGCTGGCCGCCCCGCCAAAACCTCCCCGGTCTACCAGCGTCTGAAGGACAAAGGGGCGCGCTTCGGCGCGCGTGGCGGATGGGAACGCGCGGTGTACTTCCCCGAGCCGGGCGACCCTGCAGGGGCCGAGGCGTCGTTTCGGCGGCCGGCCTGGCACACATCCGTTGCGCGTGAATGCGCCGCCGTCGCTGAACGCGTGGCGATCCTCGACCTTCCGGGCTTCAGTAAATTTGAGGTCACCGGCTCAGGCGCCCGCGACTGGATCGATTACATGATCGCCGGTGCGCTGCCTCGCCCCGGACGCAGCGCTCTGAACTACCTCTGTGCCCCGACCGGCGGCATCGTCACTGAAATGACGGTGACCGCCCTTGCAGCAGATCGATATTGGCTGATCGGCGCCGCCGCCGGCGAGCGTCACGACGAACACTGGCTCAGCGAGCATCTGCCCTCGAATCGAGAGGTCCGCCTGGAGAACCTCTCGTCGCGCTTCGGCACCTTGATTGTCGTCGGTCCGAAGTCCCGCGAGCTCCTGGCTCGCGTCACGCCCGCCGATTTGTCCAATGCGGCCTTTCCCTGGCTCTCGACTCGTACCATCGACATCGGTTACACACGTGCGCACGCTCTGCGCGTCAATTACGTCGGTGAGCTCGGCTGGGAGCTGCACATCCCGGTCGAGCACCTGTCGTCGGTCTACGATCTGATCTGGGAGGCCGGAGAACGCTTCGGGATCAAGGACTTCGGGCTGTACGCGATGGAGAGCCTTCGGCTGGAAAAGTGCTATCGATCCTGGAAGGCCGATCTGACCACCGAATACACGCCACTCATGGCCTCGCTGGAGCGCTTCGTCCGGCTCGACAAGCCTGGTGGGTTCATCGGCCAGGAGGCTTTGCAGCGCGAGGCCGCCACGGGACCTCGCGAGCGATTCGTACCGCTTATCGTAGATGCCACCGATGCCGACGCCGCCGCCGTCTCGATTGTGTATGACGGCAGCGCACAGGTCGGACTGGTCACCTCCGGGGGCTTCGGCTACCGGCTCGGGAAAAGCATCGCACTCGCCTACCTCAATGCCGACGTGGCGGTACCGGGCAAACAAGTCGAAGTCGAGATTCTCGGTAGTCGGCGTCAGGCCGTCGTGGGGCGTGAACCGCTCTATGACCCGGACAACGCCCGACTTCGCGCCTGAGCGCGGTACGGGCGCTCTCAAGGGACCCGGTGCTGCAGGGTCGGCAATGCGCAGCACTGCGGCCGGACAGCCAAAGCGACCCTGCGCCATGCGCGATGCGCATCTCGGACACGCCCGGGTGTCGCGACGTAGGTGGCTCGGCGAGTTGACTCAACGCGACTCTACGATTCCGCCAGATCGCCCAGGCGCTGCGCCAAGGGTCCGAGCCACGGCTCGAAGCGGCGCCACTGGTCGAGCCCCTCGGTGTTGATCGGTCGTCGAACCTGTTCGGAACTCGCCGTGTGCACGCGTCGCTCGGTCTTATAGAACTCGAGACACCCCTGCTCGAAGGGTAACCCACAGAACGCAAGGATCCTGCGAACCTGGGGCTCGAAGTCCGCTACCAGTTCTTCGTGCTGTACGCGCAGCACCGCGCCGGGTAACACCTCGTCCCAGTGAGTCATGAGCTCGACGTAGGTCCGGTAATAGCGGGCAATATCTTCAAAGGAATATGTGAACTGCTGTCCCGATGCGAACAACTGCTTGAAATTACTGAAGCAGCAGGCCATTGACGCCCGCCGCGCATCGATAATCCGTGCGTTCGGAAACATCAGATGCATCAGACCGATGTGCCGGAAATTGTTCGGCATCTTGTCGATGAATCGCGGCTTGCCTTTGCGGTACAGCGCCGTATCGGCGAGATATTGCTCGCCAAAGCGCTTGAAATCCTCTGCACCGAGCTCGCGCAGCACTGCCGGGTAGCGCGCTGCGGCGGTTCCCTCGCGCCCCTGCAGTTGCTGCACCAACCGCGGGATGTCCGACAGCTCCATCGTGCCCTCGACCTGAGAGTGCGACGCCAGGATCTGCTCGATGAGCGTCGAGCCAGCCCGCGGCAATCCCACGATGAAGATCGGCGCGTCACTGGGGCAACCCCACCCTTGGCGTTCAGCAAAGAACTCCCGCGTGCAGACTTCAATCTGGCGGCGCGTATTATTTTCCATGAACTCGGGGCGATACCGGGACTCGCTCTTCTTCAGCGCATTACCGCGCTCGTAATAGCCAAACGCCTCGGCGTACTGGCCTCGATCCTCGAGCGCCTTGCCGAGCGCGAAGCACAGATGAAATCTGTCGACCACGGACAGGCGCGGCGCCGCTTCGGCACGGCGCATCTCCTCGATCTCCTCGTCCGTGAAGCGATAGGTCTTAAGGTTGGCCAGGCTCCAGTACGCATCGCCGTAGCCGGCGCGGCAGCGTGCCGCCCGGTGGTAGGCCTCAATGGCCTCCGTTTGCCGCCCAAGTGTCTTCAGCGTGTGTCCCATCGAAAGATGCAGCTCCGCATGATCCGGAGTCTCTTTCAGCAGCTGGCCGTACAAGCGAAGAGCCGTCTCGCACTCGCCCAGTTCGGTGCAGATGGTCGCCTGGGCCGTCAGATAGGCGCGGTTTTCCGGCTCGATCTGCTGCAGCATCTGGATCTGCTCGCGCGCCTGCCGGTGCTTGTGCCTCTGCAGCAGGACTTGAACGTAGTCAAAGCGCGCTGCCCGGTAATCGGGTTCCATGCGCAACACGTTCTCAAGCAGCAGCTCGGCATCATCCAGGACGTCCAGCTTCATGCCGATCTGCGCCAGCAGCCGCATGCCTTCAATGTGATCACCGTGCGTCAGCAGATAGCGGCGCACCAGGCTTTCGGCGCTCTCGATCTCCCCATCGGAGAACATGCTGCGGGCCGTGACGATCTCGGTCGGAAGCGAGGCGAGCTTGGCGACGTGCGCGGCGGCCGTGGCAGCGTCGGCTCCGCGTCCGTTCATGCGATACAGCGACTCCAGGGCACGCCAGCTCGCCGGCAGCGCCGGATTGAGCCGTATGGCACCCTCGAATGCCTCGATAGCTTCCGGCGCCCGCCGCTGCATGACCCGGCAGTGACCGCGCTCCTGGTAGGTTCGGGGGTACTCCGGGTACAGCGCCTGCAGCCGCTCCAGCGTGGCGAGCGCCGCATCGATGCGCCCCTGCAGCCGCTGCGCGACGGCAAGCATGTAGAGCCCATCGCGGCTCTCGGGCTGCTCAGCCAGGAGCGCGCAAGCCTCACGCTCGGCCTGTGCGAACTGGCCCTGCTCGAGCGACTGGCGCACTCGAGCGGTTGCGGGTTGCGTCACCGCGCTTTCGGCTTGCATCGGACCCCCGGGAACGTTCCCGCTTGGACGTGAAACT
>JAKBBE010000090.1 GCA_021826035.1 Pseudomonadota bacterium | reverse complement strand
TTCTCACCTGCGGCATCACGCTCGGCAGCTGGTGGGCGTACTACACGCTCGGCTGGGGCGGGTTCTGGTTCTGGGATCCGGTCGAGAACGCCTCGTTCATGCCCTGGCTGATGGGCACCGCGCTCATCCACTCCCTCGCGGTGACCGAGAAGCGCGGCCTGTTCAAGAGCTGGACGCTGCTGCTGGCGGTGCTCGGGTTCTCCTTGAGCCTGATCGGCACCTTCCTCGTGCGCTCCGGGGTGCTGATCTCGGTGCACTCGTTCGTGGCCAGTCCGGGCCGCGGGGAGTTCATCCTCACCTTCCTCGTGATCATGATCGGCGCGGCGCTCGCGCTCTATGCCTGGCGCGCCCCGCAGATGCAGTCCGAGGCGGGCTTCGAGCTGAGCGCGCGCGAGTCGTTCCTGCTCTTCAACAACATCCTGCTGGTGACCGCCTGCGGCACCGTCTTCGCCGGCGAGATGGCCCCGATCATCTCCCTCGCGCTGCATCTGGGCAAACTCTCGGTCGGCCCGCCGTACTTCAACCCCACCTTCCTGGTCTCGATGTTGCCGCTCCTTGCGCTGCTGCCGCTCGGGATCCACGCGCGCTGGAAGCGCGGCGGACTCGGTGAGCGCGGCCGCACGCTGCTGATCGCGCTCGCGGCGGCGGCGCTGATCGGCTGCGCGGTGGCCTTCGGGGTGTTCACCGGCGCCGGCATCCTCTCCCCGGTGAGCATGACGCTCGGGGCGTGGATCATTCTCGCCTCGCTGATCGATCCGATCGACCGGCTGCGCCGGCGCATCGCCGTGCCGCGCGCGGTGCTCGGGATGACCGTTGCGCACATCGGGCTCGGCGTGTTCGTGATTGCCATGACCGCAGTGCAGGGGTTCACGGCCGAACAGGATGTCGCGCTCACGCGTGGCATGAGTGCCCGCGATGGCGGTTACACCTTCCAGTTCGAGCGCATCAAGCCGGTGCACGGTCCGAACTACGGCGGGGCCGAGGCGAAGATCCTCGTCACCCGCAACGGTCACCCGGTGACCGTGATGTATCCGCAGAAGCGCACCTACTGGGTGCAGCACATGGTCACGACGCACTCGGCGATTGACCTCAACGGCGGCAGCAACATCCTGGTCGCCTTAGGCCAGGATCTCGGCGATGGGCGTTGGAGCTTCCGGCTGCAGGTCCGTCCGCTGGTGCTGTACATCTGGATCGGGGCGCTGATCATGGCCGCCGGCGGACTGCTCGCCATCACCGACCGACGCTACCGGCTCGCCGAGGCGCGCGAGGCGGCGCCGGACGGTCCGCTGCCGGCGGGGGGCTCGAGCCCATGATGCGCTACTTCGCACCCCTGGCGGTGTTCGCCGTCATCGTGGTGATCTTCGCGTTCGGGCTGCACCAGGCGCCACGCAAGGATCTCGTGCCCTCGCCGCTGATCGGCAAACCGGCGCCGAGCTTCACGCTGCCGAGTCTCGCCGATCCGCAGACCCCGGTGAGCAACGCCGCGCTGCGCGGGCACTGGTATCTGCTGAACGTGTGGGGCACCTGGTGCGTCTCCTGTCGCATCGAGTCGCCGGAACTGCTCGCCATCGCGCACACCGGCGTGGTGCCGGTGATCGGGCTCGACTGGAAGGACCGCCGCAGTGCGGCCATCCGCTACCTGCAGCAGCGTGGCAACCCGTATCAGCAAATCGCGTTCGATCCGGGCGGACTCGAAGCCATCCACTGGGGCGTGTACGGCGCGCCGGAGACCTTCATCGTCAATCCGCAGGGCATCATCGTGTACAAGTACATCGGCCCGATCACCCCCGGCGCGTGGGCGCGGGATTTCCTGCCGCGGCTGCGGGCCGGGCAGGCGGTGTCCGGCTCATGAGCCGCCGCGCGCCGCTCGGCGCTCTGCTGCTGACGGTGCTGACGCTGCTGGCCGCACCGTTTGCGCACGCCATCGCCCCGACCCGCATGCCCACTCCTGCGCTCGAGGCGCGTTACGAGCGGCTGATCCACAACTTCCGCTGCATGCAGTGTCAGGACGAGTCGCTGGCGAACTCCCCGGTGAGCCTCGCGGCCGACATGCGCCGGCAGATCCGCCAGATGCTGCTCGCCGGGGACACCGATGCACAGATCCGCCATTTCTTCGTCGCCCGCTACGGCTACTTCATCCTGTTCAAGCCACCGTTCGTGTTGAAAACCGCCTGGCTGTGGCTCACTCCGCTCGTGCTGCTGGTGATCGGCGCGGTGAGTGCGCTGTGGTTCATTCGCGGGCGCGCCGCGGCCGTCGATGGCGATGATGAGGATGAGAGTTTTGATGACGGCCTCACCGGGCCGCGGAAGCACACCTGATGATCGCATTCATTTTGCTCGCGACGCTGCTCACGGCGATGGCCGTCGGAGTGGTGTTGATCCCGCTGATCCGCCCGCTGCGCACCCAACAGGCACCGGCGCTCTGGGCGGCGCTCGGTTCGTGCCTGCTGCTCGCCGGCGGCGCGACGGCGCTGTATGTGCACTTCAGCACCTGGTCGTGGCGCCTTAATCCCGGCATCGACTCGCCCGAGAGCCCGATCGAGCAGCTGATCGGCCACCTCCATGCGCATCCGCGCGATCTCGATGCGTGGCTGAAGCTCGGTAAGTCCTACGTCGTGCTGCAGGAGTACCCGCTCGCGGTGCGCGCCTTCCGGCATGCCGATCGGGTCGCCGGCGGGCGCAGCGCGCCGGCGCTGATCGGGGAGGCCGAGGCGATGATCCTCATCCACGATGCGACGCTCGACGGGCCGGCGGGGCAGCTGATCGAGAGAGCACTGGTGCTCGAGCCGGATTCTCCCAAGGCGCTGTTCTTCGGGGCGGCCGAGGCGATGCGCCGCGGGGACCTGACGCTGGCGCGTTCGCGCTTCACTCAGCTGCTCGCCATGCAGCCGCCGCCGGACGTGCAGGTCGTGTTGAAACGGGAAATTGCTGCGATCGACGCCAAAATGGCGCCGAAAAAGCCGCAACCTGCACCGAAATTGGCGAAATCTTCCCGGGGCTGAACGGGTCTGCCTCCGCGGGCGTTACCGTTGCAGGAACTGAATCGACTTTGGGGTAGTCTTATGTTGAGCGGCGGCGGTGCCGCCGCGGGTTCTTCGGAACCGGTTTCTGAGTCCCCAGTGAAGGAGAGCGCTCATGATTCAGCCAGCTCATGAGGGATCGCAGGTCCAGAAGGGCACCAGTGGGCGTGGATTCGCGTCCATGAGTCAGGAACGGCAGCGGCAGATCGCCAGCATGGGCGGTAAAGCCGTGCCGGACGGGAAACGCAGCTTCTCCCAGAACCGCCGTCTTGCCGCCGAAGCCGGTCGCAAGGGCGGGCAGAGCGTTCCGGATGAGAAGCGCAGCTTCTCCCAGAACCGGCGCCTTGCCGCCGAGGCTGGCCGCAAGGGCGGGCAGAGCGTTCCGGATGAGAAGCGCAGCTTCTCGCAGAACCGCCAGCTCGCCGCCGAGGCCGGCCGCAAGGGCGGGCAGGCGAGCCACGCGGTGCATCGCGACTGACGGGCGGCGGCCCGACGCGGCCGCCGCAGGCGATCCTCGAACAGCGTCCTCGGCCTGAGCTCGCCGAGGACGCGTGAGGCGTGCACCCGTGATCGCACGGAACACGCCGCGCACATGGTCCCGCTCGGTCCTGGAGGCCGGCCGAGCGATGAGAGGCGGGAGCGCGCCCGGGCCGCAGCGCCGGGCCGCGCTCCGATGCCCGACGGCGAGGCGCGACGGCTGTCACGCCACTGTCACATCGGCTCATTACCCTGCGGCGCGCTGTCGCAATACTGCAAAGATCGAGTGACTGATGCGTGCCCATCGCCCGTTCGCGCGGCTTGCCGCGCTCCTTGCCGTCCTGCCCCTGCTCGCGCCTCTGGCGCATGCGCAGACGTCCGTGGTGCCGATCCGGCACGTGCTGCTGATCAGCGTCGATGGGCTCCACCAGGAGGATCTCGCCCGCTGCATCGCCGCCGGGACCTGTCCGCACCTCGCGGCCCTGGCCCGTCACGGGGTCACCTACACCGACGCGATGACCACCCGACCGTCGGATTCCTTTCCGGGCATGATCGCCCAGGTGAGCGGCGGAACGCCGCGGGTCACGGGCGTCTACTACGACCATACCTTCGATCGGGCACTGTACCCGGCCGGCTCGCAGTGCCACGGTCCGCGCGGCGCGGTCGTGCGCCTCACCGGCAAGCTCGATCTCGAGGAGGCCCGCCTCGATGGGGGGAGCCCGCACGGGCTCGCCGGCAACAGCGCCGCGGCCATCGATCCGCAGCGCCTGCCCGAGCGGCTGCGGCACGGACACTGCGCGCCGCTCTGGCCGCACAATTACCTGCGCGTCAACACCGTGTTCGGTGTGCTGCATGCGCACGGCCTGCGCACCGCCTGGATCGACAAGCATCCGGCCTACGACATCTTGAACGGTCCGGGCCGCCCCGAGGAGGGTCCCGGGCGCAACATCGATGACTTCTACGCCCCCGAGGTGCATGCCATTCTCTCGCGCGCCAACCTCGCGCTCACCGGCCCGGGCGGCGCAGGACTGATCGATCCGCGGCACGCCTTTCAGGACTCGACCGCCGCGATCCAGCGCTACGACCGTCTGAAGGTGCGCGCACTGATCCATGAAATCGACGGCTTCGATCACACCGGCACCCGGCGCGTCGGCACCCCGGCGCTGTTCGGCATGGACTTCCAGGCCGTCAACGTGGCGCAGAAGCGCCCCTCGGGGGGCTATCTCGCCCCGGGTGCCGTGCCGAGCGCGAAGCTCACCGCCGCCCTCGCATTCGTCGATCGCTCGATCGGTCGGATGGTCGCGGCGCTGCGCCGTCGCGGGCTCGCCGCCTCGACCGTGCTCATCGTCAGTGCCAAGAGCGGCAACACGCCGCTCGAGCGCTCGGAGGTGAAGATCATCTCCGACCGCACGGTGCTCACGCCCGCGCTCGACACGCTCGGCGCGGCGAACCGCTTCCACGTCGCCGATGACGTGCTGCTCGAGTGGCTGACCCCGGCCTACCGCGGGCGCGTGCGGCAGGTGATCGCGAGCCTGATCGCCCAGCAGGCCGCCGGCACCGACCTCGGCATCGGCACGTTCTACAGCGGTCCTCAGCTCGATGCGCTCTTTGGCAATCCGCGCACCGACTCGCGCGCGCCAGACTTCATTCTCGAGCCGCGCGCGGGGGTCATCTACGCCAACCACGTCGGCAAGATCGCCGAGCACGGTGGGTTCCATCAGGACGACCGGCACGTCGCGCTGCTCGTGGCGAACCCGCAGCTGAAGCCCGGAACCTTCTTCGGCGCGGTGCGCACCGTGCAGATCGCGCCCACGATCCTGCGCCTGCTCGGGCTGCGCCCGCAGCTCCTGCAGGCCGTGCGGCGCGAGGGCACCCGAGCGCTGCCGGCGCTCACATTGCGCCGTTGACCGGTAGGCGGCACCGTACTATCGTCGCTCGCGTGACTAGGGGAGCCCCGGCAGGGGGCTGAGAGGCCGACGGCGCCTGCGGGCGCGGCGCGGCGACCCTTCGAACCTGATCCAGTTCATGCTGGCGTAGGAAAGTTCTGCTCGCGCGCTTTCTCTCGGTGGTGTGGCTGGGTTTCCTGCGGTTGATCCGCATCAAGGAGCCTGCCCGATGAATGCCGTTCCCAAAGTCGTCGCCGACGCGCTGCCCGCGTCCCGCAAGATCCACGTGCAGGGCCGCCTGCATCCGAATGTGCGCGTGCCGATGCGCCAGATCTCTCTGCACCCCTCGAGCGGTGAACCGCCGCTGACGGTGTACGACGCGTCCGGCCCTTACACCGACTCTGCGGTGCACATCGACATCGAGCGTGGCCTGGCCCGCCTGCGAGAGCCGTGGGTCACCGCGCGCGGGGACGTCGAGCGCTACGAGGGCCGACGCGTGCGCCCGGAGGACAATGGCACCCGTGAAGCCGGCGCCGACGTCTTTGCGGCCACCGTGCCGCCGCTGCGCGCCCGGGACGGCCGAGCCGTGACCCAGCTCGCCTATGCGCGCGCCGGGATCATCACCCCGGAGATGGAGTTCATCGCGATCCGCGAGAACCTCGGACGCGAGCGCGCCCTCGCCGCGGCGCGCGACGGCGAGGACTGGGGCGCGAGCATCCCCGATTACGTCACCCCGGAGTTCGTGCGCGCCGAGGTGGCCGCCGGCAGAGCCATCATTCCGGCCAACATCAATCACCCGGAACTCGAGCCGATGATCATCGGGCGCAACTTCCTGGTGAAGATCAACGCCAACATCGGCAACTCCGCGGTCAGCTCCTCGATGGCCGAGGAGGTCGAGAAGCTCGTCTGGGCGATCCGCTGGGGTGCCGACACGGTGATGGACCTGTCCACCGGGCGCAACATCCACACCATCCGCGAGTGGATCCTGCGCAATGCGCCGGTGCCGATCGGCACGGTGCCGATCTACCAGGCGCTCGAGAAGGTCGGCGGGGTCGCCGAGGCGCTCACCTGGGAGGTGTTCCGCGACACGCTGATCGAGCAGGCCGAGCAGGGCGTCGATTACTTCACCATCCATGCCGGGGTGCGCCTGGCGCACGTGCCGCTCACCGCCCGGCGCGTCACCGGCATCGTCTCGCGCGGCGGCTCGATCATGGCCAAGTGGTGCCTGGCGCATCACCGCGAGAGCTTCCTCTATGAGCACTTCGAGGAGATCTGCGCGATCTGCCGCGCCTATGACGTGAGTTTCTCCCTCGGCGACGGCCTGCGCCCCGGCTCGATCGCCGATGCCAACGATGCGGCCCAGTTCGCCGAGCTCGAAACGCTCGGAGAATTGACCCAGATCGCCTGGCGGCACGATTGCCAGGTCATGATCGAGGGCCCCGGCCACGTGCCGATGCACAAGATCAAGGCGAACATGGACAAACAGCTTCAGCACTGCGGTGAGGCGCCGTTCTACACGCTCGGGCCGCTGACCACCGACATCGCCCCGGGCTACGATCACATCACCTCGGCGATCGGTGCGGCCATGATTGGCTGGTACGGCACGGCGATGCTTTGCTACGTGACGCCGAAGGAGCATCTGGGCCTGCCGAATCGCGATGACGTCAAGACCGGCGTCATCACCTACAAGATCGCCGCGCACGCGGCGGATCTGGCCAAGGGACACCCCGGGGCACAAGAGCGCGATGACGCACTCTCTCGCGCGCGCTTCGATTTCCGCTGGGAGGATCAGTTCAACCTGTCGCTCGATCCGGATACGGCCTGCGCGTTCCACGATGAGACGATGCCGAAGGAGGCGCACAAGGTGGCGCACTTCTGCTCGATGTGCGGCCCGAAGTTCTGCTCCATGCGCATCTCCCAGGAGCTGCGCGCCGAGGCGCGCGAGCAGGGCATGCAGGAGATGGCCGAGAAGTTCCGTGCCGGCGGCGCGGAACTCTACGTCCGGGCTCCCCAGGAGGGCTGAACCATGCACGCCACGATCATCGGTGCGGGGGTTGCGGGCCTCGCCTGCGCGGTGGAGCTCGCCGAGCGGGGCGCGAGCGTCGAGGTCCTCGAGCGCGCCGCGAGCCTCGAGCGGGCCGGCTGTTCCTGGTTCGCCGGCGGGATGCTCGCGCCCTGGTGCGAGCGCGTCAGTTCCCCGGCGCACATCGTAGCGCTCGGCGATGAGGGCTTTGCCTGGTGGGCCGAGCGCTACCCGGCCATGGTGCGTCGCGGCACGCTGGTGCTGGCGCATGCGCGCGACACGGCGGAGCTGAAGCAGTTCGCGCGGCGCACCGAGCATTACCAGTGGCTCGATGCGGCGGGCATCGCGGCCCTCGAGCCGGATCTGGAGGATCGGTTCGAGCACGGCCTGTTCTTCCCGGAAGAGGCGTACATCGATCCGCGTGCGGCGCTGGCGGCGCTCGCCGAGCGGCTCACCGGACTCGGCGGCACGATCCGCTTCGGCGCCGAGACGCCGCCGGCAGAGGCTGAGGAAGGCCACTGCGTCATCGACTGCACCGGACTCGGGGCACGCGCGGTGCTCACCGACCTGCGTGGGGTCAAAGGCGAGATGCTGCACGTGCAGGCGCCGGACGTGACGTTGACACGCACCATCCGCGTGTTGCATCCGCGCACGCCGGTGTACATCGTGCCGCGCGGGGAGGGTCGTTACATGATCGGGGCGACCATGATCGAGAGCGATCAGGCGAGTCGCATCTCGGCGCGCGCCATGCTCGAGCTGCTGGGCGCCGCCTACGCGCTGCACCCGGCGTTCGGCGAGGCGGAGATCGTGGAGATCGGCACCGGCGTCCGCCCGGCCTTCCCGGACAACTTGCCGCGGCTGACGCGCCGCAACGGGACGCTGTACGTCAACGGTCTGTTCCGGCACGGGTTCCTGGCCGCCCCGGCGCTGGCGCGCCGGGCCGCGGAGTTCGTGCTCGAGGGACGCGAGGCCCCGGAGGTGATGCAGTGAACCTGCAGGTGAACGGCGAGTGGCGCGAGGTACGCGCCGGGGATCTCGCCGCGGCGCTCGCCGAGCTCGGGTTCGCCGACGCGGTGCTCGCCACGGCGGTGAACGGCCAGTTCGTGCCGGCACCCGAGCGCGGCGCGGCGGCGCTCGCCGAGGGCGATCGGCTCGAGATTCTCGCGCCCATGCAAGGAGGGTGAATGTTCACGCTCTATGACGTGCCGGTGCGCTCCCGGCTGTTGCTCGGGACCGCCCGCTACCCCTCGCCGGCGATTCTCACCGAGGCGGTGCAGGCGAGCGGCACCGAGGTGGTGACGGTCTCTCTGCGGCGCGAGGCCGCCGGGGAGCGGGCCGGGCAGGCGTTCTGGTCGTTGGTGCGTGAGCTCGGCGTGCGCGTGCTGCCCAACACCGCCGGCTGCCACACCGTGAAGGAAGCCGTCACCACCGCGCACATGGCGCGCGAGGTGTTCGGCACCCGCTGGGTGAAGCTCGAGGTGATCGGCGAGGAGGACACGCTGCAGCCGGATGTGTTCGGGCTCGTCGAGGCCGCGCGCATTCTGTGCGCGGAGGACTTCGAGGTGTTTCCGTACACCACCGAGGATCTCACCGTGGCCGAGCGGCTGCTCGCGGCCGGCTGCCGGGTGCTGATGCCCTGGGGCTCACCGATCGGCTCCGGTCACGGTTTGAACAACCTGTTCGGCTTGAAGGCGCTGCGCGCGCGCTTTGCCCAGGTGCCGCTCATCATCGATGCGGGCATCGGGGTGCCCTCGCATGCCGCGCAGGCGCTCGAGCTCGGCTTCGATGCGGTGTTGATCAATACCGCGGTCTCGCAGGCCGCCGATCCGGCCCGTATGGCCGGCGCGTTCGCGCAGGCGGTGATCGCCGGGCGCGAGGGGTTTCTCGCCGGCCCGATCGAGCCGCGCGACATGGCCGTGCCCTCGAGCCCGGTGGTGGGCACCGCGCTGCTGCGCTGATGCTCGCACGCGTCTATCCGGTCGTGGAGAGTGCGCAGTGGGTGGCGCGGCTCCTGCCCTGCGGGGTGCGGCTGATTCAGCTGCGCATCAAGGATCCGCACGCGCCGCTGCGCGAGCAGATCCGCTCTGCGCGCGCGCTCTGCGCGCGCGCCGGTGCGCAGCTCGTGGTCAACGACTACTGGCAGCTCGCCCTCGAGGAGGGCTGCGATTACGTGCATCTCGGTCAGGGCGATCTCGACGGCGCGGATGTCCCGGCGCTGCGCCGCGCCGGCGTGCGTCTTGGCATCAGCACGCACGATGAGCACGAGCTCGAACGCGCACTCGCGCTCGAGCCGCAGTATGTGGCGCTCGGGCCGATCTATCCGACGCTGCTGAAGGTGATGCCATTCGCGCCGCAGGGCGTGAGCCGCATCGGGGAGTGGAAGCGGCGCATCGGATCGTGCCCGCTGGTGGCGATCGGCGGACTGACGCTCGAGCGGCTGGCCGGCGTGTTTGCCGCCGGGGCCGACTCGGCCGCGGTGGTGAACGACATCGTGCGCCACCCCGATCCCGAGGCACGCATGCGCGCGTGGGTGGCGGCGGGCGAGGGGGCCGCGTGAGCGAGCGCTATGCGCGCCAGAGCGTGCTGCCGCAGGTGGGGGCGGCCGGGCAGGCGCGCCTGGCGGCCGCCCGGGTGCTCGTCGCCGGTGCCGGCGGACTCGGCTGCGCCGTGTTGGAATACCTCTGCGCCGCGGGGGTCGGGCAGATCGAGGTCCTCGATCCGGATCAGGTGGAGCTGTCGAATCTGCACCGTCAGCCCCTCTACCGGATGAGCGATCTCGGCGCGCCGAAGGCGAGCGTCGCGGCCGCGAGCCTCACAGCGCTGAACCCCGAGGTGTCGATCCGCGGGGTCATCGAGCGGCTCACGCCCCGCAATGCGGCCGAATGGTGTGCCCGCGCCGACGTGGTGGTCGATGCGGCCGACAGCCTCGCGCTCACCTACATCCTCAGCGATGAGTGTCATCGCCGTGGCACGGCCCTGATCAGCGCCTCGGTGCTCGGTCTGGCCGGCTATGCGGGGGTGTTCTGCGGCGGCGCGCCGAGTTATCGCGCGGTGTTTCCGCACATGCCGCAGACCGCCGGCTCCTGCGCGGCGAACGGAGTGCTCGGCAGCGCGGTCGGGGTGCTCGGAGCCCTGCAAGCGCACCTGACGCTCGCGTATCTGCTGCAGCTCGCCCCCTCGGTACTCGGGCGGTTGGTCAGTGTTGATCTGGCCACGCTGCGTTTCGGCGGGTTCAGCTTTGCCCGTGCGAGTGAGCCGGCCGAGCCGCAGTTGCGCTTCATCGCCCCTGAAGAGGTGCGCCCGAGCGACCTGGTGATCGATCTGCGCAGTCTGGAGGAGGCGCCGGTGTCGCCCCTTGCGCAGGCGCGACGCCTGTCGGTCGAGGCGCTCGGCGAGCAGCCGCTGCCCGACGCGGACCGGGTGGTGTTGTGTTGTCGCTCCGGGATCCGCGCCTGGCAGGCCGGCCGCAGGCTGCTGGCGCGCCGGAGCGGTGAGGTCGTCCTGGTCGCGTTCGGAGCGTAACGGCATGGGTCGACGTCCCGCGGTGCTGGTGATTGCCGGGTCGGACAGCAGCGGCGGGGCGGGTCTTGCCCGCGACGTGCGCACGCTCGAGCTCGTGGGCGCCGATGC
>JAKBBE010000089.1 GCA_021826035.1 Pseudomonadota bacterium | reverse complement strand
ACGGATTTTACAACCCGGTTCGTCTGCACTCATCACTCGGATACTTGTCGCCGAACGAGTATGCGCGCAGAATGCAACACGTCGATCAAACGCCGCCTAAGAGGTCCGCTGCGTAGGGACCACTTCACCTGTCGTCGAGGACGACGAGAGCGGCTTTGGATAGGCTCTTCAGAAACTTGATGTAGTTGCCGTCACCGTGCGCGATGCGCAGTTCCTCGATGAGGCGCGGCATCCGGAAGTAGCGTACCGAGTGCCCTTGGCGGCAGGTCTGCTGCGCGAGTGCGCAGGCGATCCACGTCTTGCCTGAGCCGGTCGCGCCGGTGATGAGCAGGGTTCTGGGCACGGCGGATCCACTCGCCGGTGGCGAGCGGGGCGATCCCCTGGAAGATATCGACCGCAACGCCATCCTGCATGCGCTGGAGAGGACCCGCTACAAGAAGACTGCCGCCACGAAGCTTCTCGGCATGAACTTCCGGGCGCTGCGCTACCGGATGAAGAAGCTCGGGATCGAATAGCGGGGAGAGAGAGGCCCTCCGCGTACCGCGGACGTCTTTGTTCCCGATAGTCCCCAGAGGCGCTGCAGGGCGTCACCAATGTCTGGGTGCGCTGAGACCCCAATCTTGAGCGTGACAAAAGCGGCCCCGGGGGCGAATTGAAGACTCCCAATCTGCGGACCGTTGACTCCCAATCTGCCGAGCGTCCGAATCCCAGTCGGCCGGGACTCGGAGGGGGCATGATCGGTCGATGTGTAAAGCGACGGGCGGAAGAAACCCTCGCCGACCCCTGCGGACCCAATCGTAGCTCCCGCCGGACTGGCACGACCACGCTCGTGCGACCGATGGGCGCCACCGGCCAAACCTCCTTCGCGCTCGATTATCAGATGGCCGTTGCAGCAGCTCAATCCGATCCCGCCGCGTTCATCCGGGCCTGGATCAGGCCATCGAGGCGGCGCGGTTGCGTCTTGAGCAGCGCCAGTGCGAACAGGATCGCCAGCAAGGGCGCCGAGTGGATGATGAGGGCAACACCAGAGGTCCGGGCGGTGGGCTGAGCACGCGCCACTTTGGCGTTCCCGAGGCACAGGCGCAGGAGAACTTTACCGACCCGGACAGCCGCATCATGAAGCGCGCTGGCGGGGGTTTTGACCCCGCCTACAACGCGCAGACGGCGGTGGACTCGGCCGCACACATCATCGTGGCAGCCGAACTGAACAACGCCGCGCCGGATGCGAAGTGGCTGCTGCCGATGATCCACGCGGTGCGGAAGAACCTCGGTGAGTTGCCCGAGCTGGGCTTGGCCGATGCGGGCTATCGCAGCGAGGAGAACCTGCGGCTCGCCCCGATCGAGTTGGTGGTGGCGCTGGGTCGTGAGGGCAAGCGCCACGCCCAGATCGATCCACAGACTCATCCGTACACCGCCGCGATGGCCGCCAAGCTGCACAGCCCAGCGGGCCGGGCGGCCTACCGCAAGCGCAGGTGGATCGCCGAGCCACCCAACGGCTGGCTCAAGAGCGTGCTGGGGTTCCGCCAGTTCAGCTTGCGAGGCATCGCCAAGGCGCGCGCCGAGTTCAAGCTGGTATGTGCGGCGCTGAACCTGCGGCGCATGGCGACGATGGTCGCTTGAGAGAGTCATAGGCGCCGCCATCCATCCCGGTCACGCGGAACACCCTCAGGGCCTGCACATGCCGATCAGCGCCCGTACCGGCACCGATGAGACCCGCTCGACTGCCGATGGCACGAAAGTCCCTCGACCATCAGCACTGCAAGTGCTCTGCCGCCCAAACTCCTAGCCGAGGCCTGCGGAAACCGCCTCGCTTTCGGCGTCGTCCTGTATGACAGCACAGAGATCGTACCGTTCGGCGACCGGCTGAACGCGGCGCCCTTGTCGTGCTCGTGGAATTAGCCGGCAGCGAAGAAGTTTCCCCTTGTGCTTGACGGAAGAGGAACTGCGACTCGAGACGCCTACTTTTGCGGCACCTGCGTTACCGTCACGCACTGTCTTAGGACGAAAGGTTCCTGAGTTTTAGCAGCGGCCCAACGTATTTCTGATAGTGCTTCGAACGCCCGATAGAACTTGTGTACACCTTTTGTCTAACCTGCCAGTGACTCGCAGTTAGCACCGCGCGATCAGTCTTGTAAAACTCGAGAACCTTCGGATCCCATTCCAGGCCAATGAACTCGAGAACTCGTCGGCTCCAGTTTTCCTGGTCCGCCACCAACTCTTCGTAGGGCACTTCAAGAAAAGCTTCTTTGGGCAACACCGAGCGCCAATGTGCGACCAGTCGGTGCTGTTCACGGTAATAATGCGCAAGATCCTGCAGATCCATCGCGAAGGAAGCAGCATTGATAAAGTTCTGGAAGTAGCAGGACAGGCACGTATCCACTGGATCGCGCCGCATGTAAATGAACCGAGCATTGGGCAGCACCCGGTGGATGATCCCCAGATAATCCACATTAGCCGGCGTCTTGTCGACCACTCTCGCTGCGTCGGATGAATGACGAGAGAGCTCATCAAGGTATGTGCGTGCCAGGTCCGCACCCACGCCGGGATCGGACGCCCTGCCACAGACCCAGTCCTGATATTTGTATTCCAGAATTCCCCAAAACTGCAATTCACCGGCACCCGCAACCTGCGGATGCGAGGCAATAATCTGCTCCATTAAAGTCGTTCCGGAACGCATCATGCCAACTACGAACACTGGCCGTCGCGAATCATCTGCGCCGTCCACCGCAGCCCGAACCTGCTCCGGAGTGTAATGTTTAATAACATCATCCACCCAAGCCGCGCGGGCCGCCCGGTCGTACCGCATGGATATCTTCTTCCGCTGCTCGTTCGCAATTCGAAACGACTCAAACGCTGACGCATACTCGCCAATGTCGTCGCAATACTTGCCGATGGCGAAATTCAGACCCGATGCCTCCATGGGCGTCAGTGGTCTCTCCAATAATTGCCGCGCGCGCTCGAGCCAGCCCTGATCCTCAGGTGTCATACGCCGCTGCTCGACCAGCCAGGTGAGCGCCTCTATGCACTCAGGGTCGAACTCAAGGGCTTGGCGCAGCAATGCCTCCGCGTCACCGAACCGCCCATCCATGGTGGCCAAACGGGCCAAACCACATAGTCCCCCAGTCGAGCGGGGTTTGAGTCTCAATGCCTTTTCAAAACAGATTTTGGCATCATTCGTGCGATTCAGCGCGCTCAGCGTATGTCCCAACGCACACAATGGATTTGGACTGCGCGGCTCAAGTTTCACAGCCCGTCGCAACGTCGTCTCTGCGCCCGCGAAGTCACCTCGCGAATGCAACACGGCCCCGAGCTTTAGATGCGTATCGGCGCGCTTTGGATTGGCGCGTACGGCCTTCCGATAAGCGCGCTCCGCCTCTGGATAGCGTCCCAGAAAGCACAGCGCGTCACCTAAGTTACTGAGCGCAACGACATGCTCTGCGTCGACCGACAGCACTTCCTCAAGCCGGACGACCACTTCAGCATAATCGCCACGCTGCGCCGCAGCATCAGCCGCGCCAAGCGAAAGATCGATGCGCTTGCGTGCCCCACCCGCAGACGGCGCACGCATCGGAGAATCCACGACTGATGACATGCGGGCGCCAGTCAATTGGAGCAGCAGCAGATGCGTCAGCTCGCCAGCATCACCCTCATCGAATCCCTGTTCGATCAGCCGCCACTTGAAGGCGCCAAGTAACTTCGCCCGCTTAAAGATATTGAGCTTCAGGGGCTTTGCATTCTGCACCGCTCGCTGCAGCAGGCGATGTACTTCCGCCCGCTGAACGTCCCCCTTGACCTTGGCCCGGGCCTTGATCGGCCGGGCATCGTCAAGAAGAAATGAATCTGCTAGCGCATGACCCGCAGCAATCGCGTCTTGGGCATTAAGCCACTGGAAAATCATGAGAGTTACTACCCGTATACCCCGGCGTCACACTGTAGACTGCAACGACACCGATGTGTCCTGCATATTGTAAAATAGTGCAGGTGATCACAGTCCGAACGAGGCGCCGAGCAACTCAGTCTCGTCGGCTTTCACAATTACGGACCCTGCGCGTAGCCAGCCCCACGATAGCCCTTTACCTTAAAACGATATAGATCGGACAGGGTCAGCGACCTCGGGGCCGTAATTGGATATTTGCCATTCAGTTCGGCGCACTTCGGACACACATACACCGTGGATTTCGGACACACCCCGGATCGAGCACACCAATCTCCAGCATGCCGTCAGACTGACCGGCGAAAGGCAGCGCTGCCACGGTTTAGACGATCCGCAACAGAAACAACCTCGTGAACACATGCCCTGCATCCACATGACGAACTGTACATCGATACGCCGCGTACAGGGCACAGCCGTCGAAACCCCCGATGCGATAGCGTGAGACTTCCATTGGCGTTCATGACGAAACCCACCTATTTTTTCAATGAAGAATTCACAACGACGCACGCGAAATATCCAACCGGAAAGGACACGCGCAGGCGCGTCCACACCGATTCAGATGCCAGCGAACCTCTTACACTCTGACAGCCAAAAGCATGACACGATGGTGGAACGAATTATTCAGTTACTCCGTTTCTGCTCCGTCGGTCTCGCATGCCTCGCACTTGGCGTCATCATTCTTTTCACGCTGCACGGACTCGCAGGAATAAATTACCTACTGGCCTACGTAATAACGTTTATCGTTGCGAACATTACCGGCTATTCCCTCAATGCAAGATTCACATTCTCGACTCACTCGGCAAGCCGCGCCGGCGCCGCGCGCTATATGCTTGTGAACGCCGCGCTGCTCTGTGTAAATACAGTGACTCTTAGCTTCTTCGTCAGTCGGTTGCATTTTTGGTACATTACAGCTGCGATTTTACTTGCGGGAATTAATGCGCCGGTGAGTTTCGCCATCCAGCGAATCGTAACCTATCATCCGGTCACTCCGAAAAATGCACATGATGCATGAGTAGACCCTATCCAACGTTCCGCATGCCGTGCGTCCTGAATAGGCTTTTGAGGTCTACATATGACGCAATATGACGAATACTTTTTATATCTGAGACAGCGCAAACGATCAGGTCTTTGGTATCGCAATCTCTGGCTGTATCCGCGCATTTCCCGACACTTGCAGGGCGCGGTGCTCGACGTAGGATGTGGCATCGGAGATTTTGTCCGGTATCGGCCGAAAACTATCGGAACTGACGTAAATGACAGAGCAGTTGCGTGTTGCCGCAACCAAGGATTGCCAGTGCATTTGATGCAACGAAACGATCTGCCGTTTGATGACGCCAAATTCGATGGCGTAGTGCTCGACAATGTCCTCGAGCACCTTGCGGAACCCGAGCCGCTGCTTGGGGAAATTTATCGCGTACTGCGTACTAATGGAGTGTTCGTGGTCGGCGTCCCCGGCGCACGCGGTTTCGCCAGCGACCCCGATCATAAGAGGCCCTATCCCGAAGCATCGTTGATAGCCACGATAGAGCAAGTGGGATTCGATCAGTTGAGAATGTTCTATCAACCGTTTCGTTCAGCGTTTCTCGATAAGCACTTTCGTTACTACGCGGTTTATGGCGTCTTTCGGCGTACATGACGCTGAGCAATCAGGCATGCGCCCCGCATCTTGCGTCACTTCGCGTTGCTATTCGAGCTTTCGCGTTCGCCAATATCCCTGAGTCATGCTCAAACGCCGGCATAGTGTCTGCGGCAGATATTTGTAAATTCGGCCCAAGCGGTAACCCAAATACTTGACTATATTGCGCACAATTACCAGAGGCACTCGCCACAGTGCATGTTTTGCAACGTACCGCAATTCAGACACCATAAATCTTTTTCCCTCGCCCTCCGCCGCTCCAAAGTGGCGAATCAATTCCGGCAATTGCGAGTGCAGAACTCCAAAATCGAAATACCGCCGCGCATCTTGTGCAATGGTGTAAGCGTGCGAATGGCGCACCCGACCGTCGGCGCAATATCTGATGCTCCAGCCGGCCAAGAGCATTTTCAGCGCCACAGCGGTGTCCTCACCGAGAATGAGATGGCTTGGAAAGCCGCCACAGGCCGCGAGAGCGCTCAAACGGTAGGCAGCAAATGAATTGGAAAGATATGCGGCCTTAATCCCGTACGAAGCCGCATCGGCAAGCGAACGCGTTTCACTTTTCTCGCCGTAGTTGAAGAGAATCACATGGGCCTCGAACGGCCCAGCACCGGCGTGTGGTAATTGCCGGCCGTAAGCGGCGCCGATCGTCGAATCCGAGAACGCATCCATCAGTGCGGCCAGCGACTGCGCCCCTTCAAGCACCGCATCTTGGGTCAGGAAGATGGCAAATTCCTGCCCAGAACAGAACTGGTCCACTGCCCATTGGCGGGTTCGCCCATGATTGAAAGTATGTGATTCGATCTGGTGGAACTCGAAACCACTGTCGACTGCCACGCGATCGCTGCCGTCGCTCGAGCCTGAGTCGACAACCACCACTAGCTTAGGGTCGGGAACCGCCGCGACAATCGCCGCGGCCGCCTCGTGCCAGCGGCGACCGCCATTGAGGATCGGCACGATCAGCCGCGTTCGGTTCATCGTCGAAATTTCGGTGAGTCGCTTTTGGCCATTCACTGCGGCAGGTCTTTGATAAAGCCCGCGCCCTGCGATCCGCAGACGACATGAGGCGGCGCGGTTGCCCAGAGGTTCTCTGAGCCGGCTGTTTTCTCCCGCCCGCCGGGCGCCAGCTTCGCGAACCGAATGATTCCACGCGCAATCCATGCGTTCACTGACGTCCCGGCGTATTTACGTACGAAGATATAGCCGGTCCGGGCATCGCCCATGAGGACATCGCCGGGGCGACGAGGTTGAAAGAGCGCCGGGCAGGCATTTTCCAGGTGATTAAATGCAGCGTCTGCGGTTCGCTGACCAGGCAGTGGGCCTGAGGCAGAAGTGTGCTGCACCACTTGGCAAGTCATCAGGTGCTTCGTATCCGGTCTGCCATCGACTATTCCGATTCGATGTCGGACCGGAGAACCCGTCATAAAGATGACGTCGACGCCACCAGCGACGATCATGGAACATCGATTTCGATCAACTTTCAACCCGAAGGGCTCTAGCGCGTCATCCGGCGCATCGAAGAATGATGGACGCGCCTGCGACGCCAATGTCGTACTCGGGTCGGACCAAATCACCCGCAAGTGGGGTGCATAGCGGCGAATCAGAGCCTTAACATGGCGGCCGCCCGCATCGTCCGGTTCGAGCTCATACTGTCCGCTGAGATTAACGAACCCGGAAGCTCTAGGCAGCTCTGGAATAATGAAGGAATTGGTCTGACCGCCAATGAGAAAATAAAGATCCGCGTGAGACTCCAGTTGCGCCGGCACGGACAAGCTGAACCAATGGCCATTGCGCCAGGGCAAGTATTGTCGATACTCTGTTCCGGCGTAAAGCTGATATAGCTGCACAACGAAGACAGCAATCAACACACCATTGCGTAGCGCTGGCCGCCCCGAAAAGAGGCGAAATGTGAGCGCCATACACAGGGCCGCCGCGACGCACGCCATGGGTATGAAGTAACGACTGTTCCCCGACACGGGAAGCCAGAGCGCCCAGTCAACAGAAAAAGCTACGCCGAGTGCGACTAAGACACGGTCTGCCGAATCCAGCGCGTGGTCGTCTGACGGGGTATTCGCAATGAACCGGCGCCACAGACAACGCACCGACACGAGCAGCGCGAGGACGAGCAGGAGCGCGTAGCGGAGATCCGGTGCCGGCATTTCGAAGTGAATCCAGGGGAGCGGCAAGACGATCGTAAACGGCCGCAGCAGCGCCGCGCCGAGTGTCGCGGGGATGAAGCGATGATCCAGGATTGAACCGGTCAAATAGTCAGGCGAACGGAACAGACCGTTCAGGAGCGGGAATACCGGATCCGCAAAGTGTCGTTCCAGATGGATTGACCAGGGCAGGTTGATGAGCACAAACCCGAACGCCAGCGTCACTCCATACAGCGCACCGTAGCGAATCTTTCGGACCCAGCCACCGGGAACAAATAGGAGCAGGATCGCGGCGGAGATGGCGTGCACCGCATTGGTGGGCTTCAACCCGGTCGCCACGCCCAGCAGGAGCGCCGCGCCGGCGACGCGAAGCGCATGGGGCGTCCAGATGACATCGGCGAGCAGCAGCCAGCCAGCCAGGGCCAGTTCGGCGGTCGTGACGTCCGAGTAGCTCGAGCCGAATTCGTTGATGAGGACCGGATTGGCGAACGCAAAGATGACCGCAAGAATCGCGATCGCCATGCGAACGCGAGGCGTGCTTACAGGCACCACGCGCAGGGCCAGCTCGTAGGTCAACCAAAGAATTGCGCTCTGCACGAGCGCCATAATTGACGCAATGACCAGGGGGGGAAGCGAGGAGCGCAGCAGCAGATAAAATGGAACGTAGGCGTAAGGATTGAAATATCCCTGCGGCCCAGCGGCGAAATAGTCCTGATGAAATCGGTTGTGCAGAGCGCTGAAGCCGGCGTACACATGGTATTCCATGGTGTCCCAGGACATCGCCTTGCCAAGGTGGTAACTGGTGAGTACCACCATAAGGGAACAGCACCCATAGACCAGCCAGCGGGGTACGATGGCAACTCGCCCCAGTAAACGCGTCAAGGAGGATCCCAACGCCAGCCGCCGGGGTCGGTCAGCGCGAATCACTCGCCGGCACTTTCGTCAGGATGAACGTCAATCAGTCCGAGCAGAAACGACGCAAAAAGGATCTCCCCGCCCGCCAGCATCAAGGTCACCGAGATAATCACGGCGTGCATCGCCGTCAGGGGATTCAGCGGGCCGAATCGCGCCCGGAACCAGGTATCGAGTGTATACACGGCCAGAGTCAATCCCGAGAGCCCGAACGCGCAGCCGAGAAGAATCCCCCGTTCTACGGTAAACACTTGCAAGAATGACCGCAGCTTCGGTGTCATCGGGAGGAGATGCTTCAACACCCCAACAGTGCGCGCGATGACGGAAAACAGCACCAGCTGCAAGCCCAGAATGGTCGCGCCGGCGGCATACAGCATGGTGTGAACGCCGAAGCCGACACCGTGAATTGCCACGGGACCGCGCATGAGTAGCAGCTCCACGGCCACGCCGACAGTAATGAGTGACACGCCGGGGTAGAAGAGCAGCCAGCGCGGGCTCATCATGAGGAGGAATCGGAGATGGCGCCAACCATCTCGCCAGCTGCGCAAATGGGGGGGCCGCGTTCGCCCGTCAGGCGAGAGTACCGTGGGAACTTCGTCGATCGACCAACCGGCCAGCGCTGCCTTCACGATCATCTCGCTGGCGAACTCCATTCCCGGCGCACTCAGGCCCAGCCGCAACGCGGCGCCGCGGTTGATCCCGCGCAAACCACAGTGGAAATCGCCGATGCGGCACGAGAAGAATAGTCGGCCAATGAAACTGAGCACCGGATTGCCGAGATACCGGTGCAGCCATGGCATTGCGCCTGGACGAATCCCGCCGCGGAAGCGGTGGCCAATCACCAGTTCGTGGCCCTCGCGCAGCGACTGCAGAAATGCATCAAGCCGCGAGAAGTCATAGCTGTCATCCGCATCGGCCATGATGACGAACTGGCCGTGCGCAGCGGCGATGCCTGCCATGAGGGCACTGCCATAGCCTTTCTGCTCAGCTTGCACCACGCGCGCACCGGCGCTTTGGGCCAGCTCGATCGAGCCGTCGCTTGAGCCGTTGTCGGCCACCAGAACTTCCCCGTCGACAGCGGCGCGCCGCAAGAATTCCTGGGCTTTGCGCACACAGACTGCCACGGTCTCGGCCTCGTTGAGACAGGGCATGAGAACCGTAAGCTCGACTTTGCGCGGCCTGAGCGCTTCCAGAGTCTCCGCGTTCGACGGCATTGTGACCACCGCGCCCATCACCAATCCTCCGCCCGGACAGTATCGGTTCCGAACTCACGGGACTCAAAGCCTCTGACCCGCGATCACGTACAGGCCCATGGACCTTCTAGCCGGCAGATTGTGGCGGTCTCCGGTTAAGTGGCGGCGTGACTCGACCGGCAGATTCGCAAATTTCGGCAGAATCCCGCACCACAGAGCCGTACAGTTTTGCGCAGCTCACGCCCAATGTGACCATTTGCGTCACTTCCTGACGTCAATAGATTCCATTAGACCGCCGAAATTCGAACTCACATTTAACATAGCCGTAGCGTTCGAAAAGAACTCACGCCGAATCAATATATTACGGCGCATCCTCGAGGCTGGCACGGCTCTTGCTTTCTATACGCCAGCAGGCGGCCTTTTGCGCCTCTTCGTAAAAATCTATCTGTCCCCCAAGAGGAGTCTCGTTCATGAAATCGGTGCAAAAGGGCTTCACCCTCATTGAGTTGATGATCGTCATCGCGATCATCGGCATCCTGGCAGCGATCGCGATCCCTGCCTACCAGAACTACACCATCCGGGCGCAGGTCTCTGAAGGCCTCTCGCTAGCCGGCGGAATCGAAACCGCATTCGATGAGTGCTACGCCAGCCACGGCACGGCGGGCGGTAGCTGCGCCGCCCTGTCCAATCTCGGCATTAACAGCTCGATCAGCGGAACGTATGTTAAGAGCATGAAGTACGCCAATGGGGTGATCACTGCGATCTACGGCGGCGCCAATGCGAACTCAAACATCACCGGCGCGCAGAATAGCATCACGCTTACCGCGTTCCAGTCGGCAAACGGCGATATCAGCTGGGTTTGCAGCGGCGCCACCTCCCCGACTCCTGCCACTGGCCTTACGGTCGTAAAAGGTGCCGCTCTGACGGCTGGCACGATCGCGAACGATGCCTATCTCCCCGCCAGCTGCTATTAATTCTGCAGTGACGATGTTTGGCGAAGATGCCCCCGCTTTGCGGGGGCATCTTCTTTTGGGAGCCCAGTCACGGTGAGAGACCTTCCCCTGTGCGAGGATCGGAGGCAGATTTGACAATGGCCGGCCCCGCCGGCTTGGGTACACTTGAGCCCCGCGGATCGAATCGGACCACCGTAAGTCCATGAATGATAATGTCTCTGCAGCGCTCGGGGGCGCACGCACCGGGCTCGGCGGCCTGCCGCAGCGCCTCGTGCAGGATGGGGTCGTCGATGAGGCGACCGTTCTCGAGGCGCTGAACAGCTCCCGTGAGCGCAAGA
>JAKBBE010000088.1 GCA_021826035.1 Pseudomonadota bacterium | reverse complement strand
TCGCCGACTTCCGGCGCGACGGCGCGCCGCTGCTGCGCACCGGAGCGGAGCTCGGGTTCGCCCTCGCCTCGCGCTGCCACGGCCAGGGCTATGCCACCGAGGCGGTGCGCGGCGTGCTCGCCTGGGGTGATGCGCACCTGCCGTACGAGCGATGCGTCTGCCTCGTCGATGAACGCAATGGGGCCTCGCTGCGCGTGCTCGCGAAGACCGGCTTCTCCGAACTCGAGCGCAGCCTCTACAACGACCAGCCGGCCGTGATCCTGCAGCGGCCCATTCCCGCCCCGGCGCGCTAGCGCCGATAGCCGTTGGTGATCGGATAGCGCCAGTCGCGGCCGAACGCGCGGCGGCTGACCCGCACGCCCGGGGGCGCCTGGCGGCGCTTGTATTCGTTGCGCTTGACCAGGTCGAGCACCCGCCCGACGGTCACCCGGTCGAAGCCGCGCGCGGCGATCTCATCGACCGAGAGGTCCTCCTCGATGAACGCCGCGAGGATCGGATCAAGCACCTCGTAGGGCGGCAGGCTGTCGGAGTCCTTCTGGTCGGCACGCAGCTCCGCCGAGGGCGGCCGCTCGATCACACGCTGCGGGATCACCGGGGCGATCGCATTGCGGTAGGCGGCCAGCCGGTACACCAGCAGCTTGCTGCAGTCCTTGATGGGCGCGAAGCCGCCGGCCATGTCGCCGTAGAGCGTGGCGTAACCGACGGCCATCTCGCTCTTGTTGCCCGTGGTGAGCAGCATCCGTCCGGTCTTGTTCGACAACCCCATCAGCAGCAGCATGCGGCAGCGCGACTGGATGTTCTCCTCGGTGGCATCCACCGGCAGCCCGGCGAATTCCCCGGCGAGCGTCGCGAGCGTCGCCTCGAACATGCTCTCGATCGACAGCACGCTGTAGCGGACCCCGAGCAGCCGGGCCTCCTCCTGCGCATCGGTGAGGCTCATCTGCGCCGTATAGCGCGAGGGCATCATCACCGCGTGCACGCGATCGGCGCCGAGGGCATCGACCGCGATGGCGAGCGTGAGCGCCGAGTCGATGCCGCCCGACAGCCCCATCACCACGCCCGGGAATCCGTGCTTGTTCACGTAATCGCGCACGCCGAGCACGAGTGCGCTGTAGACGCTCGCCGTCTCGCTCAGCTCCGGCGCAACCACCCCGGGGCGCGGCACGACCCGGCCCGCCTCGCGCGTGAACTCGGCGCAGTACAGGCCCGCCTCGAAGGGCGGCGCGCGCAGCACGACTTCGCCCTCGGCGTTCATCACGAACGAGTTGCCGTCGAAGACCAGCTCGTCCTGGCCGCCGAGGGTGTTCACGTAGGCGAGCGGCAGGGCGACCTCGCGGACGCGCTCGCGGGCCACCGCCTCGCGCTCGCGCTGCTTGCCGCGCTCGTACGGGGAGGCGTTGATCACCACCAGCAGCTCGGCCCCGGCGAGGTGTGCGCGGCGCGCCGGCTCGGCCACCCACAGGTCCTCGCAGATCAGCACGCCGATGCGAAAGCCCTTGATGGACAGCACCGTCGGCTCGGTGCCGGGGTGGAAGTAGCGCTTCTCGTCGAACACCTTGTAGTTCGGCAGCGCGGCCTTGCGGTGCACGGCCGCGAGGTGCCCGGCCGCGATGACGGCCGCCGCATTGGCGATGCCGGACTCGCCGTACTCCGGGAACCCGACGATCAGCTGGCCGGCCGGCACCTCGCGGCACAGCTGCTCGAGGGCCCGCTCGATCTGCGCGCGAAAGCCCCGGTGGAAGAGCAGATCCTCCGGCGGATAGCCCGAGAGCGCCAGTTCCGGAAACAGCGTGAGGTCGGCCCGGTGCTCCTCTCGGGCCTGCCGGGCGACGCTCACGACCTGTGTCAGATTGCCCTGGACGTCCCCGACCAGCAGGTCGAGCTGGGCGAGCGCGATGCGCAGAGACTCACTCATGAGCCTCCCTGGGTGTACGGTTGAGCGCTACCGGCCTCGGCGTCCCGCCGCCGCGCGGCTCCGGGCGGCGGTCTTGCCGCTGCGGCGCGCCGGCTTGACGGCCTTTTTGGCCGCCGGCTTGGCGCGCTTCTTGGCCACCGGCTTCGCGACCTTCTTGGCCGGCTTGCGCGCCGCGGGCTTCGCCACCTTCGCGCTCGCCCGCTTCACGCTCGAGCGGGCCGGCTTTTCGGCAGCGCGCTTCGCGGGCGCCGCCGCAGGCCGGGCGGCCGGCCGTGCCGAGCGGGCCGCCGCGCGCGCACGCCGGCGGCGCAGCAGATCGTTCATGGCGCTGCCGAGCTCGGCGGGCGATTTGACCGTGCGCACCCCGGCGGCCTCGAACGCGGCGTACTTGTCGGCCGCGGTGCCTTTGCCGCCGGCGACGATGGCGCCGGCGTGACCCATGCGCTTGCCGGGCGGGGCGGTCACCCCGGCGATGTAGGCCACCACCGGCTTGCTCACGAAGCGATGGATGTAGCGGGCGGCCGCCTCCTCGTCGCTGCCGCCGATCTCCCCGACCAGGATGATGCCCTCGGTGCCGGGGTCGCGCTCGAACAGCTCGAGCACGTCAACGAAGTTCAGGCCGCGCACCGGGTCGCCGCCGATGCCGACGCAGGTGCTCTGCCCGAGTCCGATGCGCGTGGTCTGGTAGACGGCCTCGTAGGTGAGCGTGCCGGAGCGCGAGACGATTCCGACCGCGCCCTTCTTGTGGATGAACCCCGGCATGATGCCGATCTTGCACTCATCCGGGGTGATGACCCCCGGGCAGTTCGGCCCGACCAGGCGCGTCGCCGAGCCGGCGAGCGCCGCCTTGACGCGCACCATGTCGTTGACCGGCACGCCCTCGGTGATGCACACCGCGAGCTCGATGCCCGCGTCGGCTGCCTCGAGGATCGCATCGGCTGCGCCGGCGGCCGGCACGTAGATCATGCTCGCCGTCGCGCCGGTCTCGCGCACCGCGTCCCGCACGGTATCGAACACCGGCCGGTCGAGATGCTTCTCCCCGCCGCGCCCGGGCGTCACGCCGCCGACGAGCTGCGTGCCGTAGGCAATCGCCTGCTCGGAGTGGAACGTGCCCTGCTTACCGGTGAAGCCCTGGCAGATCACCTTGGTTTGCTTGTTGACCAGAATGCTCATGCGTCGAAATCCTTACTCTTGATCTAACGCGCGGCTCAGGCCGCACCGCCCGCCGCGAGCGCCACGACTTTGCGCGCCGCATCCGTCAGATCGGTCGCCGGCGTGATCGTCAGGCCGCTGCTGGAGAGCACCTCGCGCGCCTTCTCGGCGTTGGTGCCCTCGAGCCGCACGACCACCGGAACCTTGACCCCGACGTGCTTCACGGCATTGACGACACCCTCGGCGATCATGTCGCAGCGCACGATGCCGCCGAAGATGTTGACCAGTACCGCGCGGACCTTGGGGTTGGAGAGGATCAGCTGGAACGCGTGCGTCACGCGCTCGCTGGTCGCCCCGCCGCCGACATCGAGGAAGTTGGCCGGCTGGCCGCCGTGCAGCTTGATCAGGTCCATCGTCGCCATGGCGAGCCCGGCGCCGTTGACCATGCAGGCGATGTCGCCCTCGAGGGAGACATAGTTGAGCTCGTGCTCGCTGGCGCGCCGCTCCATGGGATCTTCCTGGCTCGGATCACGCAGCTTGGCGAGCTCCGGATGGCGGAACACTGCGTTGGCGTCGATGTTGAATTTCGCATCGAGCGCGACGAGCTGCCCGGACTGGGTCACGATCAGCGGGTTGATCTCGAGCAGGCTCGCGTCCTGCTCGAGGGAGAGTTTGTACAGCGCGAGTGCGATGTGCTGGAACTGCTTGATCTGATCGCCCTTCAGGCCGAGGCCGAAGGCGAGCTGGCGCGCCTGGAAGGGCTGCAGGCCGGCGGCCGGATGCACCGTGACCGAGAGGATCTGCTCGGGGGTCTTCTCGGCGACCTCCTCGATGTCCATGCCGCCCGCGGAGGAAGCGATGAGCGCGATGCGCCCCTTCTCGCGGTTCAGCGTCAGCGACAGGTAGATCTCCCGCTCGATCTGTGAGCCGCTCTCGACGTACACCTTCTCCACCGGCAGCCCCTCGGGGCCGGTCTGCTTGGTGGCGAGGCGCGTGCCGAGCATCGCCGCCGCAGCCGAGCGCACCGCGTCGAGATCGCGCGAGAGCTTCACGCCGCCGGCCTTGCCGCGCCCGCCGGCATGGACCTGCGCCTTGACCACCCAGACCGACCCGCCGAGCGCCTTGGCTGCCGCCACGGCCTCATCGGGCGTTCCGGCCGGCCGGCCCGCGGGCACCGGGATGCCGTACTTCCTGAAGATCTCTTTCGCTTGGTACTCGTGCAGGTTCATGGTTCGCTCGTCAAGTCCTGACCCTGGGGCATGGAGCCGGCGATTGTCGCCAAAATCCACGATCGCTGCCAATAAATCGGGTTTTATTCTCGCCGCGCCTGCGACGTCCATCGCGCCGCGCGCGGCCGTGCGATGCTACAGTTCCCGCCGGTTTTCCACCGGTTTTCGCAGCCTCATGCCGGCCAGCGCCGCAGCCTCTGCTCCCGCACCCAGCGACTTCGCCCGGCGCATGACCGGGTGGCTCAACGTCTATCGGCTGCTGGTGCCGACGGTGCTGCTCGGCGTGCTGGTCCTCGCCCGGGCGCCGTATCTGCCGGTCATACACCCCGGGCTATTCGTCGCGACCTGCGCGGCGTACTTTGCCTCAGCGCTCGCGCTGGTCCTGCGCCAGCGGCTGCGCCCGGGCGATCCGCTGCCGCCACCGCTCGCCAACTCCCTGCTCGACTCCGCGGCGATCGCCCTCATCCTCTACGCCTGCGGCGGCGTCACCAGCGGCCTCGGCATCCTGCTCGCCCTGCCCGTGCTGGCATTGACGCTGATTGCGGACCGCCGCGAGGCTATGCTGATCGCCGCCGGCGCCACGCTCGCGGTCCTTCTGCCACAGTTCTTCATCGGACTGCGGGCCGCGCAGCCGGCCGGGTTCACCACGGCCGGCATGCTCGGGGTGGTGCTGTTCGCGATCGCGCTGTCGGCCTGGCCGCTCGCCGAGCGGCTGCGTGCGAGCGAGGCCACGGTGCGCCGCCAGGAGATCGACCTGGCGAACCTCGCGCAGCTGTCCGAGTACATCGTGCGTCACTTGCGCGAGAGCATCCTGGTGATCGACCCGCAGGATCGCATCCGCCTGATCAACGAGTCGGCGGCGCGGCTGCTCGGGCCCGACGCGGCGCGAGTCGAGACGCCGCTCGAGGCGGCCTGCCCGGAGCTGCTGAAGCTGCTGGCGCGCTGGCGGTTGAGCACCGACAGCACCGGCTTGTTCCCGCTCGAGGATCCGACCTTCGCCGCGCCCGACGGAGTCCGCGAGATCCGCGCCCACTTCGCCGCGATTGGTACGGACCAGCCCGCCCCGGTGCTGGCCTTCCTCGAGGACACGAGCCTCCTCGCCGAGAAGGTCCAGCAGTCCAAGCTCGCCGCCCTCGGGCGGCTCTCGGCGAGCATCGCGCACGAGATTCGCAACCCCGTCGGCGCCATGAGCCACGCCGGGCAGCTGCTCGGGGAATCACCCCACCTAAGCGCAGAGGACCGGCGCCTCACCGAAATCATCCGCGGCCAGGCCGAGCGGGTCAGCCGCATCATCGAGAGCGTGCTGCGCCTCTCGCGCCGCGAGGCCGCGCGCGCCGAGCGGTTCGCGCTGGCGGAGTGGAGCGAGGCGTTCCTCGCGGAGTTCGCCGAGACCATGCAGTGCCCGCGCGAGCGACTGCGGCTCGACCTGCCCGAGACGCCGCTCGAGGTCCGCTTCGATCCGGCGCAGCTGCGCCAGATCGTGTGGAATCTCTGCGAGAATGCCCTGCGCTACGGCGCAGGCCCGGGCGAGGTCGCGACCATCGAGGTTCACTGCGCTCGGCGCCACGCCGGTAGCCGTCCTTACCTCGAGGTGGCCGATCGCGGCCCCGGGGTGCCGCCTGAGCACGTGGAGCGGATCTTCGAGCCGTTCTTCAGCGGCGGGCGCGGCACGGGGCTGGGACTGTTTCTCGCCCGCGAGCTCGCCCAGGCCAACGGCGCGACGCTGCTCTATGAGCCACGTCACGGCGGCGGTAGCATTTTTCGGCTGGTATTCGCCGATCCGCACCGATGGCGAGGGGAGATCGAGACTTGAACGTGAGCGCGAGCACTGCGCGCACCGAGGCCGGCCGGCCGACGGTGTTGATCGTCGATGACGAGCCGGATCTGCTGGAGCTGCTGAGCCTGACGCTGCGGCGCATGAACCTGCGGACCCGGACCGCCCCGGACGTGAGCACGGCCCAGAAGCTGCTGAAGGGCGAGTCGTTCGATCTGTGCCTGACGGACATGCGCCTGCCCGACGGGGATGGCCTGGACCTGGTGGCCTGGATCCAGCAGAACCGCGCGGAGCTGCCCGTGGCGGTGATCACCGCGCACGGCAACGTGGAGTCGGCCGTGCGGGCGCTGAAGCTCGGTGCCTTCGACTTCGTGTCCAAGCCGCTCGACCTCGGGGTGCTGCGCAAGCTCATCGACAACGCCATCCGCCTCGGCGCCGCGAGCGCCCCGCCCGAGCAGCCCCCCGAGCCCGGCCGCGCCCGGCTCATCGGCCACTCCGCGCCCATGGAGCAGCTGCGCGAGCTCATCGCCCGGGTCGCCCGCAGCGAGGCGCCGGTGCACATCTCGGGCGAGTCGGGCACCGGCAAGGAACTCGTCGCCCGCCTGATCCACGAGTCCGGCGCGCGCCGCGCCGGACCGTTCGTCGCCGTCAACTGCGGGGCCATCCCGACCGAACTGATGGAGAGCGAGTTCTTCGGCCACAAGCGCGGCAGCTTCACCGGCGCGCATGCCGATAAGAAGGGCCTGGTGCAGGCCGCCGAGGGCGGCACGCTGTTCCTCGACGAGGTGGCCGACCTGCCGCTGCACATGCAGGTGAAGCTGCTGCGCGTGGTGCAGGAAAAAACAGTCCGCCCGGTAGGCGAGTCGCAGGAGGAGAAGGTCGACGTGCGCATCCTCTCGGCCACGCACAAGAGCCTGGCCGAGTTGGTCGCGCAGGGGCAGTTCCGCGAGGACCTCTTCTACCGCATCAACGTGATCGAGCTGCACGTTCCCTCGCTGCGCGAGCGGCCCGAAGACATCCCGGACATCGCCCGCGCGGTGCTCGGGCGGCTCGGCCGGCGCCTGAGCGGTCCGCCGCCGCGCATCAGCGAGGAGGCGCTCGCGCTGCTGATGACCTATCCCTTCCCGGGCAACGTGCGCGAGCTGGAGAACGTGCTCGAGCGGGCGCTGACGCTGTGTCTCGGCGGCACGATCACGCCCGAGCACATCAAGCTGCGCACGGGCACCCGCGCGCCGGCGGCAATGCCCGCCGAGCCTGCTGCCGCGGCCGGTGCGGCGCTCGGCAATCATCTGGAGAGCATCGAGCGCACGGCCATCCTGCAGGCGCTCGAGAAGACCCGTTACAACAAGACCGCCGCGGCGAAGCTCCTCGGCATGAGCTTCCGGGCCCTGCGCTACCGCATCAAGAAGCTGGGGATCGAGTAGCCGCCGTCCCAGGTCATCTTCTACTGTCTAGTTATAGTTAAAGCCGAATACCGGCATTTTTGATCTATAAAACTGAAAAAACGCCGTATTTTTTCAGTCGCTAAATTCATTATTCCCTTTATCCACCCTGAAATGCAGAAACATCCTGCTGCACGATCGTCAGAGCACCGCAGTGCTGCAAGCCGTCGAAATCCGGCTCTCTATTTGCGGACTGCGCCGCGGTAAGGTTACGGGTCCGTCGCGATCAATCTCCTGCGCCCGAGGGACTCCACCCGGCTTCGCTCGCGGCAATCACGATGCGCGCACACGCTTCGGCGTCAGAGGCTGCATGGTGATGACGCAAGGAGATCCGCAGCCGCTCGCACACATCGGGAAGCCGGGTGGGACGGATGCTCCAGACCCGGCGCGCAACCGTCACGGTACACACGAACGGGTGCGGGACCGGCGGCAGGCCGTAGGTGGCGCAGCAGCCGTGCAAGACCCGGCGGTCGAATGGCGCGTTATGGGCCGCCAAGAACTGCACCGCGCCGATGCGGGCCTGGATCCGCGGCCAGATCTCGCCGAAGGTCGGGGCCGCACGCACGTGCGCCCAGGTGAGACCGTGCACGGCCGTAAAGGTGAACTCGGGCGTCGCCGGTCGGATCAACTCATAGATGCGATCGACGATGCGCCCGTCATCGACGACGACTACGCCGAGGGCACAGGCACTGTCGGGGCGCGGATTGGCGGTCTCGAAGTCGATCGCCGCGAAGCGCCCGGTACCCGAGGCGGGTCGGCACGGCGCGGGCCATCCGTCGCTACGCGAGGTCACGCAGCTTCAGCAGCGGCCCGATGAATTTCTGGTAGTTCTTCCAACGCCCGACGGAACTCGAATACATCTTCTGGCGTACCTGCCAGTTGCTGGCGGTCAGCACGGTGCGCTCGGTCTTGTCGAACTCGAGTACCCGCGCATCCCAGGGCAGTCCGATGAACTCGATGATCCGGTGGCTCCACTTTTCCTGATCGGCCACCAGCTCCGCGTACGGCACCTCGAGGAAGACGTCCTTCGGCAGCACCGAGCGCCAATGCGCCACCAGGCGGTGATGCTCGCGGTAGTAATGGGCAAGGTCGCCGAGATCCATGGTGAACGCCGCCGCGTTGGCGAAATTCTGAAAGAACGAGGACAGACAAGTATCGATAGGGTCGCGCTGCATGTAGATGAAGCGCGCCTTAGGAAAAACCGAATGAATGAGGCCAAGGAAGTCGGAGTTGACCGGAGCCTTGTCCACAACCCGGGTAGCGGCCTTGGACTGACGCGCCAGTTCCCGCAGGTATTCGACTGCAAGCTTTTGCGCCACGTTGCCATCGGAAAGCCCCTGGCGCATAAGACCGGAGTGCTTGTCTGTCGCAGTACTCCAGAACACGAGTTCGCCCCCCGCCGCAGCCGCCGGGTGTGAAGCGATGATCTGCTCGACCAACGTGGTACCCGAGCGCATCATGCCCACGACGAACACGGGCAACTCGGAATCGCTTGCGCCCTCCGCTCGCCGCGCCAGACGATCCGGTGAATACGCACGAATGACGTCATCCACCCATGCAACCCGCGCAGCGCGATCGTAAGGCGCGGAAGCGACTAGTTTGCTCAGCTCATTCGCTCGCTTGTATTGATCAAATGCCTGGGCGTAGTTGCCGATATCATTGAAGTACTTGCCCGCCGCGAAGCGCAGCCTCGCCTCTTCGACTGGCGGCAAATCCCGCGCGAGCATGCGCTGCGTGGTGTCCAGCCAATGCTTGTCAGCTGCCGTCATCCGGCGCTGTTCGACCAGCAGCGACTGAGCATCCGAGCAGGCCGGATCAGCCTCGAGAGCCTTGCCGAGTAACGACTCCGCCTCCTCGAACCGGCCACCCATGCTCGCGAGCCAGGCGAGACCGCAATACGCGCTGGGATCACGAGCGTTGATACGAAGAGCCGCCTCAAAGAGGCTTTTTGCCTCGCTGACTCGATCCAGACCACACAGCGTATGAGCCAGGCTGGTCAGCGGATCCGAGTTGCGCGGGTCCAGTTTCACGGCTCGCCGCAACACGGCTTCAGAGCGTTTGAAGTCTCCTCGCCAGCGCAGCACGTTGCCCAGGTTAAAATGGGCGTCGGCGCGGCGTGGCTCGATCTGAATGGCGCGCCGGAACGCCTGCTCCGCGGCCGAATAGCGGCCGAGGCGACACAGGGCATCGCCAAGCTTGTTCTGAGCAAAGGCATGATCGGGCTTGATCGCCAACACTTCCTGCAACTTGGCGAGTGCCTCCTCGTACTCACCCTGGCTGAAGTCGACATCGACGCCTTGGAGCAGAGGATCAATCCGCTTGCGCGGCGCCTTTGCCGCCCCCCCAGCAGGCATTGCGTCGGCGACCACGGGCAACTGCCCGCCACCACTCAACTGCATCAACATCAGGCGCGTCAGCTCTTCGACGCTCGCCGGGTCAAATCCATGCTCGGTCAGCCGCCACTTGAACGAACCGACGAGCTTCGCGCGCTTGAACAGGTTGAGCTTCAATGGGCGGGCATCGAGCACCGCGCGATGCAGCAACTGCTGCACGGCCGCACGCCGATGCGCGCTTTGCGATCCAGTCTGGCCGCTTCGCGGCGGACTGCTCTTCAGAAACGAATCGGCGAGTGAATTGCCAACGGCAACTGCGTCACGAGCATTGAACCATTCGAGCATCATGGCGGGCACAGGCTGAGATTGGATTTACCAGAAGCTAGCCGATTGACCCGATATTGTCAGCTTACGGCCCGGAAACCAGTGCTCCGAGTCACGCTTGCATGGGCTCATGCAGCCGGCGCGAGCGCTGCGGCACCCCTCGTCGATGCGGGTAATCAACGATCGACCTGGACTCCACGCGGTAGCGTCGCCCAGAGGAGGCATAAGGTGACAAATTGTGTCACTTAATGACGCGCCCCACGACTCGTTGCGGCCACCCACCGACAACCCGTTTGACATAGCCAAGACCGTACCTGAATTTGAACATTTAAAAATCAATGGCTTATGATTTAATCGGCAATTGGCACGGGTCTTGCTCCTTAGGGCTCAGTGGGCGCCCGATGCGCCTCGACGCTCAAGCCAACCTACCGTCACAGGAGACTCGGATATGAAATCGGTGCAAAAGGGCTTCACCCTGATTGAATTGATGATCGTCATCGCGATCATCGGCATTCTGGCGGCCATCGCCATCCCGGCCTATCAGAACTACACCATCCGCGCGCAGGTCTCCGAAGGACTCTCGCTCGCCGGTGGTATCGAGACCGCGTTCGACGAATGCTACGCCAATAAGGGCACGGCTGCCGGCGGTTGCGTAAGCCTCCCCGCTGTCGGCATCAACAACACCGTCAGCGGCACGTATGTCACCGGCATGACGCTCAAGAGCGGCGTGATTACGGCAACCTACGGCGGCACGAATGCCAACGCAGCCATCAGCGGCAAGACCATCACGCTGGCCGCCTATCAGTCGGACAATGGTGATATCACCTGGATTTGCAGTGGCACCGCAACCGTCAACACGGTTCCGGCGGGTCTCAAGGTGGTGACCAACGGCACGGGTGTCGCGGCGGGCTCGATGCCCAATGCCGCCTATGTTCCGACCAGCTGCAACCCGTAATTGCGGCGCTCAGGCGTCCTTCAGAAACCCCCGCCTCGGCGGGGGTTTCTTCTTTTGGGAGCCCAGTCACGGTGAAGGCCAAGGGCCTGTGCGAACATCAATCGAGATTTGACAATTGCCGGCGCCGCCGGCTTGAGTACACTTGAGCCCCGCGGATCGAATCGGACGATCGTAAGTCCATGAACGACAACGTCTCTGCAGCGCTCGGGGGGGGCCGCTCCGGGCTC
>JAKBBE010000087.1 GCA_021826035.1 Pseudomonadota bacterium | reverse complement strand
TGTGTCGGCGGCGGGCCGGCTGGACTGTACGCTGCCATCTTGCTGCGTAAAGCATTGCCACGCGCCCGGATCGACGTATTTGAGCGCAATCGCCCGGATGACACCTTTGGCTGGGGAGTCGTGTTCTCCGATCGAACCATTGACAACTTCCGCCGTGCCGATGCGCCCACACATGCAGCGATCACCGCGGAGTTCCATCACTGGGACGGCATCGCAATCCACTTTCGCGACCGCACCTTCCTTAGCGGCGGGCACGGATTTTGCGGCCTGGGTCGCAAACGGCTGCTCGCGCTTCTGCAGGAGCGCGCGCATGAGCTCGGCGTGCAGCAGCATTTCCAGCGTGAAATCGACTGCGACGAGGAATTCGACGATGCCGATCTGATCGTGGCGGCCGATGGGATCAACAGCAGGACGCGAACCCGCTATGCCGAGGCGTTCGCACCGGAGCTCGACCGGCGCAATTGCCGCTACATCTGGCTCGGCACGACTCAGCACTTCGCAGCCTTCACCTTCGCGTTCGAGCAGACCGAGCATGGCTGGTTCCAGATCCACGCCTACCAGTTCAGCGATGAGCTCTCGACGGTAATCGTCGAGACGCGCGAGGAGACCTGGAAGGCCCACGGACTCGACCGCTGCGACACTGCTGGATCGATTGCCTTCTGCGAGCATCTGTTCGCCCGCTACCTCGGTGGCCACCGTTTGCAGAGCAATGCCACGCACCTGCGCGGCTCCGCGTGGTTGAATTTTCTGCGAGTCAACTGCAAACACTGGTCGCACGGCAAGAGGGTGCTGATCGGCGATGCGGCGCACACTGCGCACTTCTCTATCGGTTCGGGCACGAAGCTCGCGATGGAGGACGCCATCTCGCTCTCGCAGCACGTGATCTCGGGTGCGCCGCTCGCCGAAGCGCTGCAGTCGTATCAGAAGGAGCGCAGCCTCGAGGTATTGAAGCTGCAGAGCGCGGCACGCAACCGCATGGAATGGTTCGAGCACGTCGCACGCTACGCGCAGCTCGAGGCGGAGCAGTTCGCCTACAGCCTGCTCACTGGCAGCCAGCGCATCGGTCACGAAAACCTCAAAGCGCGCGACTCTCGATTCGTCGAGGGCTTCGAGCACTGGCTCGCCGGGCGTGCCGGCCTCGAGAAGCGGCGCCCGCCGATGTTCCTGCCGTTTCGACTGCGCGGGTTGGAGCTCGAGAACCGAGTGGTCGTCTCCCCCATGGACCAATACAGCGCCACCGATGGGATGCCCGATGAGTGGCATCTCGTACACTACGGTCACCGGGCACTCGGCGGGGCAGGACTCATTTATACAGAGATGACCTGCGTCTCGCCGGAGGGGCGCATCACGCCGGGCTGCACCGGTCTGTGGAACGAGGCGCAGCGCGATGTCTGGCGGAAAATCGTCAGCTTCGTGCATGCCCGCACGCCGGCCCGAATCTGCTTGCAGCTCGGCCACGCCGGCCGCAAAGGATCGACTCAGCTCGGCTGGCAGAGAATGGACCACCCGCTCGAGCGCGACAACTGGCCGCTCATGGCGCCCTCAGCCCTGCCCTACCTCGACGGTATCAGCGCGACCCCGCAAGAAATGTCCCGCGCGGACATGGATGCGGTACGCGAGCAGTTCGTGCACGCTGCCCGGCTCGGGGCCGAAGCGGGCTTCGACATGCTCGAACTGCATATGGCACATGGCTATCTGCTCGCCTCGTTCCTCTCGCCGCTGACCAATCAACGGCGCGATAAATACGGCGGCAGCATCGGCGGCCGGTTGCGCTTCCCGCTCGAGGTCCTGAATGCGGTGCGCGCAGTGTGGCCCGACGAACGGCCGCTCTCGGTGCGTCTTTCGGCCACGGATTGGGCCGAGGGGGGACTTTCCGACGAGGATCTGCTTGCGATCGCCCGGGCACTGAAGGCCGCGGACACCGATCTGATCGATGTCTCGACCGGCCAGACTGTCCCCTGGCAGGCGCCCGTGTACGGGCGGATGTGGCAGACCCCCTTCGCCGACGAAGTGCGCAACGAAATTGGCATCGCCACGCTGGCCGTCGGGAACATCTACGAGTCGGATCACGTCAACACCATCATCGCCGCGGGTCGCGCCGACCTGTGTGCGGTCGCCCGGCCGCATCTGGCCAACCCGGCCTGGACGCTCGAGGCAGCTGCCCGACAGGGCTACTCGGCGCAATGGTGGCCGAAACCGTATTTGGCGGGCAAGGCACAGCTTGAACGCAACTTGCAACGCTCGGCAGCAGCCGGAGCCTCGGAGTGATGCACACGGGCACGGCTGCCGAGAATCCGTCGCTCCACGGCAGGCATGCGGTCGTGACCGGCGCGGGCCGCGGCATCGGAGCCGCATGCGCCGCGGCGCTCGCCGCGAATGGTGCGCGCGTGACACTTCTCGGCCGAGACCTGAGCCGTCTGGAGGACACCGCACAAGCTGTCGGTGGTGCGCCGCGGGCTCTGCCGCTCGAGGCGGATGTCACCGACGAGGCCTCGTTGGAGCGCGCATTCGGCGCGGCCCGCGTCGAATTTGGACCGGTGCACATTCTCATCAACAACGCCGGACGGGCCGCGAGCGCGAAATTCACCGACACCGATCCGGCACTCTGGCAAGCGCTGCTCGCCGTCAATCTCACTGGTCCGTACCTGTGTGCCCGGCAAGCGATTCCGGACATGCTGACTGAAGGGTTCGGACGCGTCGTCAACATAGCGAGTACCGCTGGCCTGCGCGGTGGCGCTTACATCGCTGCGTACGCCGCCTCCAAGCACGGTGTCATCGGACTGACGCGCTCGCTCGCGCTCGAGTACGCCGCGCGACCGATCACCGTCAATGCTCTGTGCCCTGGATTCACCGACACCGACATCGTCAAAGACGCCATCGCCCACATCACGAGCAAGACCAACCGCACCCCGGAACAGGCGCTCGAGTCACTGCGCACCGCAAACCCGCAACGGCGACTCATCACACCGGTCGAAGTGGCCCACGCGATGCTGTGGCTGTGTCGTCCGGGAACCGAGAGCATCACGGGCCAAAGTCTCGCGATAGCCGGCGGAGAGGTGTACTGATGGCCCGTAACACAGATTGCAAGGAAAGGACTGCAGCCGTCCCAGTCGACGCCGAGACCCGGCTGAATGACGATCATCACATCTCGGTACGCCTGTGGCTGCGACTGCTCTCCTGCACCAACCAGGTGGAGGGCCGTATCCGCCAGAATCTGCAGACACGTTTCAGTACCACGCTGCCGCGCTTCGATCTGATGGCGCAGCTCGAACGGGCGCCGGACGGGTTGAAGATGAGCGAACTGTCGCAGCGCATGATGGTCACCGGCGGCAACGTCACGGGCATCACCGACGGATTGCAGAAGGAGGGGCTGGTGATCCGCGAGGTCGATCCGGCCGACCGGCGGGCATTTCGCGTCAAACTCACCGCCGAGGGTGTACGCCAGTTCGCACGCATGGCAAGCGAGCATGAACAATGGGTCATCGATCTGTTCAGCAAGCTCTCGGTGCGCCAGAAACGCGACCTGATGGATCTGCTCGGGCTCCTGAAGGAGTTCGTGCAGCTGCCGGCGCAGCACTGAGGTGGTCCGTATGAACCCTGATAGCATATTTGACATCGAGCGATTCGAGCCCCGCCACTTCCGTTGGCACGCACACGACCACATTGGCGTGATCACCCTTGACCGACCAGAACGCAAGAATCCGCTGACGTTCGACTCGTACGCCGAGCTTCGCGATCTGTTTCGCAATCTGCGCTCGATTCGGAGCGTCCGCGCCATCGTTATCACGGGCGCCGGCGGCAACTTCTGCTCCGGCGGCGACGTGCACGAGATCATCGGCCCGCTCACGACCATGGATGCGGCCGGACTGCTTGCGTTCACGCAGATGACCGGCGATCTGGTCAAGGCGATGCGTGGCTGTCCGCAGCCGATCATCGCCGCCGTCGATGGTGTGTGCGCCGGCGCCGGAGCCATCCTCGCGATGGCCTCGGACTTTCGTCTGGGGACTGCGCTGGCGCGCACCGCGTTCCTATTCACGCGCGTCGGGCTAGCCGGATGCGACATGGGCGCCTGCGCGATCCTGCCTCGGATTATCGGTCACGGTCGCGCCGCCGAATTGCTCTACACGGGGCGAGTCATGTCCGCGCAGGAGGGATTGGCGTGGGGATTCTTCAATCGCCTCGAAGACCGCGAGGCACTGCTCGGCGCGGCGCTGGAACTCGCCGGGGAGATCGCCCGCGGACCGACGTTCGCGCATGCGATGACCAAGCGGATGCTGCACGAGGAGTGGCACCTGCCGATCGACGCGGCCATCGACGCCGAGGCGCAGGCCCAGGTCCAGTGCATGCAGACGCAGGATTTTCACCGCGCCTACCATGCGTTCGTCCTCAAGCAGAACCCGCGTTTCGAAGGAAACTGATCCCGTGAGCGCCCGCAACCCCCTCGAATGGCCCTTCTTCACGCCGGCGCACCGCGCACTCGGGGCGCGGCTGGAGACGTGGGCCGGAGAGCACTTGTCGCAGACCACAGGCGCGGAAGACGCCCCGGCCGTGGAACGCGCCTGCCGCTCGCTCGCCGTGGCCATGGGCGAGGCGGGCTGGACCACGTATTGCGTAGGCAATGGCGCGCACCGATCGGCCGAGCCGTCCGGCACTGCCTTTGACATCCGCGCACTCGCCCTGATCCGCGAAACCTTCGCGCGCCACGATGCGCTCGCGGACTTCGTGTTCGCCATGCAGGGTCTCGGCAGCGGACCGATCTCCCTAGCCGGATCTGCGCCGCTGAAGGAGCGCTACTTGCCGAAGGTCGTGAGCGGAGCGGCCCTCGCGGCCTTCGCCCTCTCGGAACCGAATGCCGGCTCGGACGTCGCGGCGCTGGAGTGTTCAGCCCGCCGGGACGGAGACACTTATGTTCTAGAGGGCCAGAAAACCTGGATTTCCAACGGCGGCATCGCCGATTTCTACTGCGTTTTCGCTCGAACCGGTGAGCCGCAGCGCCGCCCGGACGGTGCAGTGAGCGCCGAGGGCATCAGTGCTTTCGTCGTCGACGCCGATGCGCCGGGACTCGAGATCGCCGAACGGTTCACGCCGATGTCTCCTCACCCGCTGGCGCGCTTGCGCTTGCACGCGTGCCGGGTGCCTGCCACCCAGCGACTCGGGGACGAGGGCGAGGGATTCAAGCTCGCCATGCGTACCCTGGACGTGTTTCGCACCACGGTAGCGGGCGCGGCGCTCGGCCTCGCTCAATGTGCATTCGATGCGGCGCTCTCTCATGTTGGGGAGCGGCGGATGTTCGGGCGCACACTCGCGGACTTCCAGCTCACCCAGGCCTCGCTCGCCGAGATGGCGGCCGAACTGGATGCCGCCAGGCTGCTCACCTATCGAGCCGCTTGGCTACGCGACCGCGGCGAGGCGGCGACACAGGAGGTGGCGATCGCAAAAATGACCGCCACCGAATCGGCGCAACGGATCATCGACCGCGCGCTGCAGCTGTTCGGCGGCCGCGGCGTGGTTCGGGGGGAGCGCCTGGAGAGGCTGTATCGCGATATCCGCGCATTGCGCATCTACGAGGGTGCCACGGAGGTGCAAAAATTGATCATCGGTCGCGAACTGCTGCGTTCATCCCGAGGCAGACGAGTTGAACATGTTTGAAACTCTCCAACCGAAGGGCTGGCAGCGTCCCTCCGGCTACAGCAACGGTGTGCTCGCACAGGGCCGCCAGATCTTCGTGGCAGGCCAGATCGGCTGGGACTCGCGCACCGGGCGGATCACGAGTCAGCGGCTCGCCGAGCAGGTCGGGCAGGCGTTGCACAACGTGGTTACGATTCTCGCCGAGGGCGGCGCCAGGCCTGAACACGTGGTGCGCATGACCTGGTATCTGACCAGCCGCACAGAGTACCTGACGGAGCTGCAAGCCATCGGCGCCGCGTACCGCGAGGTCATGGGACGGCATTTCCCGGCGATGACCGCCGTCGAGGTCGGCGCGCTCATCGAGATGCAGGCCAAGGTGGAAATCGAGGCCACCGCGGTGGTTCCATAGTGGCGGGGCGGCGCGCAGCGCAACTCCCATGAGCCTGTGGCGTCCGCCCGAGCGAATCCGGCATCTGCCCGAGGGCGGACACTGGCCCACCGCTGCCGAAGCGCACGCCTCACGCCTCTTCTCTCCCATCGCATACGGCCCGCTCACGCTCGCGCAGCGCACCTGGATCCCGGCCATGGTGCCCTGGCGCGCCAGCGACGACGGCAGCGTCACGCCCCGGGTGATCGAGTGGTACGAACGCTTCGCGCTCGGCCGCCCCGGCGCGATCGTGCTCGAGGCCACCGGGATCCGCGACGTCCCGAGCGGACCGCTGCTGCGCATCGGTGACGATCGGTTCATCGCCGGTCTGCGCAAACTGGTGGAGCGGATCCGGGTCGCAAGCGGCGGGCAGACGCGGCTGTTCATCCAGCTGATCGACTTCCTGCCGATCCGCCGCAGACCTGATCCAGCTCGTTTTATTTGCGAATTCCTGGTGCTGACTGAGCGGCACCGTCAGGCGTTCGGTGCACCTGGCGCCGACGATGCCGAGATTCGTGCCTGGCTCAATGCACTGCCGCACGCCGAGCTCGCGCGCGTGCTGAGCCCCAGGGAGTTCGAGGCGCTTGAATTCGGGGCCCGCGAACGGGTCACCGACGTCGAGCTCGCGCACATCGCAGCGCTACCCCAGAGCCTCCCGCCCCTCTTTGCAGCGGCCGCACGTCGCGCTCGATTGGCGGGCTTCGATGGCACGGAATTGCACTACGCCCATGCCTATACGATGGCCTCGTTCCTCTCGCCGCTCAACACGCGCACCGACGGGTACGGCGGCAGTGCAGAGCACCGGTTGCGGCTGCCGCTCGAAGTGTATCGCCGGGTCCGCGCCGAGGTGGGCTCGGACTTTGCGCTCGGCTGCCGGCTTCTCGCCGAGGAATGCATCGTCGGCGGCGGCGGCCTCGAAGACAGCACCCGCTTCGCACTGGCGTTTGCCGGTGCTGGCATGGATTTTCTGTCCCTCTCGCGCGGCGGAAAGTTCGAAGACGCCGGACAGCCGAAGATGGGCGAAGCCGCCTATCCGTACACCGGCCGCAGCGGCTACGAATGCATGCCATCGTACTACTCGGACGCTCGCGGTCCGTTCGGGCGCAACGTTGCACCGGCGCAGAGCCTCCGCCAAATCCTGCGCACACAGGGGTTCGAAACGCCCATCGTCGTCTCCGGCGGCATCCACAATTTCGAGCAGGCCGAGTCCGTCCTCGTCGATGGCGCGGCGGATATCGTCGGCCTTGCGCGTCAGGCGCTCGCCGACCCAGACTGGTTTGCCAAGGTCAAAGCCGGCCGCGGCACGGACGTCAGATTGTGCCGCTACACGAATTACTGCGAGGCGCTCGATCAGCGCCACCGCGAGGTGACCTGCGAACTGTGGGATCGGGAACGGCTCGATGAACCCGGCATCGCCCGTTCTGCCGACGGCAAGCGCCGCCTGAGCGCGCCGCGCTGACGGGGCACCGGCCGCGGCACGAAAGCCGAGGTTCGAGCCCCTACATTGTGTGAATTGGCCTGATCGGCTAGACTGCGCGGCCCGCTGCGGGACCCCCCCTGCGCGGCACCCCCGACCCGCACCCTAAATTCACGGTCGCCCGTCTCCCGGCGGGACGGGGCAAGACATCGCGATCGTCGCGCCTGGGACTCACAGGACTTCGATATGCCGGGCTCTGGCGGAATGGCATGGCCGCTCCGACTGCGGGCAGGGTACGGGCTACACCTTTCGAGCGGATTAGAGATGCTTTCCACTTTCAACGTCACGATGCAATTCGGCGCCAAGCCGTTGTTCGAGCAGGTCACGGTCAAGTTCGCCGATGGCAACCGCTACGGCCTGATCGGTGCCAACGGCTGCGGCAAATCGACGCTGATGAAGATCCTGAGCGGTGAACTCGACCAGAGCTCGGGGGACGTCGTGCTGCAGCCGGGCCGCAGAATGGGTACGTTGAAGCAGAACCAGTTCGCCTACGAAGAGGAACGGGTGCTCGACGTAGTGATGCAGGGCCATGCCGAAATGTGGCGGGCCATGCAGGAGCGCGACCGCCTCTATGCCGATCCGAATGCGACGGACGCCGATTACATGAAGGCGGCTGAGCTCGAGGTGAAGTTTGGCGAGTACGGTGGCTACGACGCCGAGCCGCGAGCCGCCAGCATCCTCAGCGACATCGGCATCGCCGCCGCCCTGCACGAGCGGCCGATGCGCGAGGTAGCCCCCGGCTTGAAGCTGCGCGTGCTGCTCGCCCAGGCGCTGTTCTCCAAGCCCGACGTTCTGCTGCTCGATGAGCCGACGAACAATCTCGATATTCACTCGATCCGCTGGCTCGAAGACGTGCTCAACGACTATGACGCCACGATGATCATCATCAGCCATGATCGGCGCTTCCTGAACCAGGTCTGCACGCACGTGGCTGACCTCGATTATCAGCAGCTGAAGGTGTATCCGGGCAACTACGACGACTTCATGCTGGCCTCGCTGCAGGCACGCCAGCGAGTCGAGGCGTCCAACGCCAAAGCCCAGGACCGCATATCGGATCTGCAGGAATTCGTGCGGCGCTTCTCGGCCAATGCCTCGAAGGCTCGCCAAGCGACCTCGCGCCGCCGGGAACTGGAAAAGATCAAACTCGAGGAGGTACGCCCGTCCTCGCGGCAGAACCCGTATATCCGCTTCGAGCAGCGCAAGAAGCTGTATCACTCGGCGGTGACGGTCGAGAAACTCTCGTTCCGCTATCCGGGCGCACCCGCCGATGTGCTGCGCAACGTCAGCTTCACGGTCCGCGCCGGCGATCGGGTCGCCATCATTGGCGCAAACGGTGTGGGCAAGACCACGCTCGCACGCTGCTTGGTCGGAGATCTGAAGCCGACGGCGGGCGAGATCACGTGGGTGGAGAACGCCGAGCTGGGGTACATGCCGCAGGATCCGCAGGCGGATTTCGCCGAGAAAGTCGACCTGTTCAGCTGGATGTCCGAGTGGACGGGCAAGGCTGATGACGATCTGATCGTGCGCGCCACGCTCGGGCGACTCCTGTTCTCCGGCGATGAGGTGAAGAAGTCGGTCAAAGTCCTCTCGGGCGGCGAGAAGGGCCGCATGATCTACGGCAAGCTGATGCTGACCAAGCCCAACGTGCTGGTCATGGACGAGCCCACCAACCACATGGACATGGAAACCATCGAGTCCCTGCAGACTGCGCTGGAGCTGTATCCAGGCACGCTGGTTTTCGTGTCGCACGACCGTGAGTTCGTCAGCGGTCTGGCGAACCGCATCATTGAGCTGAAGGCAGACGGGACGATCGAAGACTTCACCGGGACGTTCGAGGAGTACCTGACGGCGCATCCGCTGGTGGTGTGAACACTGGCCACCGGCGACACGGCACGGCGCACCGGGAGCAGCCCGAGAGTGCAGTGCGCCGATGAGGCGAGCGCGGCGGGCGCAGGAATCCGCCGCGCATCAGAGACCGGGCGTGCCCTGCCTTGCCGAGACGCGCGCGCAATGCGCCGCGGGGAGCGCGTTGTTCTCCGGCAGATCCGCACATACGACTTCTCGCCACCACGGCACGATACGCTGCGACACCAGGCCCGGCTCGAACGGCTCCCCGAGCATCGGCATGACCAGCTGCGCCGCCGAAGTGGTGCTGAGCTCAAGCAGCGTCTCTGCCGGCTCATCCCACGCGTGCATCGCCAGACTGAAGGTGGCCCAGTGCACGGGCAGAAAGACCCCGTTACCCAGCAGTTCCGCAGCCTTCAACGCATGACGCGGACCGAGGTGCATGTCGCCCCAGGCGGGATCCCAGCCCCCCACTTCAAGCATGAGCAGATCGAACGGCCCGAGCCGCTCGCGAATCTGCGCATATTCGCTCGTCAACCCGGTATCACCGCTGAAGAACACCGCATGGCGCTCGGTGCGAACGACGAACGAAGACCACAACGTCGAATTACGCGTCTTGATCGTTCGCCCTGAAAAGTGCTGGGAGGGCGCCGCGGTGACACGAAGGCCGCGGAGCTCGTACGACTCCCACCATTCCAATTCGGTGATGCGCGCCGGCGGGACGCCCCAGGCTTCAAGGTGCGCGCCCACGCCAAGCGAGGTCACGAACGGGACCGACCGGTGCGCCAGCGCACGAATAGTGGGGTAATCGAGGTGATCGTAGTGGTCGTGCGAAATCAGCACCAGATCCACATCCGGCAGGGCCTCGAGCGGCACCGGCACGGGCTGGAAGCGCTTCGGCCCGAGGAGCGGCACCGGGGAGGCCCTCGAACCCCACACGGGATCCGTCAGCACGCGAATGCCGTCGAGCTCGAGCAGCACCGTCGAGTGACCCAGCCAGGTTGCACGCAAACCCGTGCTCGGCCTGCTTCGCCATCCATCTCGCGGATCCAGGGTCGGCAACGGCTGCGCTGGTCGCCGGCGATGCCCTCCAAAATAGAACTCGGTGAGCGTCGGCATCGACGCATTCGGGTCGCGTAGCCCCGAAAGAATGGGGTGAGCATTGCGAAAGCCCGACCCCGCCCAAAGCGGCGAGACCCGCATCCGCTCAAGACGCATACCGCGTGCTCTGTAACCCAGTGACTTCATGTACCCGAAAGAGGCGGCGAAGAGATCTGCAACGACCGTAGCACGGCCGATGCCCGTCTTCTATCCCTCGAGCGGACCAGGACGATCTGCCCCGCGGCCGGCCGACCATGGAGGTCGTCGGTCCTGGTGCCCGTACCTTGAACCTCGTCTCCACCTGCGCTTCTCTCATGACACAGGCTGCGGCGTCCTCACCGTCGAGAAAACTCGCACACGCTTCGAGCAGAGAGTCGTCCCGGCCCCCTCCCCTCCGGGGCTCGGTGAGTGTGGCCAGTGGTTCCGGACGGGACTGAAAACGCCCCTCCCTCCTTGACGGCAGGCCCGAGGTCCTCGGTCGATCAATCGCTCGTGCGCCCCTCCCCCCGCATCGCTCCGGCAGCAGGCCTGCGATGAGTCGCGCCCACTACGCCGCGGGAGTGCCGCATCCGTCCTGCGGGCGTTCTCGCCGCGCGGCGGGTTTTGACCCGCCCGCCATGCCCAGATTCTGCCATTCGAACAGGACCACCGGCCTCTCCCCACCCGCGTGAAGGTCCGCCATCCGCGGCCCAGAACGAAGTCATCATTCTTGGCTCCCAGGGAGCTTCTTGCGTACGGAACGAAAGGCGAGCAGGCTCGCACCGTGTCCTGTAGTCTGCTCCGCTGGCTCGCGATCTTTCGGCGGGTTGGCCGAAGACTTGGCATGCGATTTGCGCTGGGCTGCCGTGACGGCACCTCTGCACCACTCGCCGAACGACAAAGCGACTCGTGTCCACTGCACCGCGTGAGTTTTTGTGAACGCTGCACTGACAGAACGCTACGCTGCAACGACTTTCGGCACAGC
>JAKBBE010000086.1 GCA_021826035.1 Pseudomonadota bacterium | reverse complement strand
CGCCGGGCGGCCGCGCTCAGCGTGGGCGGAGGTGCGCCGCGCCCGGGTCGCGTCCGAGGCCGCCCGGGACCGCACGATGGCCCCGCGGACATACTCCGATCGCCGCGCGGGCTGCGCGCCCGCCAATACCCGCCCGGCGCCGTAACCGGCCAGGAGACTCGCGCCGGCGGCACCGGCCACCTCCAGCGCGCCACCGAATGCGCTCCCGGCGTGCATCGCCGCAGCCGCCAGGGCACTCGCCATGCCGATGCCGACCGTGACGGCCCCGGCGAGCAGCGGTGAGGCCACCCAGCGCCCGAACGCTGCGCGCGACTGCGCCATCGCCACCCACATCGGCGCCTGGACGCTGCCGTACGCGATCCCAAGACCCGTCCAGCCGTGCGTCAGGCTGGCCATGACCTCGGCGGCCGCCATCAGCTGCACACCGGTGGGCGGAACCGTTCACGGCGAGTGCGCGCCCCCTGACTCGCACAGCCCCTGCCCCGCTCGCGGTCCGACGGTGTGCTCGCGGGCCGGAACCAGATTTCCCGCACCGTGCGACGCTGCCGGTCGAGCCCGCATTGGATCACGACGTCGACCACCGTGTGCAGCAGGCTGTGAATGTCGCGCCGCGCCAGCGCCCGTCCGGCCGGATGTTGCTTGATCAAGAGGACGAGCTGCTCGAAGGCGAGCTCGGCGCTCGAGGCATGCACACTCGTGATCGAGCCCGGGTGTCCGGAGTTGACGTTGCGCAGATAGTCGAACGCCTCCTCGGCACGCAACTCGGCGAGCAGTACGCGATCGGGCTTCATGCGCAGACAGGCCTCGAGCAGCTGCTTCGGGGAGACGCGCGAGAGTCCCTGGCCGTCCTTGCTGTAGAAGAGGCGCACGTGATTCGGATGGGCGTCGAGGCGCAGCTCCGGCGCATCCTCGATGGTGATCAGCCGCTCCTCGACCGGGATCTCCGCAATCAGCGCCTTGGTCCACGTCGTCTTGCCCGAGCCGGTGGGACCGGACACGATGATGTTGCGGCGGCTGTGCACGGCAAGGCGCAGGAACGCCTCGTAGCGATGCGACTCGAGCAGCGCACGCAGTTCATGCTCGGCGGCATCACCGGGCCGTCGGGCAACCCGCGTCTCGCGCAACGCCCCCTGTGCGGAGAGCGCATCAATGCTCCAGAGCGTATGGGCGGGACGGCGGATGTTGACGGCAACGAATCCCGTCAGAGTCACCGGTGGCATGGCGATCTGTACGCGCTCGCCGCCCGGCAGCGCCCCGCAGAGGAGCGGATGCGACTCGTCGATGCGCTGCTGCGTATGGTGCGCCACCAGCTTCGCGAAGCGCCGGCACCACTCGAAATCCGCCGCCGGCAACGGCTCGCGGCTCCATCCCTCGCCGGTCTCGAGAAACACCTCCCCCGGCCGGTTGATGCACAGCTCCGTCAGGCCCGGCCGGGCAAGGAGCGGCGCAAGCACGCGCAGCGTCAGCTGCAGCGCCGAGGTGCTCGGACCACCGTCAGGCCCCTCGGAGCGCGGCTCAGCGAGTGCGCAATGCATACACTGACCTGAAGTCCACGTCGCGCGCGACCAACACCTCAATGCGCTGGCCGTTCGGCACCTTGATGGTCGGGGGAATGTCTTCGGTCCCGCGCAGCGTCCCGGCGAGCACGTTCTCGCTGGCGCTCGGATCGAGAATCACGGCGTTCGCCGACCGCTGCACCTGCGACTGGACGAGACCGGACAGCGTCGAGACCAACAGCGCCGCCCCGAAGCGCTGCCAGAAGTGCCGATCGACCGTGCCGGTCAATCCGGAGCGCCCGAGCGCATCGGTCGCCGGGGAGTCCAGACGCACGGTGACGCCCGCCGGGGTGCGCGCCTGCGTCCAGATGACGAACACCCGCGCCATGCCCTGGCGCACCTCGCCGCGGGTCTGTCCGATCAGCAGCGTCCCGCGGGGCAGCAACACCACCGTGCCATCGGCACTGAAGGTATCCGTCGAGGTGATGCAGAGGGTCATCCCGGGCAGCGTCGAGTCGATCGCCGTCTCGAGAGTGCAGTCGATGAACGTGCCCTTGGCGAGCAGCAGCCGCTGCTGCGGCAGCAAATGCGCCCGTGTCGCGCTCATGCGCGTCGGGCGCAGCAGCGCCTGCAGTCTCGAGCGCGACATCCCACGGCGCGTCGAGCCTTGCAGCGGCTCGACGGCCGTCTGCTCGAGCGCATGCCCGCCACCACCACCAGCCGCGACCGGTGGCGCGATGAGCACTGCGCCGGTGAATCGTCGCTCGCGCGCGGCAGGCACGTGCTGCGCGCGCACCGGCGCAGGCCCCCCCGCCGGGTGCGGTGGGTGCACGAGTGGCCAGCGCGCCAGCACCGCGAGTGGTATCGACGGAACGCTCGGCCCGCGGGCGTCCTCGGGGAGCGACGTGCGCGGTTGCGGGGGCGGGATGACCCCGAGAGGTGGCGGGGCGCCCACCGGATCCGGTGGGCGCAGCACCCCGTGGCGCGCCGACCCGGCGGTCTGCTCGTGCAGGACGCGACTGTAGTACCACGTCAACATCGCCCCGACCACCCCGATCGCCAGTGCCCCGGCGAGCAGTGCATTCATGCGCGCCTGCACAGAGCGCGTGCGCAGCGCGAGTGTCGGGCCACGCTCGCCACTCACCGCCCCGTGCGCCTCGGTCGCGGCCTGCGCGCGATCCCCTGCTCTGCGCTTGACCCTCGCCGCGAGGCGCGCTCGTAGCGCGCGCAGCCATTGCCCGCGCATCAGCGCTCTCCTCCGTGTCCGGCGGTGTGACGTCCCGTGCCTCGCGTCACGCGCCACACCCGTGGGGAAATCGTCCCGGATCGCAACCGATGGCCTGATCCGGAAAATCCCCGGTTCACGATACAACCGGTGAGTCGGCCCCGCCGGAGGATGAAACGTCGAGCAATACGGTGAATCACCATTTGATGGCCGCGCATGTCGAAGTTGACGACCGAGTCGCTGCCATCGGCGTTGCGTACGAACACCGCCGGCAACGGCTCACGGGAGGGAAACACCAGGTGCGTCTCGACTCCGTCGTCCCACGCCGCCGTCGGCCGCAGCGTGCGCGGACCGCAATACCAGTAATCGGTGTTGCGTGCCGGCGCCTGTTCGGCACGGGAGAGATCCCGAGCGACGGCCGAGCGCTGCCGGCGCGCTGCGGACGCGTGCAGACGCGTGCGCCGATACACGAACCGCAGCGCATAGAGCCTCGTCTGCGGATCACTCGGCGCCCCAGCACCGGTGCGATAGCTGAACACGTACGTGCGGCGGTTGGTGAGAACCGTCAGGTCCGTCGCCACCCGCGCCGCGCGCGGCTTGATGAACAGGTGATTCGAGAGGGCTGCGACCCGCAACGCCTTCGAATCCCCGACCCCCAGGCCGAGGAACCGCTCTCCCGGGGCGAATTGCAGGTCGATCTCGTACCCGGCCACGCCGTGCAGGTGGTAGACGCGGTCGGCGGTGTACCGTACGTAGCGAATCTCGGGCACGGGGTGCGCACCGACCGACGCCGGCGCAAAGGAAGCCGAACCGTGCGCCCCGGCTGCGGCACAGACGCGCTCGGCGGCGAGCAGCACCACGAGCCCGCAGACCACGGCGGCCGATCGCGGCGCGCTCACGGCTGCCCCCGCCGGTACGGCGCGCGCGGCGTTGACCCGAGCGCTTCGCGTTCCAGCTCCAAGGCCGTGACCTCGAACCCCAGCGGGTTCCAGCGGCGTGCCGCGGCAGGCGCCGGTACGCCCGTGAACCGATAGCCGACCGTCGCGATCCACTGCCGGCGAGTGCGCACCGTACCGCCGGGTTGGCGGGCGATGCGCTCGAAGCGCACCTGCGCCAGACGGCCACCGCCCCGGGCGCGCCCGAGGAAACTCACCGCCTGGATGCGCACACCGACGGTGCTGCCGTCGCGATGGGTATTGAGCGGGGAGTGTGGGTTGCCTCGCGCCCAGTGCGCGTACAGTGCCTCGTTCAGCCGACTGGAATTGAACGCACCGCACTGCTGGTAGTCGGCGGCCGCCATGGCGTAATCAAAGCGCTCGCAGACCGAGATGTATCGCATCAGGAAATACCGCGCGATCGTCGGGCCGAACGTACTTCCACCGCGGTACGGCGGAACGACGTCGACCGCGCCCGTACGGGCATCGACCCGGATGAGGTACGGCTCGACGCGCTTCAGCGGCAGCAGGGCGGCCATCGCCAGCGCGAGTGCGAGCACACACAAACAGGCTCCAGCGGCGACCCGCCACGCGCGGCGCGCGCTCCGCTGGGCTTGCAGCGCGCGCTCGCTGTCCCAGCTGACGGCATCCTCGAGATATCCGCGCAGCGACGGTTCGGCACTCATCGCCGGGGACTCCGGACGGTACGCGGCGCGGTCGCGGACACCGGCGCGCTCAGGCGAGCATGCCGCCGCACCGTCGGCGGCCGGTTAATCGGTACCATCCGGCCCGCGCACTGCGGACCGGACGCGCACGCGGCCAGCAGCCCCATCAGGCACAGCGCTGCGAGGATTCTCATGACCGCCTCCGCCGAAGTTCTGATCGTCACCGTTCAATCCCCCTCGCCGATCTGCGCAGCATCGCGCCGGCGCAGCCGCGCTCGGGCCGCGCTGCTCATCGCCACGACGGCGCCGGTTGCCGCGGGTGCGACGTAACTGGCGCCGGCGACGAGCGGACTTGCCGCCGTACGCAGCGTGCGGCTCATCACCCCAAAGGTGCTCAGCGCGATGCCACCGGAGAGTCCCGCGGCAATCGGCATGACCTGGCGCATGAACAGGAACACCAGGACCGTCGCGAGGAGAAAATCGAGCGCATCGACCGTATCGATCGCGGTACCGAGCGCGGCGGTCTGGGTGGCATAGCGCTGCACCAGATGCAGCAGCAGCGCCGCAACCATCACGGTGAGGATGCTGATCAGCGCGTAATTGGTCAGTTGCGCGAGCCACGCCGTGAACAAGCGCCGCGTGCCGTCGAACAAGAGCGTCACGATGAACAACGGACCGAGCGCGAGCAGTACGGAGAGCGCGATGCTCGAGAGCGCCAGCAGGAACATCGTGTACACGCACAGCAATCCGACCAACACCCACACGACCGCGCCGGCGAGGTAGAAGCCCACGTCACCGCGCCAGACGCTGCCCTGATTGAACAGCCGGCCCGCAACCGCGCCGCCGGCTCTCCAGATCGCATCGAGAGTCTGCACCGGGTAGGCTGCCCCGACGACGTCGGCCGCAAACTGGGCGGGGGCACGGTAGAACGTGCCCACAATCAGGGTGTTGTACAGCCACAGGTGCACGCCCACACCGAGCACGACCACCAGGATGGCGATGCGCCGCAGACCATCGCCGAGCGGCTCGCGGATCCGTCCGCTGAGCAGCAGGTACCCCCAGCCGGTGACGTACACGGTCCCCATGGCGATGAGTGCCGGCTCGAGCAGATCCGCCACGCGCACCGTGGTCGCCCCGATGTAACTCGACAGAGCACCGTTCAGCCAATTCCAGAAGGTTGCAAAGAAGCCCATGACCGCTACCCCGCGCCGCCTTTGGTCTGCCCGCCGCCGCATCGCCCTCAGGGCGTCGGACGGAATCGCGTGGCGAAGTTGCCCTGCGCCGCAATGGCCGCTTCGCGCTCGCGCTCGTGATCGACCCACCGCTCGGCCTGCGCCGCGGCGAACAGCACGCGCAGCTTGGTCTGCTCGTTCTCGAGCATGGTCTGCTCCGCGCCGATCCGCGCATTCAGATCGAGGATCGATTTCTGATCCTGCGCCGTGCCGATCGTGGCGATCAGCTGCTTCAGGCCCGAGAACCGGGCGCTGGCGTCGCTCAGCGCGGAGGCTGAAAGCGCCTCGAGCAGCGCGGCGGTACGTCGGTTGGCGGCGAGCTGCTGCTGGGCGCTCAGCGACAGACCCTGAAGCTGTCCGGGACTGAGGTAGGCATGTGCGGCAATGGCCGCGCGCACCGCGGAGGAGAGTTCCGGGTAGCTCCCGGGGCTGCCCTCGGCCGCCGCGCGCAGTTGCGCCCAGTTCTCCGGCAGGTAATTGCGGCGGATGCTGCCGAGCAGAGCCTGCATGCCGCGCGTGCCGCTCATGCCGCGCAGCTGCGCCTCGGCGGCGAAGAACTGCTGCTGTTGAGTGGTCAGGGACTGCTCGAGCGTCTGCAGCTCCGCGCTCAGGCGAGCGACCGCCGCCACGTCAATCACCGCCCACTGGGCGCGTGCCGCCGGCGCCACCGCCGCGAGCAGCAGTCCCCAGGCGCACCACTTCGGTCTGATGAGTCTCATGGCACTGCTCCCATCGGTCACTCGGTGTCAGATTGAGCCAGGAACGCCGCGAGCCAGGCCTCGGGCGCGGTGCCGCGCTCGCCAAGCAGCTGCTCGAGGCGGCGCAGTCCCCCGGCGCGCGCCGAGAGCACCTGCACTTCGGCCTCCAGGCCGGCGAGCTCGAGCCGACACACCACGCTCTGCGGACCCTGCTTGACGAGGAAGGCACGCGCGCCCGGGGTGAGCTCGTCTTTGATCAGCGCGAATTCGCGCCCCGACAGTGCGAATCCCTCGAGCAGTTCCTCGCCGAAGGCAGTCGGGTTCGGAAAGAAGATCTTGGTCGGGGTCTGTTCGATGATCGTGCGGCTGATGCGGCTGGCGAGCACGTCGCTCGCACTTTGCGTCGCGAGCACCATCACGCCGTTGAGCTTGCGCCAGGTCTTCGGCCCATCCTTGGCGAATTTCTCGAAGACCGGATCCTCGATGAGCCGCCAGAACTCATCGAGCCAGCACACCACGCGCCGCCCGTCGAGCAGCCCTCGCACCAGGTGCAGCAGGTAGAGTGAGATCGGCGCGCGGCAACGCTCTTGATCGAGAAACTCGGTGATGTCGAAACCGAACAGCCGCGCACTGGCGAGCCGCTCGGCGATCCGATCGACGGGATTGTCGAACACCCACGCGTACTCCCCGCCGGCGCTCTCGCACCAGCGTGCGAGCCGGCCGTGCACCCCCTCCGGTTCGGTCGCATCGAGAAATTCCAGCAACCGCGACAGCCGCCGGGCCGGCGGGTCGAGTGTGAGCGTGCCGCGCAGCGCCTGATCAAGATCGTGCAGCTCACGCACCGACAGTGCCGTCCCGAGCGGCGGGCGGGCGAGCAGTTCGAGCCACTCGTGCAGAAACTGCACATTGGCCGCGGTCGGGTCGAGCTGCAGCGGATTGAATCCGCTCGGCGCACCGCTGCGCAGCGGCAGATAGGTACCCCCGAGGGCGCGCACGAGAATCTCCAGGCCACGGTCCTTGTCGAGAATCACCTGAGTGGTGTCGCGGCGCGTCAGCAACGTCACGAGAAAGCCGATGAGCGCCGTCTTGCCCGATCCGGTCGGCCCGCAGATGAACGTATGTCCGGTATCACGACGTGCGCCCTCGCCGGCGGCGGCATGCAGCGAGAAGTGGAATGCCGAGTGCGCACGCGTCTGCAGGATTGCGAGCGAATCGCCCCAGTGGTTGCCGACCGCATGACCGGCCGGGAAATTGTGAAACGGCGCCAGCGCGCAGAAGTTTCGGGACGTGAGCGGCGCCAAGCGTGGCCGAAGCGCGAAGTTGCCCGGCAGCTGCGCCCAGAACGCCGCCTCGAGACCGAGGTCCTCGCGAGCCACGGTCATGCCGGTATCGGCGAGCAGCGCTCGGGCGCGCGCGAGGTGCTGATGGAACGCATCGAGACCGCGATCGGCCGCCGTGCTCGCCGGCCCCTCGAGGTCGGCGAGGACCTGCAGTGAGAAGTGATGCTCGCCCATGACGAACTCGTTGCTGGTCAGCGCATCGAGCGCCTCGGTGAGCTCTTCGGCCTGCGAGTGCGCAAAATCCCCGGCATTCGCCAGGCGGTTGATCTGCCGGCTGAGCAGCTGTTGGCCACTGGCCTTGGAGAGGAACACGAACGATTGGGTGAGCACGAACGCGAAGGGTGCGCCGAGCAGCGCATCCAGCATGCCCGGCACGCTCGGCGTCGGGTATTCCTTGATGCCGAGCATCGCCCCGACCCGGCGGGCGCTGAGCGGACGGTACTCGATGAGCTCGTTGCCGAAGAACACCCGCGAGGTACCGAGCGCCGCTTCGAGTGGGCCGCGCGGCAAGGGCACCCGCCGGCGTTCCCCGTCGAGCAGCTGGGCGAGGAACTCGAGCGGCTCGGAGTACCAGCGGTCCGCCTCCCGGTAGCAGGTGAGCAGGTGCGGTTCGTAGCGCACCAACGAGGCGCACAGTGTCCGGGTCAGGCGGGCACAGACTTCCAGCGCATCGGCGAGCTCGTGCACCTGATCGGCCGGGCGAGTCCGCTCGAGCAGGCGAGCGAGCATCCGCTGCGCACGGCCCGGGGCCGGCCGGTACAGCACCGACACGTAGAGCTCGTTCACCATCAGCCGCTCGGCGCTGAGGCGCTGCAGGTAGCGCTCGAGCAGTCGGCCGGCGAAGTGTTCCGGGGCACCCGCGAGCGCCTCCAGGGGCGCACGGCGGCGGACCACGTGGGTCCACAGCGCCACGCCCGGTTCGGCCAGGTTGCGCCACAGCACGTTCAGGCGCTCATGCCACCCATTGATCTGCTCGGAGTCGGCACTCTCGAAACTCTGTCCGCCGAGGCGCAAGATCTGCAGGTAATCACCGTCGCCGGTGCGCACCACGGCGGGCGCCACGTGCGCCCGGTAGGGAATGTAGCGCTCGAGCCCGATCTCGCGCCGCAGCGCCCCTGGCGTGCGCCTCAGCATGCGCGCCGCTCCCCGGACGCCCCACCCGCGCACGCGCCCGCGCCCGCTCGGTGCCGCCGCCCAGCGCGGTCCGGCAGGTCGAGCCGCAGCGGCGAGTAGCTGGCCGCTCCCCAGACTCGCCGGTTACCGAGGGTCATCGGGATCCCGGTCCGCGCGGCGAGCAACAGCAGGTCGAAGTAGCGGGCATCGCGTGCGCACAGCAGCGCGCTCAGCGCGTGGATCGGCAGCGCGAGCAGCAACGTCAGCAGATTGCGAGTGACGAGGAAGGCCTCGAGCGTGAAGACGAGATTGAACAGCAATGCGCTGTACGTGACGCCCCAGCGCATCGGCGGACGAGTCGCGCCGAGAAACAGCGGATCGGCGCACAGCGGCCGGTGGTTCGTGCTCATGCTCATGCCCCTTCAGACGCCGAACATGCCGCGCACCCAGCCGACGATCTGCGGGGCACCGAAGGCGATGGCAATTCCGAGGATGGCGCCGATGCACCAGCCCCAGGAAATCCGATTGGCCATGGCCATGGCGCCGAGCACCATCACGAGAATGATCGCGATGGGTGTGAGCCACGCCAGAATGTTGCTCTCGAGCGCGGTGGCGCCGGTGAGAAACGGCGAGGACTGCGCCGCGGCCAACGCCGGCAGCGCCACCGCGAGGGCAAGGAACACCCCCGCCCATGCACGCGGCACGTCTGCTCTGCGAGCGGTCCGCGCCGTGCACCAGAGATGGGTCCGGACTGCACGAGCGGCAGCCGACCGCAGCGACTGTATTGCTTTCATCGCCGGATTCCCGCTGAGCCTGAGCGCCATATCGGCGCGCGGATCAGTCTAGGCAGGCGCACTGCCGGTGGAATTGCGATTGGCGGCGCGTTTGTGCACAAACGCGCTCGGCGCCGGCACCGTGCGCACCTGCGCCGGTATGCTCGAGCAGCGTCACCTCACCCGGGAGCGGCTCACGATGGCGACGGAATCCTTCAGCGAAGCGGCGGCAATCGAGGCGTGCATCGAGGCACTCGATGAGACCACCAGTCTGCTCTCGCATCACCCGCCGCGGGCCCTCGCCGCGGCGCTCGCGGCGCACCTGCAAGGGCTGCTCACGACATTGCACGCGCAGAACGCCTGCAGTGCGCACGAGATCCGCGAATGGCTCGAGGAGATTGCGCGCGGCGCGTGCGGGGAGCCGCTCTGAGGCGGCAAGTCCGGTGGGCGCGGATAAAAGGACGGGGTTTACCGCCGGAAGGGGGGGGAGGCGGTAAACCCCGATCAGTCGCCGTCCGCGAATGCGGCGGCGGTCGATTCAACGACTAGGGCAGCGACTCGAGATAATCAGCGACGGCGCGCATCTGCGAGCGGTGCAGGGTCTGCGCGACGCCGTGCATGATCGCGACTTTGCGCATGTTGTCCTGAAACGACTGCAGCTGCTTCATGATGTACTCGGCATGCTGGCCGGCGAGGCGCGGAAACTGCGCACTGCCGAGCGCCTGCGGTCCATGACAGGCGGCACACGCCGGAACCCCCTGGGTCGGAATGCCCTGCTCAAAGATCGCCCGACCCCGCGCGATGATCGCCTTTGAATGTGGCACGCCGGGTCCGGGCGTCTGGCTCGAGAAGTACTTCGCCAGCGCATCGATGGTCGCGTTGGACAACTGGTTGGCCATGCCCCACATGTAGGCAATGGCGTACGGATCGCCGCGGGTCTGGGCGCGGAACTCCTTCAACTGCTGCTCGATATACCAGGCATGCTGCCCCGCGAGGCGCGGGAACATCGGATTGATGCTGTTGCCATCGACGCCGTGACAGGTTCCGCACACCGCGATCGCCAGCTGCGGGGCCTGCTGCGGCGGCGTCGGGGCGCCCTGCGCACCGCTCGGGGCGCTGACCATCATGAGCGCCGCAGCGGCAATCGACGGTGCGGTACGCCGCACCCATTTTCGTATCGTGTGATCCATGGACATGATTTGCACCTCAGAAGGCGTACCAGAGCAGGAAGTACAGCGAGTCGTTGTCCGAGGCGTTACGTCCTTCACCGTCGTAATTGGTGCTGGCGCCATTGAACTTGCTGTAATGCGTGTACTGCAGCGAGAGCCGCACGTTGAGCCACGGCAGGTAATCAACCTCACCGACGATTCCGTTGCTGTCGGGTGAGCCGTTCGCGCTGGTCACTACGCCGCAGGCAATCGACGTTCCGCTCGAGTTGACGCACGGCGGGGTCCCTGCCGCCGGGTAAAGCGCTGAGTCGGTGCTGCCCGTCGTCGAGAACCAGCCGAGGGATCCGCCGTAGCGCCGCTGATAATAGTAATTCACCCAGATGCGTGAGGTATTCAAGGTGTCGGTGCGATTCGACGCGGCGCCACTGAGATAGCTGGCCACCAGATTCATGTTTTCATGAATGTGCGTACCGGCGACACTGACGATGTTGTGCTCTCCCACGTATTGATACTGGAAGTCCTCGGCAACGTCGGCGAAGCGATTATCCGGACCTTCCAGCGCCTGCCCGGCGCCCGGGTGCAGCTTGAAGTCCTCGCCATAGGTGCCGACCTCGAGCGAATTCGCGCCCCAGTCGTACTCGTAGGCCAGGCGCCAGTAGGGAGAGAATCCCTCGATCACGTTGCTGAACGTTCCATCGAGCGGGCCTGCCTGGCCGGTCAAGGCATTGGTCTTACCCTGAGGGGCGGAACGGTAGCCGCCGAACTCCACGTACAGCGCTTCATCGAAGTAAAGATATCCGGTCATGCCCGCGACGCTCTGCGCCATGGTCTGATCGATTTCGGTTGCCGCCAGGGGGGAGACGACCGCGTTGCTCCCGTCGTAGGGGAAGCCCCACGCGGGGGTGCTGTTCCACAGGTCCTGGACCGTCGGGTTGTTATTGAGCGACACGCCATAGGTCAGCGTGTTCTTTCCGGGCAGAACAATCAGTTTGGCAAAGCGCAAATCGGTATTGT
>JAKBBE010000085.1 GCA_021826035.1 Pseudomonadota bacterium | reverse complement strand
AAGTAGCGCAAGTGGCGAAGTTCCATGACGATATTTTTCACATATCGAGTTTTGATTTTCAATGTATTTTCGTCTAGTTCTGAAGCGGACTACAGTGCGGCCATGAACCAGCCAGACCAGCCGGCCACCGCGCCGAAGGCGAAGAAATCCGTCGCGCTCTCGGGCGTGCCGGCGGGCAACACCGAGCTGTGCACCGTGGGGCGCAGCGGCAACGATCTGCACTACCGCGGCTACGACATCCTTGAGATCGCCACGGCCTGCGAGTACGAGGAGATCGCTCATCTGCTGATTCACGGGAGCCTGCCGAACCGCACGGAACTCGCCGCCTACAAGGCCAAGCTGCGAGCGCTCTGCGGCCTGCCGGCCACGGTCCGTACGGTGCTCGAGAGCCTGCCGGCCGCATCGCATCCCATGGACGTGTTGCGCACCGGTGTGTCGGCCCTCGGCTGTGCACTGCCGGAGAAGGATGAGCACGGCGCCGCCGGCGCGCGCGACATCGCCGATCGTCTGATCGCCTCGCTCGGCTCGATGCTGGCCTACTGGTATCACGCCAGCCATGGCGGACATCGCATCGGCGTCGAGACGGACGATGACTCGATCGGCGGACACTTCCTGCACCTGCTGCACCGCCGGCCGCCGCCGGCGCAGTGGGTGCGCGCGATGCACACCTCGCTCATCCTCTATGCCGAGCACGAATTCAACGCCTCAACCTTCACCGCGCGCGTGATTGCCGGCACCGGGTCCGATCTGTACTCGTGCATCACCGGTGCGATCGGCGCGCTGCGCGGGCCGAAGCACGGCGGTGCCAACGAAGTGGCCTGCGAGATCCAGCAACGCTATGCCGATCCGGACAGCGCCGAGGCGGACATCCTGGCGCGCCTGGCGAGAAAGGAAGTGATCATCGGCTTCGGCCATCCGGTGTATACGGTGGCCGACCCGCGTCACCAGATCGTCAAGCAACTGGCCCGCGAACTCGCCGAGCAGACCGGTGATCTGAAGATGTTCGCGGTCGCTGATCGCCTCGAGACGGTGATGATGCGCGAGAAGCGCATGTTCCCCAATCTCGACTGGTTCTCCGCAGTCTCCTATCACCTGATGGGCGTGCCGACTGCGATGTTCACGCCTCTGTTCGTCATCGCACGCACCGCCGGCTGGGCGGCGCACGTGCTCGAGCAGCGCGCCGACGGCAAGATCATCCGCCCGACTGCCCATTACGTCGGCCCCGAACCGCGCCCGTTCGCACCCATCGAACGCCGCCCCTGAATCCGCAACGGTGACCCCTCACATGTCCGCTCATCACGACTCCGCCCGTCCGGCCCCGGATAAGGTTCTGACCGACATCGTCGATTACGTGCTCGATGCCGCGCCGCTCAGCGAGCTCGCCTATCAGACCGCGCACTACTGTCTGCTCGATACGCTCGGCTGCGGCCTCGAGGCGCTCGAGTACCCGGCGTGCACCAAGCTGCTCGGCCCGATCGTCCCCGGCACCACGGTGCCGAACGGCGCGCGCGTCCCGGGCACCCAGTTCCAGCTCGACCCGATCCAGGCCGCCTTCAACATCGGGGCGATGATCCGCTGGCTCGACTTCAACGACACCTGGCTCGCCGCCGAATGGGGCCACCCGTCCGACAACCTCGGCGGCATCCTCGCCACCGCCGACTGGCTCTCGCGCCAGGCGATTGCGAACGCGCGCGCGCCGCTGACCATGCGCGAGGTGCTCACCGGAATGATCCGGGCGCACGAGATCCAGGGCGTGATCGCGCTTGAGAACAGCTTCAACCGCGTCGGTCTCGACCACGTGGTGCTGGTGAAGGTGGCCTCGACCGCGGTGGTCGGCCAGCTGCTCGGCCTGACGCGTGCTGAGCTCATCAATGCCGTCTCGCTCGCCTGGGTCGACGGGCAGAGCCTGCGCACCTACCGACATGCGCCGAACGCCGGCTCGCGCAAGAGCTGGGCGGCCGGCGATGCCACCAGCCGCGCCGTACGGCTCGCGCTGATCGCGCGCACCGGGGAGATGGGCTACCCGACCGTACTCAGCGCCAAGACCTGGGGCTTCTACGACGCGCTGTTCAAGGGACAGCCGCTGAAGTTCTCCCGCGGCTACGGCTCGTACGTGATGGAGAACGTGCTGTTTAAGATTTCCTACCCGGCCGAGTTCCACGCGCAGACGGCCGTGGAGGCGGCCATGCAGATCCACCGGCACCTCGCGCAGCTCGGGGTCGGCGTCGAGGCGATCGAACGCATCACGGTGCGCACGCACGAGGCGTGCGTGCGCATCATCGACAAGCACGGTCCGCTCGCCAATCCGGCCGACCGCGATCACTGCATTCAATACATGGTGGCCGTGCCTCTGCTGTTCGGCCGCCTCACCGCCGCCGACTATGAAGACGGCGTAGCGAGCGATCCGCGCATCGATGCGCTGCGCGCGCGCATCCACTGCGTCGAGGACCCGCAGTTCACGCGCGATTACCTCGACCCCGAGAAGCGCTCCATCGCCAATGCGCTCACCGTGCGCCTGACCGACGGTCGCGAGCTAGCGGAGGTCGTGGTCGAGTATCCGCTCGGCCACCGCCGCCGCCGCACCGATGGCATCCCGCTGCTGATCGAGAAATTCCGTCGCAATCTGGCGCGGCGGTTCCCGCAGAAGCAGCAGCGCGTGATCGCCGAGGTGTCGCTCGAGCAGAGTCGGCTCGAGCGCACACCCGTCCACGAGTATCTGGATCTGTTCGTCATCTGAGGGCCACGGCGTTGAGCACGTATCTGATTGGCGCAGATCTGCCCACCACGCCCGCCGGCGAGCGCTTCCGCACGCTCGTGCGCCGCGGGCCCATCCTGCCGCTGCCGGGGGCGTACAACGGACTGGCCGCGCTGCAGGCCAAACGGGCCGGCTTCGAGGCGCTGTATCTGTCGGGCGCCGCGATGAGCGCCTCGATGGGCTTGCCCGACCTGGGCATCATCACCGTGGAGGACGTGTGCGGGTTCATCCGCCAGGTCACCCGTGCCTGCGCATTGCCGGTTCTGGTCGACGGGGACACCGGCTACGGGGAGGCGCTGAATGTGATGCACATGGTGCGCGCATTCGAGGAGGCCGGCGCCGCGGCCGTGCACATCGAGGATCAGGTGCTGCCCAAGAAGTGCGGTCACCTCAACGACAAGCGCCTCGTGGCCGCCGAGGAGATGGCCGCGAAGATCGCCGCCGCGGCGCGTGCACGCCGCCACCTGTACATCATCGCGCGCACCGATGCGGCGGCCAGCGAGGGCCTCGACGGCGCGGTGGCGCGGGCTCGGCGGTATCTCGAGGCGGGCGCCGATGCCATTTTTCCGGAAGCCCTGACCAGCGCGCAGATGTTCCGCGAATTCGCCCAGCGCATCGACGCGCCGTTGCTCGCGAACATGACTGAATTCGGCCGCACGCCCTATTTCACGGCCGAAGAGTTCCGCGCCATGGGCTATCGAATGGTGATCTGGCCGGTGAGTGCGCTGCGAATCGCGGCGAAGGCACACGAGGAGCTGTACGCGACGATCGCTCGCGAGGGCGGCCCGAAGAGCCTCATCGGCCGGATGCAGACACGCCAGGAGCTCTATGAAACCATCGCGTATGCGGACTACGAGACGCTCGATGCCTCGATCGTCAAGAGCGTCGTACCAAGGTGAGCGTCGACCCGCGCAGGCGCGCGGGTTCGAACCCGTGTTACTCGCTCTTCGAGACGATGGTGTCGATCGAGTAGCCGATCAGCAGCGCGAAGGTGAGGATGATCTGCGATGCAGCAATAACCATGTGCTTCTTCCTTTGGATTAACCAACGCGCGCAAGTGTAGAGATCCAAAGGTGCCGCGACATGTCCATCGCGGGAGTCGTGACCCTGTCCAGCGCGGGGGCGGTGCGGATATTCCTTTCGAGAGAGCCGCACGCCTCCCCCGGCGTGACGGCGGCGCGCTCGGCGCGCTAGAATTCAGCCTGTTCGCGCAGATCCGCTGCGCCACATTTCTTCCTCTTTCTGCACTTCCGGAGCCTCTTTGATGGCCATTGGCACAGATTCCGTCGTCAGCATTCACTACACCCTCAAGGACGATACCGGCACGGTGCTCGACCGCTCCGAGACGGGCGAGCCGCTTGCCTACCTGCACGGCCACGGCAACCTCATCGCCGGCCTCGAGCAGGAACTGACGGGCAAGAACTCAGGCGATGAGCTCACGGTCACAGTGCCGGCGGCGCAAGGCTACGGCGAATACGATGAGCGCCTCGTCCAGAGCGTGCCACGCCGCTCGCTGCGCGGGATCAAGGACGTGAAGGTCGGCATGCGCCTGCATGCGCAGAGCGCCGAAGGGCCCCAGGCCCTCACCGTGACCAAGATCCTCGGCGACATGGTGACACTCGACGGCAACCACCCGCTGGCGGGCAAGAGCCTGCACTTCGAAGTGAGGATCGAGGAGGTGCGCGCCGCCACGGCGGAAGAACTCTCGCACGGCCACGTGCATGGACCGCACGGCCACCACGATCACTGAAAGACGCTGCCCAGGGTCCGTCGGCGCTGAGCGCGCCGACGGACCCTGGGCGAGCCCTGCAGCAGACCGCACGGACGGCGGATCACGCCCGACGTACGCGGCCGGGCGGACTCAAAACCAGCCGTAATTGAAGCTGATGCTGATGCGCTCGCCGGCCGAGTTGGCCGGGACCTCGTGGCGCAACCAGCTCTCGAACAGCACGATGCTGCCCGCGGCGGCCGGGATCTCGACCCATGGCCGGTTGGTGCGACTCGCACCGCGGCGCCGCGGTGGCGCGGCCATCATGCGCTCGAGCCTCGGATCTTCGAGTTTCAGCGCCGCGCAGCCGCGCGGCGTCTTGAGATAGTACGTGCCGCTGATGGTCGCAAGCGGATGCAGGTGCAATCCGTGCGCGGTACCGCGCGGCATGACGTTCACCCAGCAGTCGGTCATGCTGAGCGCCCGCCCCGTCAGGTCGAACTCGAGCGCACGCGCGAACGCGGCAACGTGCCGGTCGAGCGCACGCTCCAGCGCCGCGAACGTCGGGGAGAGCTGGTGCATCCGGAACGCCGAGCCGTACGAGGTGTAGCCGCCCGGATAATTCTTCGCCGACCAGCGCCGGCCGCCGGCATCGTCCAACTGCAGTTGACGGCACTCGCGCAGCAGCCGCGGCCCGAGGCGGGCCGCGGCGGGGACTCGCCGGGAGTAGATCAACGTCGGAAACAGTCGCTGCAGACTCATCCGGCAAGTATATCGGCCCGGCGCTCACCCGGTGGCGAACTGCTGCACCTCCGTGCTGCCGACGAGCGCCTCGAGCGAGGACGTCCCGCCGGTGATCGCCTGGGTCAGCTCATCGAAGTACCCGGCGCCGACTTCGCGCTGATGGCGCGTCGCGCTGTAGCCGTGGCGCTCGGCCGCGAACTCCGCCTCCTGCAGCTCGACGTAGGCGCTCATCTGTCGATCGCGGTAGCCGCGGGCCAGCTCGAACATCGAGAAGTTCAGCGCATGGAACCCCGCCAGGGTGATGAACTGGAACCGATAACCCATGGCACCGAGCTCGCGCTGGAAGCGCGCGATGGTCCCGTCATCGAGCTTTCGCTTCCAGTTGAACGACGGCGAGCAGTTGTACGCGAGCAGCTTGCCGGGGAAGCGCTGGTGCAGCGCTTCGGCGAAGCGGCGCGCCTCCTCCAGATCCGGCTTGGCCGTCTCGCACCACACCAGGTCGGCATAGGGCGCATACGCGAGCCCGCGAGCAATCGCCTGGTCGAGTCCGGCGCGGACGTGGCAGAACCCTTCGGCGGTGCGACCGCGCGCCGTATCGATGAACGGCCGGTCGCGCTCATCCACATCGGCGGTGAGGAGCTTGGCCCCTTCGGCATCGGTCCGCGCCACCAGCACGGTCGGCACGTTGCACACATCGGCGGCGAGCCGAGCGGCGAGCAGCTTGTTGATCGCCTCCTGGGTCGGGACGAGCACTTTACCGCCCATGTGTCCGCACTTCTTCGCCGAGGACAGCTGGTCTTCGAAATGCGCGCCGGCCGCGCCCGCCTCGATCAGCTGTTTCATCAGCTCGAAGGCGTTCAGCACCCCGCCGAAGCCGGCCTCGGCATCGGCAATGATCGGTTTCAACCAATCGGTGCTGTCGTTGCCTTCCGCATGATGAATCTGGTCCGCGCGCCGCAGCGTTGAGTTGATGCGTCGCACGACCGCGGGCACCGAGTCGCTCGGGTACAGCGACTGATCGGGATACATCTGCCCGGAGAGGTTGGCGTCGGCGGCCACCTGCCAGCCCGAGAGGTAGATGGCATCGAGCCCGGCCTTGACCTGCTGCATCGCCTGATTGCCGGTGAGCGCGCCGAGGGCGTTGACGAACGGGCGCTCGTTCAGCATCCGCCAGAGTTTCTCGGCGGTCAGGCGCGCCAGGGAGTGCTCGACGGCGATCGTGCCGCGCAGGCGCACCACATCCTCGGGCTGATAGGCGCGCTCGATGCCACGCCAGCGGGGGGAGTCTTGCCACGACCGGCGCAGCTCTTGTGCGCTCGGCAACAGGTCATCAGATCTCATACTCAGTCCTCCAGGGCGTCAGTCGATCAGTTCATAGGCCGGTAGCGTGAGAAATTCATCGAACGAGTCCTGCACGATCATCTGTTGCATCAGCCGCGCTGCGCTCGGGAAGACGCCCTCGAGCAGGCGCCCCGGGCCGACTTCGGCGTGGATGCGCTCGAGTTCCTCGGCGAACAGCCGCTCCAGGCGCGGCGCCGTCAGGGGCACACCGTCACTCGTGCGGGCGCCGTGGCGCAGCCACTGCCACAGCTGCGCGCGGCAGATCTCGGCCGTGGCGGCATCTTCCATGAGGTTGTAGAGCGGCACGCAGCCGTTGCCGCGCAGCCACGCCTCCAGGTACTGCACGCCCACCCGGATGTTGGTGCGCACACCCTCCTCGGTGATGTCCCCGGCGGGCACGCGCAGCAGATCTTCGCGGCGCACACGCACGTCCTCACGGGCGACGCCCAACTGGTTCGGGCCGTGCATCAGCGCATCGAATGCCGCGCGCGCCACCGGCGCGAGTCCCGGGTGGGCGATCCAGGTCCCGTCGTGCCCGGCCCTCGCCTCGCGCAGCTTGTCGGCGCGGACCCGCTCCATGGCGAGGGCGTTCGCCTGCGCATCGCGCACCGGAATCTGCGCCGCCATGCCGCCCATGGCATGCGCGCCGCGGCGGTGGCAGGTGCGGATGAGCAGATCCCCGTAGGACTTCAAGAAATGTCGCTCCATCGTCACCTGCGCGCGATCAGGCAGGACGCACTCGCGGCGCGCGCGCAGTTTCTTGATGAAGCTGAAGATGTAGTCCCAGCGACCGCAGTTCAGGCCGACGATGTAATCGCGCAGCTCGAAGAGAATCTCGTCCATCTCGAACGCCGCCGGCAGTGTCTCGATCAGCACGGTGACCTTGATCGTGCCGTGCTCGAGCCCGAGCGCCGTCTCGGCCGCCGCGAACACCTCGGCCCACAGCCGCGCCTCGAGGTGACTTTCGAGCTTCGGCAGATAGAAGTACGGCCCGGTGCCGGCGCGCGCGAGCCCTGCGTGGTTGCGCACCAGGTAGAGAGCAAAATCGAACAGCGCGCCGGACACCGGCCCGCCATCGATGCTCACGTGCTTCTCCGGCAGATGCCAGCCACGCGGCCGCACGATCAGCGTCGCGCGCCGCTCACCGAGCCGGTACGCCTTGCCGCTCACCGGATCCACGTAGCTGATGGTCGCGTCGATGGCGTCGGCGAGGTTGATCTGCCCCTGGATCAGGTTGTGCCAGGTCGGACTGCAGGAGTCCTCGAAGTCCGCCATGAACGCGCACACCGGCGCATTCAGCGCGTTGATGATCATTTTGCGCTCGACCGGCCCGGTGATCTCCACGCGCCGATCCACCAGGTCGTGCGGCACTCGTGCAATGCGCCAGTCTGCACGGCGCACCGCCTCGGTCTGCGGCAGGAAATCCGGCAGCACACCGCTGTCGAATTCACGCTGACGGCGTGCGCGCGCCTCGAGCAGCTCGCACCGGCGCGGATTGAAGCTGCGGTGCAACCGCGCAAGCAATTCCAGCGCACCGGGCGTGAGCACTTCCGTGGCGCGCGCAATGCCGATGGGAGCGACCCGCAAGGCGGGCGTGTCGCTCTGCGCCACCGGGGACTGGATCGATCGGGTTGGGGCTGCGGTGTTCATGGGAATGAGCATAGCCCCAGGTTCTGAAGAATTTGACTATAGAAACTTCACATTGTTAATTTCACAGATGCGGGCATCGTGTCCGCGCATTCCGCCCAGGTGCCACCATGTCGCCGCTGCTGCGCAAAGGCCATTTTCTCGGGGCAAAACTGCGCGAATTGCGCAAACGCAACGGCCTGACGCTCGAGGAGCTGTCCTCGCGCTGCATTCAGCGCGACGCCGAGCGTGCGCCCTCGGTGTCGTACCTCAGCATGATCGAGAGTGGCAAGCGGGTTCCCTCCGCGGAATTGCTCGAGCTGCTGGCGCTGGTGTTCCAGCGCGATCCGAGCTGGTTCCTCGACGAAAGCAGCAGCGCGGAGCTCGTGCCGCTCTCGGCGCCGGCCGGCGGCGCGGCCAAGGTGCCGTTGGAGCCCGCGTTTCTGTTCTCCAAGGAAGTCCTGCAGGCGGCGATCCCGGAACTGCTGCAGCAGACCGGCACCAGCGGGCGGCAGTTTGCCCACCTGCTGATTCGCACGCACCAGGAATTCTCCCGCAACGACTTCCCGGACCTCGAGCGCGCCGCCGAAGAGGTGGGCGAGCGTCAGTTTCCGCTCAGCGTCGAGGACCTGATGCGCCTGACGCGCCGGCATGGCCTGGAGATCCGCTGGTTCGAGCGCAAGGCGCTGCTGGCGCGCGACAAGGACCGCGAGGTGCGCAGCGTCGTGCGCTCGTTCTTCGAGTCGCCACGATTCATCTACGCCAATCGCGCGCTGCAGGCCGATCCGGCGCGTTTGAAGTTCGATCTGGCCGCACACATTGCTCACAAGGTGCTGCACGGTGGCGACGGCCTGAAGTCTGCACACGCCACCGGTGGGGAGATGGGCGGCAGCCCGGAGGGCGCCTCGGCCGCCGGCATGAACGCCAAGGACGTCCTGCACGCCTGGCGCGACTTCGAGTGCAGCTTCTTCGCCGGCGCGCTGCTCGCGCCGCGCGTGCCGTTCCGGCGCTTCCTGGCGCGCGAGCGCTACCGTGTCGAGAGCAGCGCGTGGCTCGAGTTGACGCCCGCGGTCATCATGCGCCGCATGACGAAGGTCTCGCCGTATCCATACTGGCATTTCTTCGATGCCTATCCCCCGGGCTACCTGCGCGCGGTGTACCGCGGCAACGGTATCCCCCTGCCCTGGGGCAACCTCGCGCAAGTGAGCGACCCGTGCCCGAACTGGGCGGTGTTCCGCATGCTCGACAGCGAAGGCGACAGCGGATCGCAGATCTCGGTGCTGCGCGATGGCGAGCGTGCGCTGCTCTACTGCTGTCACTCGCGGCGGGTGCGCGACATGGCGGGCAACCCGCATGTGCTGTCGGTCGGGGTCGATCTGGCGCCGGCACTGGACGCCAATGGGGTCTCGAGCCAGGAGATCACCGCGGCGATCCACGCCGCCTGCACGCGCGGGGGCGGGGAGGCCCCGCCCCCGCGCAGCGCCAAGGCAGCGCTACAGGCCGTCGCCAACGTGCTGAATATCGCTTGGATCGACACGGCACTCGAGCGACCGGCGCACCTGATCTGCCCGCGCAGCTCGCGCTGCCCGCGGCCCGATCGCTGCGCGGGCGCGCAGCTGCGGCCGTCGCGCGCCCGGGAAATCGACGATGTGCGCGCCGAGATCCTCGGTGCGCCGCGCTGATTCAGTCCTTCGCGTGCATGAAGATCATCGCCGGGTGCTCGATCAGCTCCTTCATCGCCTGGATCATGGCGGCCGCGTCGTAACCGTCGACGAACCGGTGATCGAACGACGAGGAGAGGTTCATCATCCGGCGCACCGTGACCGCTCCGTCGACGACCATGGGGCGATCGACCGCGCGATTCACCCCGAGGATCGCAACCTCCGGGGCATTGATGATCGGCGTGCTGACGATGCCGCCGAGCTTGCCGAGACTGGTGAGCGTGATGGTCGAACCGGTCAGCTCATCGCGGGTCGCCTTGTTGGTGCGCGCCCCTTCGGTCACGCGCCGCATCTCCGCGGCGATGCCCCACAGCGAGCGCTGCTCGGCGTGGCGCACCACGGGCACCTTCAATCCGTCCGGCGTTTGGGTGGCCACGCCCACGTGCACCGCGCGGTGACGGATGATCACGCCCCGCTCGGCATCGTAGTGCGCATTGCACTGCGGGAAGTCCTGCAGCACGCGCACCAGCGCCACCACGAGAAATGGCAGGTACGTCAGCGCCGGCTCCCCGGCGGCGACGCGGCCGTTCAGGTGCCGGCGCAGCCCCTCGAGTTCACTGACATCGATCTCTTCGACGTACGCGAAGTGCGGGATGTTGCGCTTCGCATCGCTCATGCGCTGGGCGATCAGGCGCCGCAACCCGATGACTTTGATCTCTTCAGTCGGGGCCGAGGCTGCCGGCGGATTGCCGCCCGCGTGCGCTGCGGCCGGCAATCCGGGCAACGAGCCGGCCGGCGGCGCACCCCGTCGGTGCGCCTCGAGATCCTCGCGCAGGATGCGGCCCTGCGGGCCGCTGCCGCGCACCTGCTGCAGGTCGATGCCGGCCTCGTGCGCGCGGCGCCGGTTCGCCGGTGAGGCCATCACCCGCCCGCGCGCCGCGGCGGGCGGCGCCTGCGGCAGCGGTGCTCGAGCGCCGGCGGGCGCAGCAACCGTGGCCGGTGCGGCGGTGGCCGGGGCCGGTGCGGACGTGGGCTCGCCGCCCGTTTCGAACACGATGAGCTCGGCGCCGACGGCAACCATCTCGCCCGGCTCACCGGTGGTCGAAATCACCTTGCCGCCGACCGGCGAGGGCACTTCCACCGCCGCCTTCTCGGTCATGACCTCGACCAGCACCTGCTCTTCCTCGACGGTATCGCCGGGTTTGACGTGCCAGCCGACGATTTCGGCCGACACGGTGCCCTCGCCGAGGTCCGGAAGTTTGAAGACGTAGCGGCTCATCGCGCCTCCATCACGCTGCGGATCGCGGCGACGATCCGCGCCGGACCGGGGAAGTAATCCCATTCGAAGGCGTGTGGATACGGGGTGTCCCAGCCGGTCACCCGGGCGATGGGCGCCTCGAGCTGCCAGAAGCACTCTTCCTGCACGGTGGCCGACAGCTCCGCGCCGAAACCGCTGAAACGGGTGGCCTCGTGCACGATCACGCAACGCCCGGTCTTGCTCACCGACGTGCAAAGCGTATCGACGTCAAGCGGCACCATGGTGCGCACGTCGATGATTTCGGCGTCGACCTCGGCGAGACGCACCGCCGCTTCCGCCACGTGCACCATGGTGCCGTAGGTCAACACCGTCACGTCCTTGCCGGGACGCACCACTTGGGCCTTGCCGATCGGAATCGCGTAGTGCCCGTCCGGCACCTCGCCCTTCGGATGCGTACTCCAGGGCACCGCGGGCTTGTGCGGATCGCCGTCGAACGGTCCGTTGTAGATGCGCTTCGGCTCGAAGAACACCACCGGATCTTCGTCCTCGATGGAGCTGATCAGCAGTCCCTTGGCATCGTAGG
>JAKBBE010000084.1 GCA_021826035.1 Pseudomonadota bacterium | reverse complement strand
ACGAGATCGGCAACGATGCCCCGTACGTATTCCGCACGACGGACTACGGCAAACACTGGACGCGCATCACCAACGGACTGCCCGACAGCAGTGTCGAGGTCGCCGCCGAGGACCCGAATCACGCCGGCCTGCTGTTCGCCGGAACGATCTCGGCCGGTCTTTACGTCTCGTTCAACGACGGTGCGCACTGGCAGCCGCTGCACGCGAACCTGCCGCGCGGACTGTCGGTGTGGGACGTGAACTTCGCGCCGGATCATCGCGGGCTGCTGCTCGCGACCCACGGCCGGGGCATCTGGGTCCTGGACAACCTGCGCCCCCTGGAGCAGTACAGCGCCACGGCGATGCGCGCGCCGCTGCACGTGTTCAGCGCCTCGACGGGCGTGCAGCTGTATCACTCCTACACCAACGGGATCGGTCCGAGCGGCTACGTCGCGCCGAACGCGCCCACCGGGGCGATGATCAGCTACCACCTCGCCAAGGCACTGAAGCCGACGCCGGCGCAGAAGGCGGCCCATCACGGCCCGGTACGGATCGTGATCCGCGATGCCGCCGGCACTCGGGTGACGACGCTGTATGGACCGGGTAAGGCCGGGTTCGATACCGTCGTGTGGAACCTGCGCTACAAGGGCGCCGCCAAACTCAACCCGCCGCTCGGCTCCGCCCATGGCGGGGGTTTCGGGCCGGCCGCTCTGCCCGGCCAGTACACGGCGAGCGTGCACGCCGGGACCGCGATGCAACGCGTGACGCTGAAAGTGCAGTCCGATCCGCGTTACACGGTCACCCTCGCCACGGATCGCGCCGACACCCGAGCCGGCCTCGCCGCACGCGAGGAGCTCTCGGCGGTCAACCGCCTGCTCAATCACGTCGCCGTCATGCGCAAGAGCCTCGCCGGCGTACTGGCGCGCGGCACCTCAGACCCGGCCTGGGGCCATCGGCACGCGGCTTTGCTGACCCAGGGCAAGGCGCTGCAGAAGACCCTGACCGCCTACCAGAACACGCTGTGGAACTCGCATACGCAGCACCATGCGGAGGAGGATTTCCTGCGGCACTTCTCGCACCTGCACCGCAAGGTCGACACCCTCTACGGCATGAGCGCCGGACTCTGGGGTGCCAAGCCACGCGCGCAGCTGCTCGGCCTGATCGCTGCCGACCACACGCTGATCGAGCAACTGCTCACTCGCTACGACGGCTCGGTGCTGACGCAGGTGAAGGCCTGGAACGCGGTAGCGTACGCCGAGGGCGTGGCCACGCTGCCGACCGGTTCAGCCGTGACGTTGCACACCCCGCCGGCGCTGCCGGCAACGGGGGCCTGAGCACACGCGCAGGGGCGCAGCCCCGACGGCTGCGCCCCTGCGGCGGTGTGCCGCGAGCGTGCGGGGCTGAGCGGCTGCGGCGCCGCTTGACCCGTTCTGCGCCTCAGGCTGAGCGCAGCGCCGCCGGGTCTGTCGCGCGCCCGCGAATCCGCCGCGCCGCATAGGCCAGCACGAAGCACGCGAGCACGCACCAGCCGCTCAGCCACAGCAACTGGCGCGGCAGCGCCACCCCGCGATCGATCAGCAGGCCCGAGAGCCCCGGCCCGATCGCCGTGGAGAGCACCATGGCCGACACGATCATCGCCCGGATGCCGCCGAGATTGGCGAGGCCGTAGACCTCAGGCCAAAGCGCCCCGAGCATCGTGGACGTCAACCCATTACTGATGCCGAACAGGAACATCGACACATACACGCCCCACACCGGCGCGATCAGCCCGAGCACCGCCGAGGTCACGGCGAGCGGCGCGAGGAAGTACGGCAACAGCCGCACCGCGCCGAACCGATCGATCAGGTGTCCGCCGGCCAGACCGAACACCACGGTAGAGAGCGACATCACCGGAAACGCCGCGGCGAAGATCAGCGGGTCGTACCCGCGCAGCGCAATCAGGTAGTCCTGATTGAAGAAGATGACGGTCGCGATGAACGGCGGGGCGAGCGCCCCGACCTGCAGCAGATAGAACACCGGGTCGCGCAGCACCTCGGCCCGCGTCCAGCTGCGCGCGGTGCGCAGCGCACTCGCCTTCACCTCCTGCGAGTGCGGCACGCGCCCGACCCGGGTCAGCGCGAGGATCGAGGGCAGCCCCACCAGTGCGATCAACCCCGCCGAGGCGATCCACGCGGCTCGCCAGCTGCCGCCCGCCCGATCGAGCAGCACGACGAAGACCGGCAACAGCGCAATCCCGGCCTGTTGACCTGGCAGGATCAACGCCATGGCACGCCCGCGGTTGGCAACGAACCAGCGGCCGATTTCCGTGTACGCCGTCTCGGTCATCATCCCCTGGCCGAACAGGCGCAGCAGGTACAGCGCGCCGGTGAGCCACACGAGGTTCGGCGCCAGCACCAACAGCACACAGGCGAGCGCGAGCGCCGGCATCGTGAAGCGCACCACCTTCCAGCCCGGCATCAGATCGAGGGTCCTCCCCAGCCACGGCAGGCTGAGCGCGCTGGCGAGCGTGGCGAGCATGTACAGCCCGCCAAAGCCACCTGCCGAGAGATGAAACGTCTCGCGTAGCGCGGTGCCGGACAGGCCGATAAAAAAAGTCTGCCCGAACGAAGAAAACATCGTGAGCAGGAAGCCACCCCCGAGCCAGCGGGCGTTCTCACGCATGAACCGCAAGGTATCGCGTCCAAAATCGATCATCTGGGCGGAGTGCTCGAGCGGGGGGAGGAGTCCGAGTATGACATTGATCAGCCCTCACCCGTCACGGGCGGCCGGCCGAGCCGCGCCCGCCCCCCGTCGCCCGAGGCCTCTGCGCTGCCCCGCACCGGTGCACCGTGCCCGCACCGCTCACGCTGAGCGTCGGCCCTCCCCGGGGGCCGGCCGTCGCCCGTGCGGTACGTAACTCTGCGGATCGATGCCCCCAGCGCACCGGCGTAGAAGGAAGGCCCTGCGTACCGTCACGCGAGGGTCGGCCATCATGAAACGGATCATTGCGCTGTGGATTTGGGTCGCCGCGAGTGCGGCCGTGCTCACCCCCGCCGCGGCTCTGGCGCAACAGAACATGGGCGGCACGGGGACTCTGCGCGCGCGGAGGTACGACACGCAGACCGTAGAGACCCTCCGCGGGACCATCATCGCGATCGAGAAGGTCGCTGACCACGGCCGCCGCGCCTATGGCGTTCACCTTCTCTTGAAGACCTCCGCCGGCGAAGTGTCGGTGCACCTCGGACCGAGTTGGTTCATCGCGCGTCAGCACCTGAAACTCGCGCCGCGGGAGATGATCGAGGTGACCGGATCACGGGTCACTTACGAAGGCCGGCCCGTGCTCATCGCGGCGCAGATCCGCACAGGACACCAGTCCATGGTGCTGCGCGACTCGCGCGGCTTCCCGCTCTGGAGCGGCGCGCGAGCACGTTGAGTCGGGCTGCGCCCCTGAGCGCCCCCAAGGATCAGCGGCTGAACGGATCGAGGGCGAGCAGCGCGAAGCTCGCCAGCCAATGCTCCCCCATGTAATTCCCGGTGAGCTGCCCGAGTGCGCTCGCCAGGTGCGCCTCGATGCTCGCGCCCACCGTGCGGTGCAAGGGATGCTCGCCCGGCAGCGCCGCGCCGATGCGCCGCCAGCACCAGGCCCGGGAGAGATTCAACCCGTCGAGATGGGCAATCTTCCCGTCGGTCCGGTCGCTGACGGCGGCCGGCGCGAACAGCGTCGACGGCCTGCCCTGGGCCGCCTCGGGCAGAAACGCATCGAACCACGCGCCGAACGCGGCCGAGCCCAGCACTTCGGCCATCAGCGCCGCCTCGGTGAGCGCCGGGGAGAGAAACTCATCGAGCGAAGGCTCCCAGGCCTGACAGCCGCGATCCTCGCCGTACCAGCGACGGGCACTCTGCGCGCACCGTTCGGCGAACGCCCCCTGTCCGTCCGCCGCGGCATAGTCGAGCGCCAGCAACAGCGCAAAGGCGGTATTGGCGTGTGCACCGGAGCGGATCGGGTAGGTCGCCAGCGGCAGAAAGGCCGCGAACCGCTCGACGAACATCATTGCGAGCGGCGCTAGCTGCGCGGCCCAGGCGCGACCCTCGGCACTCTCGTGGCGCACCAGCTCCCCCTGCAGCATCAGCAGCCAGGCCCAGCCGTACGGGCGCTCAAAGCCGCGACTCGCGGGCGCGCGCAGGTACGCGCACTCGGCGGCGACCTTGGCGGGCGTGAACTGCGCATCGAACCACGCCCGGATCTGTCCGGCCACTGCCAGGGTGGGCACGCGCCGATACAGCCGCGCGAGCAGCCAGTGCGCGTGCACGCAGGAGTGCCAGTCGAAACTGCCGAAGAAGATCGGATGCAGCGCGCGCGGACCACGCACGTCGCGCTCCTCGCTCAGCACGTGATCGAGTTTGTTCGGGTATTCGCGCCCGACGTGGCCCAGCGCGATGCGCGCGAACTGCTCGGCCCGATCGGCATCGAGGATGATGGAGCGGTTCATGGCGACCTCAGAAGCGAAAGACGAGCACATACATCAACACGACGTTGCAGGCGAGCAGCCCGATCGCCGTCGGGATCTGCACCTTGATCACCGCATTGCGATCCGGCAGCTCGAGCAGCACCGCCGGCACGATGTTGAAGTTCGCGGCCATCGGCGTCACGAGCGTACCGCAGAACCCCGAGAGCATGCCGATCGCACCCATGATGGCCGGATCGCCGCCGAAGCGCTGCACGATCAGCGGCACTCCGATGGCCGCGGTCATCACCGGGAATGCCGCGAACGCATTGCCCATGACCATCGTGAACAACGCCATGCCCAGGCAATACACCAGCACCGCTGCGAACGGGTGCCCGAGCGGCAGCCAGGTCGTCGCCAGGTGACCGACCGCGCCGCCAACGCCGGCCAGCGCGAACACCGCGCCGAGCGCCGCCAGCAACTGCGGCAGCATCAGCGCCCAACCGATCATGTCGGCGAGCCGCCGGCCCTCCTCGAGTGCCGCCTGCGGCGGTGCCTTCGCCTGCCAGAGTGCCACCAGGAGCGCCACCAGGATCCCGACGGCAAGGGCGATCAGCGTCACGTTGTTCGGGTCGGCCAACGGCACTCCGCCGACCTCGATGCGCCCCAAGGTAAACGTGCCGATCACGGCCAGAAGCGGAATCAGCAAGGCCGGGACCAGCAGCGCATTGCCGCGCCGAGCCGCGCGCTGCGCGCGCTCCTCGGCGCTGCGCCGCTCGGTGCTGCCGCGCCCGAGCGCACCGGTGCCGCCGAGCACAATCAGCGCCACCACCAGCACCCCGTTCGCCGTATCGCCGATGCGCGAGCCGAACAGGAAACTCACGGCGAGCAGCCCCCAGAAGGCCCCGTTGCCCCAGCGGCGCGGATTGCTGCGATCGCGCACGCTGAGCAGCGCGAATGCGCTGAACATCGCGCCGGCGAGCGCGTACACCTCGTGCAGATCGATCAGGGCTGCTCTCCGCCGGCGAGGCGCTTCAGCTTCGCATCGAGGCGCCAGAGCCGCACGCCGTGGATCAGAAAGGCGAGCAGCGCCGTCGGAATCGCCCACATGGAGAGCCGAAAGGGTGCGATGTCGTAGCCGCTCTGGGCGAGAAAGCCCTTGATCAGCAGGATCGAGGAGACGGCGATGAAGATATCCTCGCCGAAGAACGCCCCGACATTGTCCGCGCTGGCCGCATAGGCGCGCACCAGGTGGCGTGCAGGCCCCGAGAGCCGCCCGAGGCGGCTCTCGGCGGCGCCCTCGGCCATCGGCGCCACGATCGGACGCACCATTTGCGCCGGGCCGCCGAGGGAGGTCAGACCGAGCGCCGCGGTGAGCTGGCGCAGCGCCAGATACAACAGGAGGATCCGCCCGGCGGTCGCGGCGCGCAGCCGGCCGATCAGGGTGCGAGCCCGCTCGCGCAGGCCTTCGTGCTCGAGCAGCCCGATCACCGGCAGGATCAGCCAGACCAGTGAGACGTAGCGCGTCGCATTGAACGCATGACCGAGCGCGGCCAGCACCCGCAATGGCGCGATCCCGGCGGCCAATCCGGCCGTGAAGGCCGTGACCAGGATGACCAGCAGCGGATTGACGCCGGCGGCAAAACCGACCACCAGCACCGCGATGGCAAGCAGCGGCCAGAGGTTCATGCCGCCCCGAAGCCCCCACCGCCCGGGGTGAGGAGCGTGAGCACATCGCCCGCCCCGACGGTGAAACTCGCCGTCGCGCCGATCGGCTCGAGCGTGCCGTCGGCGCGGCGCAGCTCCCCGGCACCAGCCGCGCCGCTCCCCGCGCCCTGCAGTCCGAACGGGCGCACCCGCCGGTGGTTGGCGAGCAGCGCGCCGGTCAGGGACGCGCGGAACTCCAGGCGGCGCAGCACGCCGTCGCCGCCGCGATGCCGGCCCGCGCCACCCGAACCGCGGCGAATCGCGAACTCGCGCAGCAGCACCGGGAAGCGCATCTCGAGGATCTCCGGGTCGGTGAGCCGCGAATTCGTCATATGGGTCTGCACGGCATCGCAGCCGTCGAAGTCCGCGCCCGCCCCGGCGCCCCCGGCGATGGTCTCGTAGTACTGCAGGTGCGCATCGCCGAAGGTCAGATTGTTCATCGTCCCCTGCGAGGCGGCGAGCACCCCGAGCGCCCCGTACAGTGCATCGACGATGCACTGGGAGGTCTCCACGTTGCCGGCGGCCACCGCCGCGGGATAGACCGGGTCGAGCAGTGAACCGGCCGGAATGTGGATCACCAACGGCTCGAGGCAGCCCTCGTTGAGCGGGATCGGCCGCTCGATCAGCGTGCGAAACACGTACAGCACCGCCGCGACGCACACTGCCCGCGGCGCGTTGAAATTGCCCGAGTGCGCCGCCGAGGTCCCCGCGAAATCGACGTGTGCCCGCCCGTCCTCGATGCGCACGCTGACCGCAATGCGCGCCCCATCATCCAGTTCGTACTCGAATGACCCCGAGCGCAGCGGCGCGATCGCCGCGCGCATGCACTCGGCGGCGTTCGCCTGCACGTGCGCCATGTACGCGCGCACCCGCCTCAGGCCGTGTCTCGCCACGGCACGTTCGATCTCGGCAATGCCGCGCGCGTTCGCCGCCAACTGCGCGCGCAGATCCGCCACGTTCTGATCCGGGCGCCGCGCCGGATAGCGCGCAGCGGCGAGCGCGACGCGCAGCTCCTGTTCGCGCAGCCGCCCGCCGTCGAGCAGCGGGAAGCACTCGAGCAACACGCCCTCCTCCTCAATGGTGCGGCTGAACGGCGGCATCGAGCCCGGCGTACTGCCACCGATGTCGGCGTGGTGCGCGCGCGAGGCGACGAAGCAGTCCGGCTCATCGCCGGCGCAGAGAAACACCGGCGTCACCACCGTCATGTCCGGCAGGTGCGTACCGCCGTGATACGGACTGTTCAGCAGCCATGCATCGCCGCGGCGCAGCGCACCACGGCGCGCCTCGATGACCGCCCGCACGCTCGAGCCCATCGAGCCCAGATGCACCGGCATGTGCGGCGCGTTGGCGATGAGACCGCCGCGCGCATCGAACAGCGCGCAGGAGTAATCGAGCCGCTCCTTGATGTTGACCGACTGCGCGGTCGCCTTGAGCACCTCGCCCATCTGCTCGGCGATGTGCATGTAGAGGTTGTTGAAGATCTCGATCCGAGCCGGGTCCGCCCCCTCCTCGTGCCCCTCGTGCGCGCCGGGCGGCGCGGCGGGCACCGCCGGGGCGCACTCGAGCAGCCACTGACCGTCCGCACGGCGCTGCGCATGCCACCCCGGTTCCAGCACCAGCGTCGAGTGCGGTCCGACGATGAGCGCCGGTCCCTCGAGTGCGTCCGCCGGTCCGTCGGCCGTGGCGAGCGGCACCTCGCGCCACTGCCCGTCGAACCAGACCGGTGCGCGCGGCGGCAGCGCCGTCCCGAGCCGCTGCTCGGGCATGCGCAGCTCGCCGGGCACGAGCGAGGGCATGCGCACCTCGGCACGTACCGCATCGATGATGATCTCGAGCGCCGCGGTCTCGAACCCGAAGCGGCGCAGATGCTCCGCATCGAACGCCGCGCGGACAGCCGGCTGCGGTCCGAGCGGCACGGAGAATGTCGTCTCGCTGTCCCCGGCGCGCACCTCGAGCAGATGCACCGCCTGAGCCGCCTGCGTCGCGCCGTACGGTGCGAGCTCGTGGCGCGCGGCCCGTTCGAGTTCGGCGAGCCGTCGGCCGGCCGCCTCGAGCGCGGCCGAATCGAGCGGCAGACGCAGGCTGGCACGGCGCACGGCCAGACGGTCGGCGACGCCGATACCGAAGGCCGAGAGCACGCTGGCGAGCGGGTGCACCAGTACGCGGTGCATGCCGGCCGCAGCGGCCACGCGACAGGCATGCTGACCGGCCGCGCCACCGAAGCAGAAGAGCGTGAACTCGGCCGCATCGAGCCCCTGGCGCGTGGAGACCTGACGGATCGCATTGGCCATCGACTCGACCGCAACGTCGAGGAATGCCCCCGCGAGCGCCTCCGCGCACCGCTGCGCGCCCTGCGGCACGGCGGCGCCGAGCGCCGCGAATTGCGCCGCAACGCAGGCCCGATCGATCGGCGAGCGGCCGTCCGCACCGAACAGCGCCGGCAGCGTGTCGGGACGCAGCCGCCCGAGCAGCACCTGCACGTCGGTGAGCGTCAGAGGTCCGCCACGCCCATAACAGGCCGGTCCCGGCATCGATCCGGCCGATGCCGGGCCGACGGCGAGTCGACCGTCACGCACCGCCAGAATCGAGCCACCGCCCGCGGCGATGGTGTGCACATCGAGCATGGTCTGCTGCAACCGCACGCCGGCGATGAGATGTTCGAACCGCCGCGGCAACTCCCCGTCGAGCAGCGAGACGTCGGTGGAGGTGCCGCCCATGTCAAACCCGATCAGTCGCGCGAGGTCTGCGTGCGCGCCGATCCAGGCCATGCCGATCAGACCGCCCGCCGGTCCTGACAGTACGCTCGCGAGCGCCCGGAAGCGCTCGAGTGCCGCAAGACCGCCGTTGCTCTGCATCAATTCGAGGCGCGCGCCGGGATCGAGCGCGCGCAGCTGCGCGGCGAGTCCCTCCAGGTACGCCCGCAGCGGCGGCGCCAGGTAGGCGTTGAGCACCGTGGTGTCCCCGCGCGCGACGAATCTCACCAGCGGGGAGAGCTCATGGGAGACCGACACCTCCTCGAAGCCGATGCGCCGGGCGAGCGCGGCGGCCTGACGCTCGTGCTGCGGATGCTGCCAGCCATGCAGGAATGCGATCGCCACCGAACGCACACCGCGCGCATACGCCTCGCGCAGTTGCACCTCCAGAGACGCCTCATCGAGCGGCGTGAGCACGACGCCGTGCGCGTCCAGGCGCTCGGCGGCCTCGATCACCTGCGTGTACAGCCGCTGCGCGAGCACGATGTGCCGCGCAAAGATGTCGGGGCGGTTCTGATAACCGATCGCGAGCGCATCGGCGTGGCCGGCGGTGGTCACCAGCAGCACCTCGGCGCCCTGGCGCTCGAGCAGCGCATTGGTGGCCACCGTCGTGCCCACCTTGACCGTCTGAATGCAGCCCTCGAACCGATCCCGCGCGCCGAGTTCGCCCTGCAGGATCCGGCGCATCCCGAGGATACCGGCGTCCTCTGCGGCTGCCGTCGCGGCCTGACGCGAGAGCACCTTGCGCACGTGCAACCGTCCGTCGGGTGCCAAGCCGATGACGTCGGTGAACGTGCCCCCGCGGTCGATCCAGAACTGCCACGCCTGCATCGTGGGATCTTATCAGGGCCCCCGGTACGCGTGGGGGGCGGTCCCGCGCGATGCTAGACTCGATCGCAGCGAACTCGGACGGAGAACGGAGCATGCAGATCGACTTGACGGGCACGGCGGTGCTGGTGACCGGGGCAAGCCGCGGCATCGGTGCCGCGATCGCTCGGGCCATGGCCGGGGCGGGGGCGCGCGTGGCCGTGCACTACCATCGTCAGCGCGCACCGGCCGAGGCGCTCGCGGCCGAACTGGGCACCCACGCGGAGATCTTCCAGGCCGACCTCGCGCGGCCCGAGGGGTGCGCCGGACTGTGGAACAGCGTCCGCGAGCGCTTCGGCCGCGTGCACACGGTGGTGAACAACGCCGGGATCGCCCTCTCCAGCGCGCCGGACGGCGCGCTCGATCAGTGGGTGGGGGACTGGGACGCGACGCTCGCGACCAACCTGCGCGCCCCGGGGATCCTCAGCAAGCTCGCCGTCGAGCACTTCTGCGCCCACGGCGGCGGCCGCATCATCAACATCACGTCACGCGCGGCATTTCGCGGCGATCAGCCGCACTACCTCGCCTATGCCGCCTCGAAGGCCGGTCTGGTCGCGCTCACCCGCTCGATCGCGCGCGGCTACGGCAAGGCGGGAGTGCTCGCCTTCAACGTCGCACCGGGGTTCACGCGCACCGAGATGGCCGAGGACTTCATCCGCCAGTATGGGGAGGCGTACGCGAGCTCGGACATCGCGCTCACTCGCCTCACGGAGCCGCGTGATATCGCGCCGATCGTGGTCTTTCTCGCCAGCGGCCTTGCCGATCACGCCACCGGCTGCACGATCGACGTCAACGCCGGCTCCTACGTGCACTGATTGCGCGCCGCCGGCCTGCCGTCCCCGGTGCGCCGCTGCGCTTCGGCCTACTGCTGACGGTAGCCGACGCGAAAGGCGCCCCAGTGGCGTCCGTTGACCCAGATCGGCGCCGACAGGTCCTTCATCAAGACGAACTGCCCGCCACCCATGTCGCGCCGATAGGTCTGCAGCAGAAACGGCTGGATACTGCGCGCCACCTTCTGCACGGCCCGATCCTTGAACACGCGGCGATTGCGGCAGTGCGCGGCATTCCACACCGGATCGCGGCTCGGCGGCTGACGATACTCGGGATTGTGCGTCGGGAGGTAGCCGCCGCGCGCCCAGGCGACACAAAAGATGATGCGCGGGTCGGCCCGTTGCAGCGGGTCCTGCAGCCCTGGCAGGATGCGGTCGGTGAACTCGACGTAATCGGTAAGGTACTGCTTCGGATTGGTGCCGGGGATCTCGCGGTAGCGTTCATCGAACAGCTGCGCCTCGGTGATCTCCCCGCGCGCGATCGAGGCCTCGAACAGCTTCCCGATGCGCTGCGCGGCCTCGATGGCGAGCCGGATGATGGGCGTATCGGCGGTCTCGATGCCGCTCGCGGCGATCAGGCCGATCAGCTCCTCGCTCACCCCGAGCAGCCGCTCGACGCGCCGGTCCGCCTGCGTGAGGTTGCTCGAGGACAACTGCACCCCCTCGGCGAGCGTGCCGAGCTCCTCCAGAGTCGCGTTGCACGACTCGAGGTTCGAGGTGGCCGCCCGCGCGATGGCATCGATCTCCCGGCGCACCGTGGCGAACGCCCCGTGCGCGCGGTTGACGACCCCGTGCACCGCTTCGGCTCCGTGCCCGGCCTGTCCGGCGTGCCGGGCCGCATCGCCGCTCTCACCGATCAACCCCTCGATCTGCACCGTCAATGAGCGCACCGTGCTGGTGATGCGCTCGGTCGCCGCACGCGTGCCTTCGGCGAGGTTCTTCACCTCGCCGGCCACCACCGCGAATCCCCGGCCCGCCTCCCCGGCGCGCGCCGCCTCGATGCCCGCGTTCAGCGACAGCAGCCGCGTCTGCTTGGCGATGCCCTCGATGGAAGTGGACACCGAGGTGATCTCCTTCAGCACCGAACTGAATGACCCTAATCGCTCCTCGATCCGCCGCACCGCACCGGTCAGCGCCCCGATGTGCTCGAGCGCCTTGCCGAGCAGCTCGCGGGATTCGGCGATCTCCCCGCCGGCCGCGGAGGTGGCCTGCTGCGCCTCGCGTGCCGCCCGATCGATGTCGCGATTGCCCGTGACCATCGCCTCGGTCGATTGATGCAGTTCCTCGAACTGCGCGGCCTGGCCCGAGACCCGCGTGGTGAGTTCCTCCAGC
>JAKBBE010000083.1 GCA_021826035.1 Pseudomonadota bacterium | reverse complement strand
TCTCCCCTCAAGTTAGAACGTCAACGACTCAAAACGCCACGGAGCGCGGCGCCCCCAATTGTTGTCTCATCGCCACACTAAGGTCGCGATCTCGTCATTTGCCGAGCTTTTCTACGATACGCCTGCTGTTTTTCGCGTGTCAAGAACGTGACATCCGGGGAGCTCCCACGGCCCCAAGGACACCCCATCCCGCGGCGATGAACCGACTCCTCACCGCGGAGCGGATGCACAGCCGTCGTAGGCCTCGGCGAGTGGGCCACAGAGTCAGCACCCTAGGAACGACGTAGGCGATACGCCCCGTCACGCATCGCACGGTGCGCCTCTCGAGCCCCGTCGCGAAGGCCACCGGATCGATTGGCCGGCCGCGCGACGCCGCGCCGACCCGCCCCGGCTCCCGGTCGAACCTGTACCCGTTCTGGTGTCCCAGCCCCCCATACCCCATGGCCGTGGAGCATACGCGTAATGACAGCGCTGTCAATTGCAGAACGGGGGTAATTGTCATCCTGGGCCGTCGAGTCGTCCGCCCACGCCCGAGCCTGCGTCTTGCCCCCGTGCGCTCGACCCTGTGGGAATCTCAGAAAATGCGCCTTGATCACTCAAGGACTTTAAGCGCCAGCCCCGCGCCGAACCCGCCGACCGCCAGCGCCTTCCCGGCCCCTCCCGGCGCCCAGAGGGCTGTGGCAGACCCTCGTCGCGCGCGAGCCTGTGCGCGGTTGCGCTCAAGATTCCCGATCCGCAGGGACTTCTGACGGTGCAGCGGACGCGGCAACGCGCCGCCGAGACCACAACCGCTCAGGCGAATCAGAGCCGAGACCGGCTCGACGCGCTCGACATCGTGTGCGCTGGAAGCATTCGATCGCTGCCGCGCGGCGGCCCTGATGTTCCGCGGGACGCAGCCCCTGGGCTCTCGGCGATCCCCCGAACTCGCTTCAGTCGCCTGTTCAACGATTTCCGCGAACGCATCTGAAGTGTTGCAAAACGATCAGGCGGAGAAATTCAGAGAATTCCCGGTGACACTCAGGTGATTGATCGTCGGGTCCGCGGTGTGAAATGCCAGGGTATTGATTCCGATGTCATACGGCTTGTACCCGAGTTTCACGAAAGTAGAACTCAGACTTTCCTTGTTCGATTTGAGGTTCTCCACGAGCAAAATGGGCTTGCACCTGGAGAGTGTTTCCATCGCCCCGGCAAGCACCGCCTCTTCCATTCCTTCGACATCGATTTTCATGTAATCCAATCTGCCGAAATTCAACGAGTCGATTGATATGAGGGGTATTTCACGCGTCTTGTCGTAGTCGATCATCTGGCCAATGAATTCCGTAGAGTCTCTCTTGATCAACTCAAAACTTCCGTACGACGACGGAGTCAAATAATTGGGCTCTGGGATCTGCAATGTGGCGCATTTGTCGCCCACCGCGACATTCCTGGCAACGACGTTCAGGCAGTTATTGATCGCGACGTTTCCGGCCAGCGCGTAGAAAATCTTCTCTTGCGCTTCGAATGAATACACCGAACCCCAGTCGTGCATCAATCTGGCCCATTCAATTGTTCTCACGCCAATGTTGGCGCCACAATCGACCGCCACTACTCCATCGCCAAAATAGTGCCGCCGCTTGAGCAGCAACGCGCACTCGAGTTCCACTTCTGTAGGATCGAAATTGGATGTATTCAGAAGTTGGAAACCGACACCGAAGCCGCGGCTCTCGTCGACCATTCGGTAGTCATTTCTATTGACTATGAGCGTTCCGTGATTGGTTGATGCGAGGATGAACGCTATCGGTCTTGCAGTATTGCGCATTCCACACTCCGACATTTCGGCTGCTCAGGGCAATATAAACCATTACGAGTTTCGCCTTCGCGAATTTTCACCGCCTCGCACCGCGCAGCTCCATTCCAGGCCGACGCGCCTGCCCAGTGGTTCACATGCGATATTTTCCTGCCGACAAGCACCGCCCAGATTTCGGCGAACGCCACCACCCAACTCATCGCTTCATTGAATGACGGATGATCGCCGCATGCTCTGTCCGGGGAGCATCCCTCATACTCCTACCGCGCCTCAAGGCCAGCCCGCACGATGCCTGCAGGAACGGATTTTCACAGTCACGCGTGCAGTTTCCGCGATGTCGGGAGCGATGCCGATGCGCAGCCGGTGGTTGCCGGGAACCTGTGCGTTGACGATGGATTGTCCAGCACCATGCGCGCTCGAGGAATGATTTCGGCGACGAGCGTTCGCCCTGAGTCCGGCCCACGGCATTCGATGCCGCGCGGTGCCAGTCGGACCGCGCGGTGCAAGCGCAGTCGATCGGTTCGTACAGATGCCAGGGCGCGTGCTTGAGGTGAGTGACCACGAAACGTGAGTGGTCTTTGGGCTTGCGCCCGGAATGACCCACGACCTCGATTTTGAGGATGACGTGGCAGCGCTGATCCCAGGTGCCGGCGCATCGCGAGTCTCGCTATTCAAATATTCGCAGCGCCCCGATTCGCGCGACAACGATAGGGCGGCGTTCATCCCGCGCGCGGCGCGGCGTTCCAGAACCTTGGTTTTCCTCATCGCCACGCAGCCACGAGAGGATCCCGATCGCCCCGACCCCGGCACTCGCCGTGCCGGAACGCAGCTCGTAGGCGAACAGATCGTTGATCACACCGAATACCGCTCGAGATGCGAAGCTGCGGCAGGACATTCTCGGACAGCAAGATCTCCACGCGCCGAGGAGCCGAGCCCGCGCACCCCATGCGGCCGCCGTGACACGCACGGTCCCTGTGCGTGGCCCCGATCCGCTGTCATCCGTGTTTGGCCTTCTTCGGTCGCCGTGGCTCTGTGCCTCGCGGGGCCGGCGTCAGGATATGCACCCCCGGCAGACCGGCGAAGTCACTGGGGTTGAGCGTCAGCAGCGCGTAGCCGTGTTCAATGGCCTGGGCTGCGATCCAGAGGTCGTTGTAGCGTGGCCGGGGCGAGCGCCCGCTCAGCTTGAGGGCCGCTGCCAGCACGCCAAAGGCGGCCGCCGTATCCGCGGTGACATCTAGGGTCGGTCGGCTCTCCACCTGACGCAGGTAGGCGGCACGCTGTGCGCGCGCGGCCGGGTCAACGCAAGCCTCCACTCCGAATCTCAGCTCTCCCAGTGCGATCACCGAAGTGAAAACAGGTTCCTCACCGGCGGCCTCTATCACGGCGCGGCGATCAACGTGGCCGGCGGCGAGCCCGACCCAAATGCAGCTATCGAAGATCACGCCCACGGGTCGCGCACCGTCTCATCGAATGCGCCGCGGCTCTCTTTGAGCCAGGCTTGCGCCTGCTTCGGCGCAAGCCTGGGCTGCAACCCGGCAAGCGCCTGAGCAGCCGTCATGGTCCGCTCGGGCGGTACGATCTGCGCAATCACGATTTGGTTGCGTTCGATCATCACGATCTCTCCATTGCCAGCGACCGCATCCAAGATGTCGCGGGTCTTGCGTGCCAGATCTGTGGCGCTGATGGTCAGCATCGCGCGTTCTCCGCATAATATGTATCGATACGCATTATACGATGGCGCCGAGCCTGATTTCCAGGACGCACGTTCGCGACAGTGCCGCTGACCTGACGGGGAGGCCTCGGCGGTGCCGACTTGAGCGGAGGCTGAGGAAGAGCCGGCGAGGCTCATGCCCCGCCGCAGCGCTCCCTTGACCGTTCTTTCCTGTTTTTAGGACCGGAAAACGCCTATAGCGGCACGGCACGCTCCGGACACCGGCTCCGGGATGTCGCAATTCTGCCGCTCACGGACCCGACTCCCCGGGAGAGCGTCGATCACGTCGGTCTACGGTGTCATCGGTGCCCGCCGAGCGCCGGCGAGTGCGCTGGGCGCACCCTCCTCTCAGGCGACCCCCGTCATCGCTCTGAGGCACCTCGGCGAAGAACGCGAGGTGCGTCCTGCTCAGCACTTTCAATCCCTGTCCCCCCAGAGTGCCTTCTCCAGCGGGTGTGCTCATTCGGGTGGGCGATCCCGCCGCGGCGCCGGGATGTCCACTGCCGAGGTCACTCAACTCCCCGGCACGCCTCCCTGCGCACGGGCATCGTCGGTGGCCATCACCCTCCCGCACACCCCGGCAGTCGCACGTCGGCCGCACGCCGGTCGGAGGCCCCCGCGGCGGCCGGTTGACGCGCACGAATCCGCATTTCGAACGGGACGGCGGGCAGGCCCGCACGGTCATACAGATTGCAGATCGGACTGTCGTCCCAGCAATACCGGACCCGAGTGGCGCCCGGCACCGAGGCCGCATTCAGTGCGATCGCGGCGCCGTCGCGACGGGCATCGACAAAGGCGCAGCGCCCGCGGTGACAGAGCTGAAAGCCGAGCGGCCGATTCGACTCCTCGGTGAGCAGACCGTCGTGGTGCGAGTCCAGACCCACCATGACCCGCTCGCCTGCGCGCCAGGCGGCCACCGGTGAGGGACTCTGGCCGGTCACGGCCTGGTGATAAATCAATGTGCGGGCGAGCCGTGCCAGCCGCCTCCCAACATCGGCCTTGTCGGCCGGGTGAATGATGCGCCGCGACCCGATGTCGATCGTCACGGCGAGTCCCACGCGCGGCAGCGCCCTCGCGACGCGCCGCTGCGCCTCGCGCAGACAGGCCCAGTCCGAGTGCCGCGGCCGCGTGTGATAGGCCATGAAGTTCGGCAACTGCACGATCAGGAACGGCGTGCGGGCACCGAACTGCCCGCGCCAGTCGCCGATCAGCGAGCTCAAGAGCCGCACATAGGCCTGCGGCTGATCGGCGTCCGACTCCCCTTGGTACCAGACGACGCCGCGCACCCGGGTCCGGCCGAGCGGACGGATCATGCCGTTGTAGAGGACCGTGAGACCAAACTGGTTCAGCCACGGCACGTGCGGAATTTGCCCGGTGCGCCGCATCGGCACCGAGCGTTTGAAGCGCCAGCGACCCGAGAGCGGCACGGTCGCCCCCTCGGACAGGCGCAGTGAGAGCCGATTCGCCGGGCTGAGGAGCCCGGCCCCGCCGAAGATCCCGATCGCGATGACGTTGCGTCCGGCCCGCAGCACGCCTGCCGGGACGGGGTACCGCCGGGGCACGTCGTATCCCTCAGAGGCACCCACCTCGACCCCGTTCACGTAGGTGATATCCGACTGATCGATCGCTCCGAGGGACAGCACGGCCGTCTCGCCGGCCGCCTGCGCCGGCAGCGTGAGTGCCTTGCGCATCCACACGATGCCGTTGAACGTCTTCAGCTGCGGCACGTTCCACACGCGCCACGTGCCATCCGGAACGATGCTCGCCCAATGCGCATCGTCATAGCTCGGTGCGAACCACGGCAGGGGCGCGGCACTGGCCGGATCATGCGCGTGCCACCACGCGGCGGCGATCCGATTCCACGCCCGCTCGGCCCGCGCCGGTGAGGCCTGGTACACGGGCAGCAGCTGCAACTGCGGAGCAAACCCGCCCAGCCGGCGGATGTGCCGCGCGCCGATCCAGGCCTGGATCAGCGAGCCGCCCCACGCCGACTCGATCAACCCGATCGGCACCCCGATCGCCGGCTGCAGCGAGCGCCCGAACAGGTAACACACCGCTGAGAAATTGCGCACGGACTTCGGGCTCACCACCCGCCAACGCGCCCCGGCACCGAAGGTGCGCCGGGGCACCGCACTGCGCCACCGCTGCACGTGAAACAGCCGGATCATCCGGTTGTGCGCGCTGCGCACCGCGGAGTCGTAGCCGTCGGCGATGCGCGTCGGGTACTCCATGTTCGACTGACCGGAACACAGGAACACGTCCCCGATCATCACGTCGGTCACCGTTTCGTGCGCTGCGGCGCTACTCACCGCGCTCAGCGTGTACGGCCCGCCGGCCGGCAGTGCCGAAAGCGTCGTGCGCCAGCGGCCCGATGCGCTCGCGCGCGCGCTGCCCGTCTCACCGGCCAGACGTACGCGCACCGTCGCGCCCGGGCGGGTCACACCCCACACCGGGATCGCGACGCCGCGCTGCAGCACGGCATGGTCCTGGAACGTGGCATACAGGAGCGGCGCCGAGGGGCCGGGCGCAACCGCCGCCTCGGCGCGCGCCGGGACGCCCGCGCACAGCGCCAGCGCCGCGAGCACCGGCCCCACCCTGAGGACCGCGAGCCTCATTTGGACCTGCGGGCCACGTGCTCGGCGCCCGATCGGTCCACCGTCGGCGTCGCCGCACGAAACGCCAGGAATTCCGCCCGTCCGCGCACCACCGCGCGCGATTCGCTGCGCGGCAGTCCGGTCCGCGGCGCATGCATCGGCACGGGTTTGCGCCGCGTCGCGACCTCGGCCGCCGGCGCCGGGGCCGCCGGCGCACTGAGCTGCGCCAGGGAGAACATCCGCGGCATCGGCACCCATTTCTGGCCCGGCGCGGCCCACGGGAGTGCGCGCTGAAACCGCCACATCAGCCGCTCCCACGCCTGCACTTCCGGATTCACGGCATCGGCGGCGGCCTTCGCCTCGAGGCAGAACGTCTCCGGCGCATCCATGATCAGGCACAGCCGGTTGCCGGTGCGGAAGATCTCCACGTTCTCCAGTCCGCAGGCGCGCAACGATTCGAGCACCGTCGGCCAGACTCGACCGGCCTGATGCCAGGCCTCGTACTCGGCGATCGCCTCACGGTCATCGACCAGATCCAACGCGAACACCAGACGCTTCATACGAATTTCTCCCGAACACTCAGATGCTGCACGTACACCGCGAACGCCAGCACGACGACAAATCCGATCAGCGGTACCGCCATCGATGCACGGATGCCGGCCCAGCCCGAGAGCGCGCCCATCGCTGGGGTCAGCACCGCCCCGCCGATGATGGCCATCACCAGCAGCGAGGCGGCCAGCTTGCGCAGCTCGCCAAGACCCTGCACGCCGAGTGCGAAGATCGTCGGGTACATCACGGACATGAAGAAGCTCATGGCGATCAGCGCGGTCAGTCCGATCCGTCCCGGCACGGCGACGGCGAGCGCCGCCAGCAGCGCGTTGATCGCCGCGAACTGCGCCAGCAGCCGGGCCGGGGCCACCCGCCGCATCAGCGCCGTGCCGGCGAAGCGCCCGAACATGAACAGCACCAGCGAGAGGAGCAGATAGTCCGCGCCGGTCCGATCGGCGGTGCCCGGGATCGTGCCCTCGGCGTAGCGGATCAGATAACTCCACACCCCCACCTGCGCCCCGACGTAGAAAAACTGCGCCACGACGGCGAACGCAAGCCGTGGTCGCATCAGCAACGCGCGCCACCCGCTGCGCTGCGGGTGCGTCCCGAGCGCACCGTCCTGCGCCAGCGGAAAGCGCGTCGCCGCGATGAGCACCGCCAGTGCAATGACCGTCACGCCGATCAGCACGTAGGGCATCTGGACCACCCGGGTCTGCGCGCCGTAGTAGGCCGCCCGTGCCGTCGGACTCAGCGCCGCAAGTTGGGCCCGGGTGTCAGGGGCCACCGAGAAGATGAAAAACCGGCCGATCGCCACCCCGGCGATCGAGCCGAGCGGGTTGAACGCCTGGGCGAAGTTCAGCCGCCGCTCGGCCCCCTCGGGTGCACCCAGCACCGTGACGAAAGGGTTGGCCGAGGTCTCGAGAAAGGACAAACCGCTCGCAATGACGAACAGCGCGAAGAGGAAGAACCCGTACGTGCGCAGTTGCGCCGCGGGGTAGAAGAGCAAGGCACCCGCGGCGTACAGCAACAGCCCGAGCACGATCCCGGCCTTGTAGCCGTACCGACGCATCATCAGTCCGGCCGGCAGGGCACAGAGAAAGTAGCCGAGATAGAACGCCGACTGGACCAGCCCGGACTGCAGGTCGGTGAGCTCGAAGGCGCGCTTGAACTGGCGGATCAGAATGTCATTGAGGTTGTTCGCCACGCCCCACAGGAAGAACAGGCTCACGATCAGCACGAGCGGCAGCACGCCGCGCCGCGCACGCTCGGCGAGAGTGCCGGCGCGTGTCGCCACGGTGCCCTCCACTTCGTACATCACCGCCCCCCTGCCCAACCCGCTCAGTGCCGGCGCTTGCGCATCCCCCGGGACGGCGCCACGCCAGTTCTCGCTGGTGAAATCGTACTCCACATATAAAACCCGTTCCGCGGCGCCGTCAAGCGCCGTGATCGAGCGTGCGTGAGATCCGCTCGGCTGCAGCGCACAGCCGCCCGATCGCCTGCTCGCGTGCCGCCTTGTTCGCCCCGCGGCGCTCGACGAATGGAACGGTGAGGGCTGCGATCGCCGTACCGCGCAGCACAATGGGCGCCGACAGGTCCGTCACGCAGCCGACCACCTCGCTCGCGATGCTCACGTAGCCGCGGGTGCGAATGGTGCGCGCCGCGCTGATCATCCGCTTGCGCGTGAACGTGACGGCTTTGCGCTCGAGCATCTGCAGCCACTGCTCGCGCACCGATTCGCTCTGGAAGGCGAACAGCACCAGACCGGAGGTCGAGTGCGGAATCGGACGGCGGTGCCCGACCCGGACCATGAAACCGATGTCGTGCGGGGATTCCACGCGGGCGATGACGACGATGAACTCCTCGGAGGCGACCGCGAGATGACAGGGCTGCAGGATGGCGTCGGCCAACTCGTGCATGTGCGCCGGCGCCACCTCCATCAGACCCTTTACCGGCGGATGCTCCATGCCGAGCATGAACAGGCGGTTGCTCAGCTGGTAGCCCTCCGTGCCCGGTGCGCGGCGCAGATAGCCGCGCTCCTCGAGCACCTGCAGCATCCGGTACAGCTCGCTCTTGGAACGGCCGAGGCCGGCGGAGATCTCCGACAGAGTCACCGGCCCGGGCTGCGGCGCGAGGAATTCGAGAATCTCGAGCCCTTTTTCCAAGGCCGGAGCCCGGTACGGACGCATCAGCGGCATGAGTCACTCCCTCGTGATGTTGAGCCGAGCGAGTCTACGGCAGGACGAGGCGCCCTTGACAGGTCGGCGTCGCATCGGTGTATCTTACCCGTAGAACCTCTTTTTATTTATGAATTCTGAACCGCCGACCCGATCTGTGCACCCAGCGTCTGCGACGGCCCGGCGGTCCCGGCCCGCAGCCGCGCTCGCCGTCCCGGCCCTGGGTTTCGGCGGTGCGGCGCTCGGCAACCTCTACCACGCTCTCTCCGATCAGAGCGCGGCGCAGGCGATCGAGCAGGCCCTCGCGCTCGGCGTGCGCTATTTCGACACCGCACCGTTCTACGGCTACGGTCTCAGCGAGCGCCGTCTCGGCGCGGCGCTTGGCGGCCCGACGCCCGACGGGGTGATCATTTCCACCAAGGTCGGCCGGCGCATCGTGCCGGCCGAAGACGGCGCTGCGCCCGGCGACGGATTCGAGGTCCGCGGGCAGCGCGCGCTGTTCGACTACTCGCGCGAAGGCGTTCTGCGCTCGCTCGAGTCGAGCCTCGAGCGGCTGCGCCGCACGCGCGTCGACATTCTGCTGTTGCATGACGTGGGTCGCGAGACGCATGGCGCACAGCACGAGCGCATGCTGCGTCAGGCGCTCGAGGAGGCGCTTCCGGCGATGGCGCACTTGAAGGCCACGGGCGTGTGCCGCGCCATTGGCATCGGCGTGAACGAGGCGGCCGTATGCCTCGAGATCCTGCCGCGATTCCCTCTCGATTACCTCCTGCTCGCCGGACGCTACACGCTGCTCGAACAGAATCTCGGTGCCACCGGGCCCGGCGGCGGGGTGCTCGAGGAGGCGCTGCGCCGCGGCGTCGGCGTGCTCATCGGCGGACCCTTCAACTCCGGGCTGCTCGCGGCACCGAACGCACCGGGGGAGACCTATAATTACCTCCCCGTCGATGCCGCCACGCGCCAGCGTGCCGAGCGCGTGTACCAGATCTGTGCCGAGGAAGGCGTCGACGTCGGTGCAGCGGCGCTACAGTTCCCCCTGGCGCACCCGGCGGTGGTGTCGGTCATCGCAGGCATTCGCTCTGCGCAGGAAGCCGCGAGCACCGTCGAGCGCACGCGCACGCCGTTGCCGGCCTCGCTCTGGGAGCGACTGCGCAGCGCCGGAGTCCTCGCCGCCGCACTCCCCACCCCGTGATGCGGGTCGATGCCCACCAGCATTTCTGGCGGCTCGCACGCGGCGATTACAGTGGGCTCACCCCGGCCGCCGGTGCGCTCTATCGCGACTTCGAGCCGGCCGACCTGACAGCGGCACTGGCGCAGGCCGACGTGCGCGCCACGGTGCTCGTGCAGGCCGCGCCGAGCGAAGCGGAGAGTCTGTTCCTCTTCGAGCTCGCCCGCGCACACCCGTTCATCGCCGGCGTCGTCGGCTGGGTGGCGTTCGACGCCCCGCAGGCGCCCGAGCGCATCCGCGCCCTCGCCCAGGCCTCGGGAGGCTACCTCAAGGGGCTGCGGCCGATGGTCCAGGACCTTCAGGATCCCGACTGGTTGGCCCGCCCCGCACTCGATCCCGCCTTCGATGCCCTCATCGAGGGCGATCTCGTCTTCGATGCGTTGGTCCGGCCCCGGCACCTGCCCGCGCTGGCCGCTCGCCTGCGCCGACATCCGCAGTTGCGCGCCGTACTGAATCACGCCGGGAAGCCCGATCCGGCGGCACACGCCGCGGCCCCCTGGGCCGAGCAGATCGCAGCCCTGGCTCGCACAACCCCGCTGTACTGCAAGCTCTCCGGACTGCTCAGCGAGGCGCCCGCGGGCGCCGGCGCAGCGGCGCTCGAGGGGATCGTCGCGACGCTGTTTCGACACTTCGGTCCCGAACGCATCCTCTGGGGCAGCGACTGGCCGGTCCTGACGCTCAGAGCATCCTACGGCCAGTGGCTCGATCTGGCGCTCGAACTGGTTCGGCGCCACGCCCCGGGACATGAAGACGATGTGTTCCGGCACACCGCCGTGCGCCTCTACCGGCTCGATGTCTCCTCTTTCGCACAAGGCTGCACTCCATGCCCGTGATCACGGCACTCGAGACCCACGACATCCGCTTCCCGACCTCCGCGCAGCTCGACGGCTCCGATGCGATGAACCCGGACCCGGACTACTCCGCCGCCTACCTCATCCTGCGCACCGATCAGCCGCAGTTGCAGGGTCACGGCTTCGTCTTCACCATCGGACGCGGCAACGACGTGCAGACGGCCGCGCTGGACGCTCTGGCGCACCGGGTAGTGGGACGCGACGTCGAACGGACGCTGGAGGATCTCGGCGGGTTTGCCCGGTCGCTCACCGATGATTCGCAACTGCGGTGGTTGGGACCCGAGAAAGGTGTGATGCACATGGCCGTCGGCGCGGTCGTGAATGCCGTTTGGGATCTGGCCGCACGGCGCGCCCGCAAGCCGCTCTGGCGACTGCTCGGGGAGATGAGTCCCGCAGCGCTCGTCGACCTGATCGACTTCCGCTACATCAGCGATGCCCTGACGCCCGCCGAGGCGCTCTCCCTATTGACGGTCGCCGCCGAGGGCCGCCGCGAGCGTACCGCAACGCTGCTCGCGCACGGCTATCCCGCCTACACGACCTCACCCGGGTGGCTCGGCTACTCGGATGAGAAGCTCGCCACCCTCACCCGAGAGGCGGTCGCGGATGGCTTTCGCACGCTCAAGCTCAAAGTGGGCCGGAACCTCGAGGACGACGTGCGTCGCTGCCAGATCGCCCGCGCCGCGGCCGGACCGGGCGTGGCGATCGCGATCGACGCCAACCAGCGCTGGGACGTGCGCACGGCCATCCCCTGGCTGCAGGCGCTCGCCGGCTTCGATATCGCCTGGGCCGAAGAGCCCACCAGTCCCGATGACATCCTCGGACATGCCGCCATCCGCCAAGCGGTGGCCCCGATGCCGATCTCCACCGGCGAGCACACGCACAACCGCGTCATGTTCAAACAGCTGCTGCAGGCTCGCGCCGTCGATCTGTTGCAGATCGATGCGACGCGGGTCGGCGGAGTCAACGAGAACCTGGCCATCCTCCTGATGGCCGCGAAGTTCGGGGTGCGCGTCTTTCCGCACGCGGGCGGCGTCGGACTGTGCGAACTCGTCCAGCACCTCGCCATGGCCGATTACGTGGCGATCAGCGGCCGGATGGACGAGCGCGCCA
>JAKBBE010000082.1 GCA_021826035.1 Pseudomonadota bacterium | reverse complement strand
GCACGTCACCTCGCGTCACGCGATGCACGTCGTGCTGTCGAAATAGAACATTTGCGGGCTATCCATCCATTCCGCCGTACAGGCTTCGAGACCTGCCGCTGACAGCCCCAGCCCTCGGGGTGTCAAAGTCTGGCAAAAGGTACGCAACTCATTGATTCCATGTGGCCTGAGCGGCCTGCAAAGCCGTCTACGCCGGTTCGATTCCGACCGTAACCTCCAAATCCCGTTCCGCGACGTCCCGACAGGGTCAATGATGGGCGTTCGGCAAGCGGGGATCCTCGTCCGGCTGAGGCCTCTGCTGAACCATCCCCGGGGCTTTCGGGAAGGCGACTGCCGGGCCCGACGTTGGCGCAGAAATCCAGGTGGCGGCAGGGCGATCCGATCTACAGGCCGCCCCAACGAGCATGCCTGGTCGAGCCCAGGCGCGAGAGTGCGCCCGGCTAGGGAGTTCCGCCGGTATATCCCCAGGCGTGAACGATACTCCCCGCCACGGCATTCCAAGCTGGGCTAAAGTTGAGAAATGCCGTCACCAACTCGGCAGCAAGGAGTGCCGTACCACCGATGAGCAGCGCCGGATGGACCCGTCGACGCCGGAACAGATCCCAGCCGAACATGAGCGCCACCAGGAGCACGTTGGCATAGAACGTGCCGAGGAACCAACCGAGCGGAGTCTTCAGATCCGGGTAAATGTACTCGATGGCCCGCGAGTAGCCCGGATCGGTGATTGAGACCATCGCCAACATCATCATGCGTTTGTGCACGGCAGGATTAGTGCGGTAGTGGATGCCGAGAGCGACGAAGACGAACAAACCGAGCAGATCGACGAGATTCAGCGCCAGGGACTCGGGTGGAAAATGATATCGGCCGATCACCGTCAGGGCGGTCGCCAAACCGAGTAACACCATGAGGCCGGCGATGTATGTGCCGAATCGACCGATTTGCCGATGCAGACTCAGGCGTCCGCTCAGCACGAGAGCGACCTGCGCAGTGACGAGAACGAGCCAGCCCACGAACACGACGGCGTGTAGATAGACAATGCCCGGTGGCGCCGGTTGCTGTCGCAGAAACTCCGGAAAGTCCACTCCGAAGCCGATTAGTATCCCGATCCAAAAAATCCCGAGCCACACTGCGGCAGCCTTGCGGTCGGGCGGAATTTCCCACGATGCATGCCGTGTCGAGATCGCCATGAGTGGTCTCTTCTCGTGTTGTCGTTCTTGTGAATTCGCCGAGCGCAGAACTGGGTATCCCGAAGGCGGCGCGTTGTATGTGTTATGGTCGCCCTGATTCCCGCAAAAAAAAGTATCACGGATTATCCGCTCGCGTCAACTGTGCTCGGTGATCAGGCATGCCTCCGGCGAGGCAAGGATGCGGGCCCGTCAGATGTTTCCCATGTTGCACCCGGACGCGGCGGTCGCCTCAGAGATCCGGCAGGTTTGAATGCCGGTGGCGTGCATGATCTCAGGAGCGCAACACAAGACCACCCGCCGGTAGGAGGGAAGGCACTGAACGGTCATCGGAGGTGCTCGGAATCTCGCGTCGAGTATTCGACGGGTCCGGGTTACACTCGCTCGAAGCTGCAGGCGTTCCCGGTAGGGTCGCAACGCGGAGCGATGCCGCAACATCCTGTGACTGGCGGAGCTCCCGCGGGTGTGCGGGCACGCGCGGAGGGCCATGAGGCCAGTGCATTCGCCGGGCCACACGCAGCTTTCAGTGACCGTGGCAGTGGCAGTGGACATGAGGAGTCAGAGCCATTGGCGTCGCACCGCCACAAGCACTGCGCAGCGACCATTCGCACTCAGGAAGTACGGCAAGGGCGCAACGCCACCGGACGTCGGCGGCGCGGGACGTCATTCAGTCGGTCGGCAATCTGCAACGCGGCGAGCATTCTGCCGGTCTTGGCCAGCATCCGGCGTCAGCCCAGCAGCGCGGGATTGGCGCGCCAAACGGCCCAGGAGAGGGCGCAGGCGAAGCTCACCCAGGCGAGATAGGGCAGCAGTAGGGCCGCGGCCAGATGATCGACGCGCCAAAACATACGCACGGTTGCGATGAGCAGCACAACCAGCAGCATGATCCACGCGAACGACGCGGGGCCGAGGTGCCAGCGGAAGAACAGCCAGGACCAGGCCGCATTGACGGCCAGCTGAACCAGAAACAGTACGATCGGCGCAGATCCCGTCGTGTGCCTGCGCCAGATGCGCCACAGTGCAATCGCCATCAGGGCGTAGAGCACGGTCCACACCGGCCCGAAGAGCCAGGCCGGTGGCGCCCACGGCGGTTGCATCAACTGCGCATAGAACGTTGCAGCATGAATCGAGGCGAGCGCTCCGAGTGCTTCTGCGGTAAAGGCGATCAGGAAGCAAACGAGGAGCAAGCCCCCTGCGCGCGGTGCGCGCATCGAGGGTTCGAGCCCCGGTGGAGGTTGCGGCGACATAGGATCAGCTTGCGACAGTCGGCCAGGACGGGTCAAGAGCACTCAGACGCAACGCCCGGGGACGCTCATCTCACCCGCCGACTAAGTACCGGCTAGTTCTGAACCGGCACGGCGGTCGGTTCCGCTGTGCCAGCATGCGGCCGGGAGTGTTGCTCAACTGCGATGCGCGCCTCGACCCATGGGCGCAGCAGGTGCTCGAGCAGCTCCAGATCGTTGCCGAGAGCGGTCGGATCGCGATCGAGCGCCGAGCGCAGGGCCTGCTTGAGCCATTCGCTGAAGGCCGGATGTGCGAGAGCGCGGGCGATCCGCCGCTCGGTGCTCAATACGTCGATCTCGGTCGGTGACGGAATCACGGTGCAGTCTCCTCGGGGTAGCCTAGAAATAGCCGTCGCGCTTCTGGCGTTCGAGCGAACCGCCGGCATCGCGGTCGCCCAGGCGGCCGTTGCGCTCCGAGCGCGGTGAGCGCAGGGTTTCCTCTACGACCTGCGCCAGCGTTTCGGCTTGCGAGTCCTCGGCGGCTGTGACAGGCCAGCAGCCGAGCGTACGGAATCGCACCTTGCGCCACTGCAGGGAGTCTCCGGGCCGCAAGCGCATGCGCTGCGGGTCATCGACGACGATCAGCTTGCCGTCGCGCTCGAGTACCGGTCGCGGGCGCGCAAAGTACAGAGGAGCGATTTCGACGTCGCGCATCAGCGCGTAGGCGAGCACGTCAATCTCAGTCCAGTTCGACAGAGGAAAGACGCGAGCGCTCTCGTTGACGCCGAGACGAAAGTTGTACAGGTTCCACAGCTCAGGCCGCTGGTGTCGCGGTTCCCAGGTGTGCTGCGGTCCGCGCAGCGAGACCACCCGCTCCTTGGCGCGCGAGCGCTCCTCGTCGCGACGGGCCCCGCCGATGATGACGTCGTAGCCGGCGGTGTCGAGCGCACTCTTCAGTGCATCGGTGCGCATGATGGTCGTGTAACGGTCGCCGTGATCGAACGGGTTAATTCCTGCGGCGCGGCCCGACTCGTTGGCGTGGATGTGCAGCCGATAGTGGTGACGCTGCGCGAAGCGGTCACGGAATTGCAGCAGCGCACTGAACTCCCAGGTGGAGTCAATGTGCAGCAACGGCAGCGGGGGCGGGGAAGGGTGGAAGGCCCGGCAGGCAAGATGCGCCAGGACCGTCGAATCCTTGCCACCGGAGAAGAGCAGTACCGGGTTTTGCGCCTCCGCAACGGCCTCGCGCAGGATGTAGATCGCCTCGGATTCAAGGTCGGCGAGCGAGTGCCGCAGGCGGTCGGTCGGGACGGCGCGATGCACTGGGCCGATCGAGTCGGGCGGGGGCGCTGTCTCAGCGTACGGGGAGCGCGGCATGCGTCGTCACCGTCGGTTCGCCAGCAATGTAACAGTCGTGCCACGTTGCGCCGAGGCGGCGCTCGACAGCCTGCTCCTGCAGCCGGTACAGGTACAGCCACTCATTCCTCAGCAGTGCACTCAGCACCGCTTGCCGGTCGATGACCTGATCGATGCGCTCGCGCGGCGCATCGATCAGTACCGACAGACGCAGCGGCGTGTGGACCCAGCGCGCCCCGTCGTGTACGGATTGCCGGGCGAGACCGATGCGCAGATCGCCGCCGGACCCCTCGAGGACCCCGATGTGCTCACCGACGACGTTGTGCAGGACTTTGTTGCCGCTGCCGAGGCGTTCCGGGTCGACGGTCGAGCCGTAGTACTGCAGGTTGATCCAGTGCGCGACGAGCAGTGGGCCGGCGCAGATCTGCTCGAGCAGTGCGCCATCGCGATCGTCCTGCCAGTGATATTCATGCAGAAATGCCCGCCCGTGCAGATTGACGCCGCGGCTGCGCTCGCGCGGGGCGATAATCAGGGCCGCATTTGCGGCCAAGCCCCATTCCGGGCGCACCTGTGACCAGTCCTGGGCCCGACGCCGCAGGCGGGTCAGGAGCCTGGCGTCGTGGCCGAGGAAGCGGGCGAGGCCGAGGCTCGGCGCGCGCTCGCCTCGAACCTCGGCGCCGGCATGGTGCAGTGTCTGTTGCAGCTGCTCGATATCGGTAAGGTGGCTGGGCGGCACCCGATCCAGATCGAACAACTCGATGACGTCGGTCGTGGTGTCGTGCAGGCCTGCAATGGCGAGAGTTTCCTGCGGGATGTGGATGCCGCAATCGGTCAGAGCGGCACGCACGTCGGCGTCGTTGAGCAGTGCGGCGAGGATGCGGGCATTGACCTCGCCGCCGTGTCCTCCGCAGGCACCACAGGCGAGCGTGGCGGCCTGGGGGTTGTTAGCCGTCTGCGCGCCGTGCCCGATGATCACGAGCAGCCGTCCGAAGGGCGCGCGGATGCCCATGGCACGAAGGATGCCAGCGGCGAGTTCGGCCCGCGATGTGCGCTCTGCGCCGGTCCCGCTCAGCAGGCTGGGGTGCAGCGCGGCACGCTCGCCGGCCGCGAGCCCGGTCTGCTCCGGCGCGGCGCGGAGTCGCCCCGCCGTTCGCGCAAGCAGTTTTGGCAGATAGGCGAGCCCGAGCATCTCCACGGTGGTGAATGCCCCCGAGGGAAGGCGCAGGAACGGCTGCAGGCTCGCTCCGCGCCTGAGCGCGGTGCGGCGCCTGAGCGCGATGCGGCGGTCGTGGCCGGCGTCCCCGGTGGACTCACCTGCCTCGAGCGAGGGTGCGAGCAGGCCCGGCAGTCGCGCCTGGGAGAGCCCGGTGCCGAGCGGCGTGTAGCGAATGGCGAGACCGAAGAACCCGGCGAATCCGTAGGTTCGCAGGGCGGGATCGAGCCGCTCGACGGCACGGCGGATGCGCTCGGATCGCACGTCGATGCAGAACACGAGGTGTGCCCTCGGCGGTTCGGGTGTGGGCTGCCCGGCAGACGCCGGGGCCCGCGACAGTGAGGCAAAGAGTTCGCGCTGGTAGGCGACTTCCTGGGCGCGTTGCCAGAGCAGATCGACTGCGAGCGAGGTCCCGCCCGTGTCCTCTGGGACAGTGTTCCAGTGCCGCATCCAGCTCGTCCACATCGAGTGCTCATCGTGGCGGCCATCGTGCAGGATCGCTTCCCAGCACAGGCGAGTCACCAGCAGCGAGCTCAGATGCGCCTCCTCCTGGCCGGCCAGTGAGGCTTCCCAGCGCAGCCAGGCGCACCAGGCGGCCCAGCCGCCGATGCGCAGCGCAACCAGCTCGAGCAGCTCGGTGAGGTGAGTCTCGCGCACGGCCAGCCGTTCGATTGCCCAGTGCAGCGCCGACTCGCAGTTACCGGGCAGTTGCGCCGCGCGCTCGCGCAGGGAAGCGAAGCGGCGGTCGCGCAGCAGCGCCGCACGCCAACCGGGATAGAAGCCGCACGGGTTGTCGGGATGCCAGTCGGCCTGCAGGCGATCGAAGTACGCGCCGCAGTACTCGCTGATCTGCTGCGTCACCCGCGTACTCCACGCCGTGCCGTCGCGCGCGGGCGCCGCTGCGTCAAGCACATCGCAGAGCAGTGGCAGTCCCGGGTGTGGGTCGGTCCTCTGTCCGAGGGCCTGCACGGCCACCGACACGCTAGGTACCGCCGACTGCTCGCGCAGAGCCTGCTCCAGATCTCCGAGTTGGATCTCGCCGCTCTGCCACGCACGAAGGTATTCGGTGCGCGGCAGCGTCATCGGGGCTCCGGCCAGCCGCCGTCGGTGCGCGGCCGCCAGCGCGAACGGGCGATCACGCTGCCCCCAATAGGGGCTGAAGGCAATCTGCCGGTCGAGCGGCCAGGCGGGGGCGACCGTCCGGCAGGCCGCCTCAAGCGCGGCGCGGCGCAGGGACGGCGCGGCGGACTCGCGACGCTGAGTGCCGCTCGCGCTCACGCGGTTTCCCCTTCACGTTGCGCCAGCCACTGACCGAAACGTGCGCTCCCGCGGCGCGTGCCGCGCAGCGGCCAGCGGCAGCTCGCCAGTCGGGTCAATGGCTCGTCGAGAAAGTAGCCGGCGGCGCTCCAGGCGTACAGCCGCGCAGGGCCGGTGTGCGCAGTGGTGCTGAGCACGTGCCATTGCGCCAGGTACAGAGCGAGGAAGCACGTCGCGCTGCACAGGACGAGTGCCGGCAGCGGGTGTACCGATGCGATGTGCAGGGTGTCACCAAGGCACAGGTGCCACAGCAGATACAGCTGCATTCCGGCAGCCGCTGCGGCGAGATTGTGTACCCAGGCGCGCAGATTCATCGCCGTGTTCCACAGCAGCGTCGCGATCCCCAGGCTGCACACCAGCAAGGCGATCCTCGGGACCTCGGCGGTGTGCAGCCCGAGCCGCCACAGCGCCGCCGACCCGCCCGCCAAGAGACCGCCTGCCGCCAGAGCCGCGAGCGCTGTCGCTCCCGAGACTCTGCGCGCCGCCGGCTGCATGCGGTGCACGGTACTCTCACGCACGGCCTCTCCGGAGCTGAGGAACGCGTGCGCCTTGTAGAGTGCGTGTCCGATCAGGTGCAGCAGCGCCAGGTCGTACAATCCGAGTCCACACTCGGCGGCCATGAGCCCCATTTGTGAGCAGGTCGACCAGGCCAGGCGACCTTTGCGCGACGTGGTGGTCATCATGGTGAGTCCGGCCAACACCGCGCTGCTGCTGCCCACGAGTACGAGCAGCCCCTCGGCGAGCGGCGAGGCCGCCAGGAGAGGCGCGAGTCGGATCAGCACATAGCCGCCGAGATTGATCACCCCGGCGTGCAGCAGCGCCGAGACGCTGGTTGGCGCCTCCATGACCTGGATCAGCCAGCCATGCACGGGCAATTGCGCGGATTTCAGCAGCACCGCGGCGGCGAGCAGCGTTGCGGCGAGCCGCAGGCTTTCGCACGAGCCGCCTCCCCGGGCAGCGATCTGATCGAGCGCCGCCAGATCGAACGTGTGACAGTGCACGTACAGCAGCGCCGCAGCGCTCACCAGGCACAGCTCGGCGAGGCGGCTGGTGATGAACTTCTTACGGGCGGCCAGCCGGGCGAGCGGTCTGTCACGGTAATGCCGCAGCAGCGGATGCAGCGCCAGACTGCTGCAGATCCAGGCCAAAATGAGCACCGCGACGCTGCTCGCGGCGAGCACCCCGCCGACCGACGCGAGGGTGGTGAGCAGAGCGACGGTGAAGCGGCGCTCCCCGGGTTCCCCGGCGAGGTTGCCGCGAGAGTAGCGGGCGATGATCCAGCCGAGGAAGGCCACCAGCGTCATCACCGCCGCTGCAACGGGCGGTGCCGCGCCCCCCGCCTCATGGGGCGCGAGGCGCAGCAGATCGCCGGCGAGGGCCATTCCCAGTGCACTGGCGGCTGCCCAGTTGAGCACGTCCCAGCAGCGGCGGTGCGCCAGGGCGAGGGCCGCGCCGAGCAGATACACCAGCGGGACCAGCCAGGCGAGCCAGTGCGGGTGATGCGACATGGGTGCTCCGAGGCTCATCAGGGTGGCGCGCAGTATTCCTTTGCCGCGGCAAGCTGTAAAATAGAATAAATAGAATGAATCATTCTTGAAAACAGAACATGAGAAACCTGAACTTCCACCATCTGCTGTACTTCTGGACCGTGGCGCAGCGCGGTCACCTCACGCGGGCGGCCGCGGAGCTGCGCGTATCGCAGTCGGCGCTCTCGGCGCAGATTCGCCAGCTCGAGGCGTACCTCGGTCGCCCGCTGTTCGAGCGCAGCGGGCGGGCGCTGCAGCTGACGGAGTTCGGCGCCATGGTGCTCGATTACGCCGACAGCATCTTCGGGCTCGGCCAGGAGCTGATGGCGAGCGTGCGCAGCGGTCCTGGGCAGCGGCTGCGGCAGCTGCGCGTCGGAGCCGTGGCGACGTTGTCGCGCAATTTCACCGAGAATCTGTTGCGCCCGCTGTTCAACCGCCCGGAGTTGCGTCTCACGCTGCAGTCCGGCAGTCTCGAGGAGCTGCTCGAGCGCCTGCGGGTGCACAACCTCGACGTGGTGCTGTCGAACAAGGCGGTGGTTGCCGAGCCGGGCCGGCCCTGGCGCTGCATGCGTTTGTCACGCCAGTCGGTCTGCCTGATCGGACCGCCACGCACCTCGCGGCGGCGCTTCAGACTGCCCGATGAGCTCGCCGGCCAGCGCCTAGTGCTGCCGGGACCGAGCAGCGATGTGCGCAGCCAGTTCGACCTGTGGTGCGAGCGCTCGCAGCTCGTGGTCGAAGTGGCTGCGGAAGTCGATGATATGGCGCTGTTGCGTCTGATCGCCCGGGACTCCGGAGCGATCGCCGTGCTGCCCGAAGTGGTCGTGCAGGACGAGCTGCGTGAAGGCCGCCTGCAGCGTTACTGCCCGATCCCGGGCGTGTTTGAGAATTTCTACGCCATCACCGCGTTCCGCCACAGTCCCTCGGCGCTCGTGCAGCAGCTGTTGGCGCGGAGCAAATCCGACTGAAGCTGCCGCGCTTGCACGCGCGGCCGACCGGGAAACGCCGCGGTGTCAGCCGGTTGCGCCGGGCAGGGCCGTGCAAGGGGTGAAGGTGCGGCGGCCAATCCATTATGATGAGACGCATCACGGTAGTTCGCGGAGTGTTCATGTCGCATCGCAGTCGCATCCCCGCGGACCCCAGTCGCCGGCGCTTTCTCAGCAATGCGACGGCGGCATCTCTGTGCACACTCGGGGCGGCCCGAGCGCTGGCCCGGGGCGCGACCCGTTCCGCAACGCGCCGATCACCGGCTGCAACGGAGCTGCACTCGCTCGGCGCCGCCGAGGCCGTGCGTGTGCTTGCACGCGGAGAGGTCACGGCCGAGCAATACGCTCGCGCGCTGCTGCGGCGGTGTTCAGAAGGGTCGAGTCTCAATGCGTTCATCACGTTGCACCCCGAGCAGGTGTTGCAGGCCGCCTATGAGTGCGATCGGCTGCGACGCTCCGGGGCCCGCACAGGCATCCTGCACGGCCTGCCGATTCCGCTGAAGGACAGCGTGAATACCCGAGATTATCCGACGACGGCCGGGACTCCGGCACTGCGCTACTTCCGGCCGCGCGAGGATGCCCCGCTGGTGCGCACATTGCGCGCCCAGGGCGCCATCGTGCTCGGCAAGAACAACATGCACGAGCTCGCCTGGGACTACACCAGCAACAACCAGGCCTATGGCGCTGTTCACAACCCGTACGATCCGAGCCGCATTCCCGGCGGCAGCAGTGGCGGAACCGCCGCGAGCATCGCCTATCGTATGGCCCCGCTCGGCGTTGCCGAAGACACCGAGGGCTCGATCCGGGTGCCGGCGGCGCTCTGCGGGATCGCCGGTTTCCGGCCGACGACGGGCCGCTATCCGACCACGGGCGTCGTGCCGGCCTCGCCGCTGTTCGATCAGCTCGGTCCGCATGCCCGCGCGGTCGAGGATCTGCTGCTGTTCGATTCCGCGCTCACCGGCACGCCGTTCGCGGCTTCGCCACCGTCCCTGAAAGGAGTGCGCCTCGGGGTCATTCGCCCGTACTTCTGGACGGATCTGGATCCCGAGGTGCAACGGATCACGGCCGGCGCCCTCGAGAGACTGCGCGGCGCAGGCGTTGAGCTCGTGGAGGGCGAGTTGCCTGAGCTGCGCGAGCTCATCGCGCGCATCACTGATCGGGTGACGGATCATGATTTCCGCCCCGCCGTGACGCGCTACCTCGCCGAGTTCCACACGGGACTGACATTCGATGAGCTCATCGCGCAGGCGAGCCCGGACATTCGTCGCACGATCGAGCCGCTGTTACAGCCGGGCCGGCCGGATTTCGTGACCGACGGTCAGTACGCGCAGATCGTGAAGGTGCACTGGCCGGCGCTGAAGACGATGTATCGGCAGTACTTCGAGCGCAGCGGTGTTGCGGCGATCGTCTTTCCGGCCATGATCGTGCCGGCGCCACCGATCAAGGGCTCGGCGCGGGAGGAAGACATGTATGTCGAGATCGCGGGGCGGCGGATGTTGTTCGATGACGCCACCAGTCGCAACGTCGCGCCGGGCAGCACGGCAGGCCTGCCCGGACTGGTGCTGCCCGCGGGTCTGACCCGCGAAGGACTGCCGGTGGCGCTGGAGTTCGATGGACCGTCGGGGACGGACCGGGCGCTTCTCACGCTCGGACTGGCGCTCGAGGCTGAGCTCGGCAGGTTGCCGCCGCCGCCGGCCGTGGGCTCGAGGCTGTAGCGCCGCGATCAGCACAGCGCGCTTCGCACCGGGCCCTGGCGCAGATGCGGGGCCGATCGGTCGATGGGTCAGGGGAGATCGTCAGCCGATTCTGCGGCGCAGCACCGACTGTGCGGCCCGCTCCCTGGCCACAGGTTCCTGGGGGTCCATCGCCCCTGGCTGCAGCAGCCAGGGGCGACGTCTCAACAGGTCAGCGGATCAGTAGCGGCGCGAGCCGCCGCCGCGATTGCCGCCGCCCGAGCGCTCGCGCTCCTGGGCTTCGTTCACCTTCAGGGCACGACCGTCGAAATCGGTGCCATTCAGCGCCTGCATGGCGCGCGAGGCATCGGAGGTCGACATCTCCACGAAGCCGAAGCCGCGGGGCCGGCCGGTGTCACGGTCCGAAATCAACGAAACCTTCTCGACCGTTCCATGCTTCGAGAACAGGGCATGGACGGCCTCTTCGGTCGCCGTGAACGGGAGATTTCCAACGTATAGCTTGGTCACTAGAGAATACTCACAATAGATAACGATGAGAGGGGCAGGTCTTACTGCCTCCTGGTTCGGACGCTTTGCGAGGGTGGCAGACAAGGCCGGAATTGCGCCGGGAGGCGCTGTGGGCCGAGACAGTCAAGCCGAAAAGATACGAGCCGACCGGTACATTACACGACTTCCCGGGAGGGTGTCGAATTTTCGCTTGACCTGACGTCCGGGGTCGGGCGTTGCCTTGTGATCGGAGGCTGGATGGCGCACTCTCAGGAGACGCATTCCATGCCGGCCGGTCGCGGAACGTCTCGTGGCCCGGTAACGCGTTCGGCACCGTTTCCGGGGGGGGCTATGAATCTCACGTTGTTCGATGCGTTCGGCCGCTATGGTGCCAAGCCTGGCCATCGCCAGAACAGTCTCTCGGCGATGGCGCACGACGGGGCCATCGTGCTCAATTGTCTGCCGGCGCATTTCTGTCACCCGGCCCGGGGCGTGCTGCGATACGAAGCCAAGCTCTCGGCCGTGCAGGCGAAGTCCGAGGAGCTCGGGGTTCTGGGCCGGCACCTGACGGAGGCCCGCGATAACGACCGGCCGGTGCGCATGATCGTGCGGTCACTGGCGCCGCAGACGAGCCGCGTGAAGCGGGTCGGTTACCACGTGCGACCGGATCTGCTCGGCAAGGTCGTGGAGTTCGACGGCGACCACTTCATCGTGGACTTCACCCGGCCGCAGTCTGAGTCCCGCGAGGCCGCGCCGAGCCGCCGCAAGTAGCGCCCCGGTCACGGGGCCGGTGCCGGCGTGCCAATCACGGTGTAGTGAAGGTGCAGACGGCATGGCCGCTTGGCGGCCGCGCCGCCCGCTCGCAGCCCTGCGCACTGCAACTGCCCCTCGGTGCGCAGGGCAGGGGTCTGCAGGGCGGCGGTGACGGCCGCCGTCATGTCGAATTGGCCGTCGCAGTCGGCATACGGGCACGGAAACACGAAATACGCGCGTGCGGGCGGGTGCAGCAGGTGCCTCTGCGGCACCGGTATGACGCCCGTCGGTGCCTCGAAGAGCAGTTCAAGCTGTAACTGCGCGAGTGCCGGGAAGAGTGTACGCAGGACGGGGGCCGCAGCGCGGTCGCGGCGCAGCTGCAGCGAGCGATCCG
>JAKBBE010000081.1 GCA_021826035.1 Pseudomonadota bacterium | reverse complement strand
TGAACTCATCCGTGTGGCACACCCCGCTCGCCTTGATCTCCACCAGTACCTCCCCGGCCTTCGGCCCCTCGAGGTCCACGGTCACCACCTCAAGCGGCTGGCCTGCTTCAAATGCAATGGCGGCTTTGGATTTCATGTTCGTGCTCGCGTATCAGAATGGGCCGCAGCGGCAGGGGGCGCAGTCTACGCGGGCCGCAGCGACCCACAGCGTTCCCCGGGGCCTCACGCACGCTCGTACCGCCGCACTGTCCCGTTTCGGAACACATTGGACCGGGGCTGTATCAAAGTCGGTCCTGAAAGGTTGCACGACGCCCCAAGCGGCGCATAATTTGTCCTCGACGGATGCAATGGGGGGCTGGATATGCTGCGGGCCATCGACAATCGTCACCGCCACCCACAGGGGGCACCGCGCAGAGCACTGCGAGTGGAGGATGCAGGCACCCCGGAGTACATCCGCCGGTCCTGGCTGCGCTGCCTCAACCAATATCACCTCGACCCGAAGTCCGAGCGCGAGCCGTACGTGCTGGCGCGACAGGAGCGACTCGAGCGCAAGGAGCACAATCGCGATCTGCTCGCGCTCGCCGACGCCGAGATGGCTCATCTGTATCACCAGCTCGCCGGCTCCGGCTACTCGATCATTCTCACCGACCGCGACGGCGTACTGCTCGATTACTACGGCGATTTCAGCTTCCGCAACGCGGCGTTTCGTACCGGTCTGGTCCTCGGAGCGATGTGGGACGAGGAGCACGGCGGCACCAACGGCATGGGCACCTGCCTGGTCGAGCGCACGCCGCTGATCGTGCACCGCGATCAGCACTTCTTCTCGCGCAACAGCGGCCTGACCTGCTGTGCCGCACCGATCTTCGATCACCGCGGCGAGCTGATCGCCGTGCTCGATGCGTCCGGGGAATCCGATCGCGCCCAACAGCACACGCTGGTGCTGGTCAACATGGCTGCGCAGATGATCGAGAATCGCCTGTTCCTGCATCACTTCCGCGACGCCTTCGTGGTGCGCTTCCACAGCCGCCCGGAACTGCTCGGCACCTGGGGCGAGGGCATCATTGCGCTCGACGGCAACGGTCTGATCAGCGCCCTCGACCGCAATGCGCTGTTCCAGCTCGGGCTGAAGTCCCCGGCGGAGCTGCTCGGCTCGCCGCTCGAGCGGGTGTTCACGGTCTCGCTGAACGCGCTGCTCGCGCGCAGCCAACGCAAATCCTTCCACCCGCTGACGCTCTACGATGCTCACCACGGCGGGCGGATGTTCGCCATCGCCCAGGCGCCGCAGTCCAAGCGCGGCGGCAAGCCGCGCGGGGCGGGTCCGGCCGGGACCGAGGCGCTCGACCCGGACCGCGGGCCCCTCGAGGAGCTCGACTTCGGCGATCCGATCATGGCGCGCAACATTCAGGCCACCCGACGTACGCTCGCGCGCGAGATCCCGATTCTGCTGATCGGAGAGTCGGGCACCGGCAAGGAATGCTTCGCGCGGGCGCTGCACGCCTCGAGCGAACGGGCCGAGAAGCCATTCGTCGCCCTGCACTGCGGTGCGCTCGCGGACGGCGAGCCCGCCGGTGCGACGCTCACCGAGCAGATGCACTCGCGCGTCGTACAGGCCAACGGCGGCACGCTCTTTCTCGATGACGTCGGGGAGCTGCCGACACCCCTGCAGGCCCAGGTCCTGCATCTGATCGAGGAGCGGTCGCTGCCGGCGACCGCCGGCGCCGAGGCGGTTCACATCGACGTGCAGCTGGTGAGCGCCACGCGCCGCGATCTGAACGAGCCGGTGCAACGCGGGGCGCTGCGCGAGGACCTGTTCTACCGCCTGCAGGGCCTGGTGCTGACACTGCCGACGCTGCGCGAGCGCAAGGACAAGGCGGCCGTGATCCGCCACATCTTCGCCCAGGAGAGCGCCGCGACACCTGCGGTCAGCATGGGCGAGGACATGATCGATGCACTCAAGGCGTACAGCTGGCCCGGCAACATCCGCCAGCTGCGCAACGTGCTGCGCGGCATGATCGCGATGCGCTCGAACAATCAGCTCGACGCCGGCTGTCTACCGGCCGAATACGGCGCCGGTGAGGTGCATACCGAGGAAACGCTGAGCACCGAGGCACAGCGCCTCAATCCGCTCGAGCGCGCCGAGCGCAGCGCGCTGCTGCACGAGATCGAGCTGCACCAGGGCAATCTCAGCCGCGTCGCACACTCCCTCGGCATCGGCCGCAATACTCTCTATCGCAATCTTCGCCGGCTGCACATCAGCCTGCCGGTGCGGCGCTGAGCCGCGCCGACTGGGCCGCTTCCCCGGCCCGCCAGGTCTGAGGCTCGATGCCGTGCCGCTTCATTTTGCGGTACAGCGTGTTGCGGCTCACGCCGAGGGCGACCGCCGCGCGGCTCATGTTGCCGCGATTGACGTCGATCACGCGCAGCAGTGCGGCACGCTCGGCACTGCCGAGCAGACCCGCACGGCGGGTCGGCGCCACGGCGCTCGACGCACCCCGGGCGGCGACGATCTGCGCCGGCAGGTCACACTGACGCACGACGCCGTCGTCACAGATGGCGACGGCCGTGCGGATGACATTGCGCAATTCTCGGATGTTTCCGGGCCAGGGATAGGCGAGTAAGCTCGCCAGAGCGTCCGGCTCGATGCGCCCCGCATCGAGCTGCCACGCCACGGGCAGCGCCGCCCGAATGACCTGCTCCTTGTCGGTGCGCACGCCGAGCGCCGGCAGCTCGAGCGTCAGGCCGTTGAGCCGGTAGTACAGGTCCTCCCGGAACGCCCCGCAGCGGATCATCTCGCGCAGGTTGCGGTGCGAAGCGGCAAGTACGTGCAGGTCCACCGCACAGGCGCTGTCGCTGCCGAGCGGCAGGATCTGATGCTCCTCGAGCACCCGCAGCAGCCGACTCTGCAGCGCCTGTGGCATGTCGCCGATTTCATCGAGGAACAGCGTACCGCCGGAGGACTGCGCAATGCGCCCGCGCAACCCCTCGCGCCGCGCCCCGGTGAACGCCCCGGAGCGATAGCCGAACAGCTCGCTCTCGATGAGCGTTTCGGGAATCGCCGCGCAGTTGACCGCGACGAATGGCCGGGCCGCGCGCCGGCTGACCCGATGGATGGCCCGGGCAAATGCCTCCTTGCCGCAGCCGGTCGGCCCCTGGATCAGCACCGGGATGTCGGTATCGGCGATGCGGTAGGCGCAGTGCACGTTGTGCAGCATCAGCGGGTCATCGCCCGCGAGCTCCTCCAGGCTGAGCTCAGCGCCACACGGCGCCGGGTCCAGAACCACGCACTCGACGGAGACGTCACCGACGATCAGCCCCCGGGAATCGTCTGTTGTGCCGATCATACGCTCGCCCCCTGCGCCGCCGCGGCGCTGCGTCATGTGTGTCATGTCCCAGCGTGACAGTGTCACGGAACGAAGCAGGTTCGGGCCCGCACGCCGTCCATCGCCGCGCTAGTGTGCGCGCCGCGCCGCGCCCCCGACTCGCCCATGCGCGCGTCCAGCGCATTCAGCGGCGCCGGTTGTTCCGGAAGCGTGACAAGGTGTACCGATCGCCGCCGCCGGCCGGCGCTCGGCGGTGCGCAGGTGCCGTTTGGGCGTATGCGCCGCGCAACGAGTAGGCCCGCGTACCGGCGTGGCACGGCGATTGCTCTGCGCGGGAGTGACTCAAACGTATAACGCAGGGGGCTCTTCAATGAGATTTCGCAATGCGACTGTCCTGGCCGCCGTCCTGTGCGCCGCACTCAGCGCGCCGGCAGCACACGCCATCAGCGTCAAGGCCGGAAAATGGAAGCTGTCATTCAACGGCAACGTCAACGCGAACTACATCTATTCACAGTGCGAGAAGCACCCGAGCGTGGTGGCCGGCGGCCTCGCCTGCGTGGCGAGCAGCGGATCCTCCTCGGTCTCGAACGGATTGCTGCCGGCGGCGCTGACGGTCAGCGGCTCGACCCTGCAGGATGGCTACCACATCGGCTTCACCTTCGGCTTGTACCCGGGCATCAGCACCAACGACGGCGGCAGCCCGAACCTGCAGGTCGGCAGCGGCAACTTCGGTCACACCGCCCTCGGCACCGCCGGACTCGACGTCCGCCAGGCATTCCTCACGGTCGGCAACAAGCACTTCGGTACCATCATGGCGGGCCGCAACATCGGCCTGTTTGCCTCCGATGCGATCCTCAACGACATGACCCTGCTCGGGGTGGGCGCCGGCAACGGCAATTACGCCGCGCCGGCCAATACCTCGCTCGGCTCGATCGGGCTCGGCTACATCTACACCGATTGGCTCGCGCAGATCGACTACACCACCCCGACGGTGCACGGTGCGAACGTGACGGTCGGAATCTTCGATCCGCTGAACACGCTCGGGCAGGTGCCGGCGAATCACTCCACGCCCGGGTTCCAGGCCAAAGCGACCTACACGCTAGGGGATCTGTATCTGTCGGTGAGCGGGCTGTATCAGCGCCAAGCGATCGCCTGTTCCGACCCGTCGCTGAACGCCACGGCGTGCGTGATCGGCACGAACAACCTGCACTACAGCAGCGCCGCGTTCGACATCGGCGGCAAGTACACCGCCGGGCCGTTTCAGATCATGAGCTGGTACTACCGCGGCACCGGCGTTGGCACCACGGGCCTGTTCGTGAACTCGAACGACTCGCTCGGCCGCCCGCGCGCCTCCGAGGGGTTCATCGCACAGCTGACCTACACCTACGGCAAGACCAAGTACGGCATCAACTACGGGGAGAGCAAGCTCGATCCGACCGCGCTCGACCTGGCGAACGGTACGCTGGTCGAGATGAACAATAAGTGGACCGCAGGCATCTATCACCACCTGACCCACAACCTACTCCTGGACGGGGAGTTCAGCCGGCTGCAGTCGACCAATGACATGGGTCAGAAGAACGCCAGCTGGAACATCAATGCCGGCCTGTTCCTGAGCTTCTGACAGGCCGACAGTGCGCCGCCAGTGGTCCGGAAACGGACCACTGGCCGGTGTTTGCCCCTTTTTTTGATTGAGCTGGGTACAATCCCCCCGGGTGAGCGGTACGGTGCACTTCCGGCGGCGCCCGCGGGGATCCCCGGACTCCGTCAGCGGAACGATACGAACAGCCATGTCCTCAACACTCCGCCTGTCCCTCAGGCCCGGTCAAGGCCGGCCTGGCGCACGCACCGTCTGTCTCACCGCTGCCGCTGCGGCTCTCGCGGCGAGCGGCATCCCGGCACGCGCCGCGCCCGCACGGCGTCTGACGGACATCGTGGTGACGGCCACCCGGATCGCGATGCCCGCGTTCGACGTGCCGGCCTCGATCACCAGCGTCCCGGGCGCCGAATTGCGCGATGACGCCCTCGGGATCAATCTCGCCGAGGGCGTGCGCTCGGTGGCCGGCCTGCTGGTGCGCAACCAGTACGATTACGCCCAGGACCAGCAGGTGTCCATTCGCGGGATCGGCGCCGGCTCGGCGTTCGGCGTGCGCGGCGTGCGCATCTATCAGGACGGCATTCCGCAGAGCGGACCCGATGGTCAGGGCCAGGTCTCACAGTTCAACCTCGGCTCCGCGCAGCGCGTCGAGGTGCTGGAGGGGCCCTTCTCCGCCCTCTACGGCAACTCCTCCGGCGGTGTGATCCAGATCTTCACCGCCTCGGGCAAGGCGCCCGGCTCGCTGCGCTTTGATCTGGGCTTCGGCAGCTTCGGCGCCGTGCGCGCCGGCGTCGATGCCAGCGACGCGATCGGCAAGTTGCGCTACAACCTGAACTTCACGCACTTCTCCTGGCAGGGCTTTCGACCGCAGCAAAAGGCGCGCAGCGAATCCTTCAACGGTAAGGTGAACTACGCCCTCAGCGCGCGCAGCTCGCTCACGTTCGTCGCCAACGTGCTGTCGCGGCCCGATTCGCTCGATGCCCAGGGGCTCACCGCCGCACAGTTCGCCGCCAACCCGGACCAGACCGGCGCCGGCGCCCTCGCCTTCCATACCCGCAAGACCCTCGATCAAGAGGAAGGCGGACTGATCTTCAAGCACGAGCTCGGTGCGCACCAGCAGCTGCGCCTGATGGGCTACTACGGGCACCGCAGCGTGCTGCAGTATCTGTCCATCCCCGTGGGCGCGCAATTCGCCCCGGCGAGCTCCGGCGGCGTGGTCGATCTGCACCGCGACTTCGGCGGCGGCGATGCCCGCTGGAGCCTCAAGACTCACCTCGCCGGGCACGCACTCGCCTGGGTCGCGGGGGTGAGCTACGACACGCAGAACGAACAGCGGCGCGGCTACGACAACTTCATCGGTCCGACGCTCGGCGTGCTGGGCGCGTTGCGGCGCAACGAAAACGACATTGCGCGCAACATCGATGAGTACACGCAAGCGAGCCTCTCGCTCTGGCGGCACTGGAGTCTGATGTTCGGCGTGCGCCACAGCGAAGTGAAGTTCATCACCCAGGACCACTTCATCACCCCGGGCAATGGCAATGATTCCGGCGGGGTGACCTACACGGCGACCTCACCGGTCGCCGGTGTGCTGTACGCACCGCTGCATTGGCTGCACCTGTACGCCGCCTTCGGTCAGGGATTTCGCACGCCGCTCGCCTCGGAGCTCGCCTACCAGCCCGACGGGGCCCCGGGCCTGAATTTCGCGCTGCGCCCGGCGCGCAGCAACAACGGGGAGATTGGTGCGAAAGTGCGCATCGGACGGACGCTCAACGCCTCCGTCGCCGCCTTTCTCACGCACACCAACGACGAAATCGTCGTGGTCACCGACAGCGGTGGGCGCACTACCTATCAGAACGCCGGGCGGACGCGCCGCAGTGGCATGCAGGCCTCGCTCGCGTATCACTTCCTGCCACTCTGGCACCTGCAGTTCGCCTACACCTACGTCGATGCGGTGTACCTCGATGCATTTCGCACCTGTACCACCGTGCCGTGCGCGGTCCCGACGCAGCTGATCCCGGCCGGCAATCGTCTGCCGGGCGTGCCGCGCAACAGCGCCTATGCGAAGCTCACCTGGGGTCACCGGCGCGGCTGGCACACGAGTTTCAGCGGGCAGTACCTGGGGTCGATTGCGGCGAATGAAGCCAATACGGCCCGCGCCAGCGCCTACTCGGTGTTCAACGTCAGCGGCGGGTACCGCACGGCTTTCGGCTCGCAGCGCCTGGAGGTCTTCCTGCGGGTGAACAATCTGCTCAACCGGCGCTACGTCGCCGCGGTGATCGTCAATCAGTCAAGCGGCGCGTACTTCGAGCCCGCACCCGGCATCAACGTACTGGCCGGTGTCAGCCTCACCTTACGCTGAGTCCTGGGGCCGCAGCGCGCGATAGATCGTGTTGCGTGAGACCCCGAGCGCCCGGGCGGCGGCCGAGACGTTGCCGCCGTTGCGCTCGAGTGCGGCGATCACCGCGCTCGAACGCAGGGACCTCAGATCGCCCGCCGCGGCGCGCGGCCGGCCCACGCCCTCGGGCGGCAGGTCATCGAGAAAGTCCTCCGGCAGCTGCTGCGGGCCGACCCACCCCGACTCCTCGGCCATGATGCTTGCGGTACGCAGCACATTGGCGAATTGGCGGATGTTGCCCGGCCAGCGATAGCGGTGGAACGCATCGAGCACCTCCGGGGCGAACTGCGGTACGCAGGAGGTCTGCTCGCAAATGATTCGCGCCATGAGCGTCTCGAGATCCGTCCGCTCACGCAGCGCGGGCAACCGGACCGAGAGGCCATTCAGGCGATAATACAAATCCTCGCGAAACAGCCCACGGCGCATCATGTCCTTCAGATCGCGGTGCGTCGCGCAGATCACCGCGATGTCGACCGGTCGCTCGCGTTGCGCACCGAGCGGCAGGACCGCGCGCTCCTGCAACACCCGCAGCAGGCGGGTCTGCAGTGCAAGCGGCATGTCGCCGATCTCATCGAGAAACAGCGTCCCACCGTCGGCGAGGACGATCTTGCCCGGGTTCCCCCGGCGCCGCGCTCCGGTGAAGGCACCCTCCTCGTACCCGAACAGCTCGGCCTCGATCAGCGACTCCGGGAACGAGGCGCAGTCGACCGCAATGAACGGACCGGTGCGCCGTCCGGACTCGTTGTGGATGGCGTGCGCCAGCAGTTCCTTGCCGGTGCCGGTCTCACCGAGGATGAGAATGGGAATCGCGTGGCCCTGGACCTTGCGGATCTTGCCAATGACCGCGGCGATCGCCGGATCCCCGGTGTCCAGATCCGCCAGCGTCGGCGCAGGGTCGGACGGGACCTGTGCGTCGTGTCGCGGCGCCGGCACCGTGGTCACCGAGCGGCGAGCGGCCAGCGCATTCGGCTCGACGCGTGCCAGCACCGCCTGCCCGGTGCGCAGCGTCAGGCGCACCAGCGTCCCGGCCGCACCGCGCCGCGCCAAGAGGGACGGCACGTCGATCTCGAAGAGCGAATGGAGCGAGCACGGCGTGAGTTCCTCGGCGGTGAGGCCGAGGAGCGCGCGGGCATTGGCGTTGGCCGCGAGCATCCGGCCCGCCTCGTCGAATGCCGCAATACCCTCGAGCAACGTGCCGAGCAGCTCGGTGCGCGGATGAAAGTGGATCCGCAGGCTCTGCCCGAATTCATCGACGAAGAGCTGATTCTCGATCATGTGCGTCGAGATGCGCACCAGGCCCATGGTGTGCGGGTGATACCCTTCCTGGGGTCCGGACACATCGAGCGCACCGATCAGCTCTCCGCGCGGCCCGTGGATCGGACTGCACGAACAGGTCAGAAAGCGATTGACCGTGAGGAAATGCTCACTGCCGTGCACCAGCGTGGCGCGCCGCTCGACCAGCGCCGTGCCGATCGCATTGGTGCCCTTGCTGTCCTCCGACCAGAGCACTCCGGGCTTCAAGGCCACCTGCTCGGCCTTCTCGAGAAAGTCCCCGTCGCCGAGGGCATGCATGATCAGACCGCGCTCATCGGTCAGCAGCACCATGCTGTGGGTGTTGAGAATCTGCTGATGGAGCAGCTCCATCACCGGCAACGCATGCAGATACAGCGCCCGATGCTGCTCGGCCAACTCGCTCAGTGCGCGACGACTGAGGGCACTGAAATCCGGACGCCAGCGCTCGCTCAAACCCGAGCGACGGACCCGCTCGTGCCACAGCGACACGACTTTGGAGCGCTCCGCGACGTTCAATTCGTCGGCCGCATGCAGCGCTGACTGCAGCGCAGCGGATTCGTCTCTCATCCGATCCCCCCTCAGCGTAGCCCCCGGCACGACTGGCGGATTTTCTCTTGTCCACTACCCTAGCGCGATCGCGTGGCACGGTACAGTACGGCATACCGAGACCCGCAGCGCCCCCCTCGGGCGGGACCGTCACGGGGGGTGGGCCGCGCCGCCTGGGCTAGTCGGCTGGGGGAGCTCTCCCTGCCCCGGGCAGGACCGCGACCAACGCCTTGCAATGCGGCGAGGCCGCCGGCGGGCTCGAACGGGGTGCCGAGGGCCGCGGCCCACAGCCCCCGCCCGCGCGCCTCGTCGACGGGGGCCGTGGGCCGTGATAGAGCAGTGGCACGGCACTGGTGCTCGCCATCGAATGGGTCAGCGCCGTCCGGCCGGCGGGAAAGCCGTTCTGCTGCAGCAGGAACGACATGATGTCCACGTACTGCTTCGGGGTGAGCGACCCCGGCGCATAGGCCGGCATGTTCACGGAGAGGAACAGGTAGATGTCCCGGACCTTGTAGTTGGCCTTGGGCGAGGCGAAGATCGGCCCGCTCAGCGCCGGACCGACCAGCCCCTGCTCCTGCTTTCCATGGCACGCCGCACAATGGTGCTCATAGGCTCGATGTCCCGCGCGGGCCTGCGCTGCGGTATACAGCGCCGGCACCGCTGCCTCGCCGCGCGGGACACCCCACGCGGCGAGGCTCAGGGACAACACGAGCAGCGCTCGAGATCGGCGCATCGGCCACGCGCCGCGCTCAACGCAGCGCAAAGACATACAAGTGCCCGCCGCGCGGAATGTTCTTCACGACCGGGACCATCTTGCCGCCCCAGATGGGCGTGCCGCCGCCCCAGCCGGCGAGAATCGCCACGTACTGCTTACCGTTCACCATGAAGGTCGACGGCGGCGCAATCACCCCGGAGGACAGCTGCGGGCTGCGCCACAGCACCTGGCCGGTGCGCGCATCGAAGGCATACAGATGCCCGCGGGCCGAGCCGCTGAACACCACACCGCCGGCCGTGCTCATCGCGCCGGCATCCCATGGCAGGTTGCTCTCGTGATTCCAGACCTGGCGACCGGTATCCAGGTCGATGGCCTGCAACGCGCCCCAGTGATGGTCGGCCGGATCATGCACGACCTGGAAGCTCTCCCCGAGGTAGGGCAGACCCGGATGATAGAACGTGGGCGCGCCCTTCATGGTCATGCAGGTGTGAATCGTCGGCACGTACGCCAGGTGCGTCAGCGGGTCGACGGAGATCGGCCACCAGTTCTTGCCGCCGAGGAAGCTCGGGCAGGTGAACACCTGTTTGTTCATCGCCGGGCGCAGCGCATTGTCGGTGTACGGCAGACCATTCTTGAAGCCCGCGACCGACGTCGCGCGCGTGAACTGTCGCGCATAGATCAGCTTGCCGTTCAGCCGATCGATGGCATAGAACCAGCCATTGCGATCGGCATGGACGATGGCCCGGTAGGTCGTGCCGTGATAGCGCAGCGTCGTGATCACCGGGGTATTCACCCCGTCGTAGTCCCACGAATCATTCGGGGTGTACTGGTAGTACCACTTGATCTTGCCGCTGCGCGGGTGCAGGGCGAGCAACGAGTCGGTGAACAGATTGAGCCCGGGGCGCAGCTTGGCGAGCCACGGCGCCGGGTTGCCCACGCCCCAGAAGAGCGTATCGGTGCTCGGATCATAGGTCCCCGTGATCCAGGCCGAACCACCGCCGTGCCGATACATGCCCTTCGGCCAGGTGTTCGCACCGAGATGCCCAGGCGCGGGCGTCGTCCAACGGCGCCACAGGAGTGCACCGGTCCTCGCGTTCAGCGCCTGGATGAAATCGCGTGCACCGTACTCCCCGCCGGACTCCCCGACGATCACCATGCCTTTGAGGATCATCGGTGCGAGCGTCATCGCGTAGCCGACGTCGGCGGGCTTCAGTTGCCGCTGCCAGACCACCTTGCCGCTCATCGCATTCAGGGCGACGACATAGTTGTCGAGCGTGGCCATGTAGACGTCGTCGCCATAAAGCGCGACGCCGCGATTGACCACGTCGCAGCAGACGGTCTTGAAGCCGACGCCCGGCATGGGCCGCACGTACTTCCACAGAACTTTGCCGGTCACGGCATTCAGCGCAATCAGATGATCCTTCGGGGTCGTGATGAACATGTACTGTCCATTGACCATCGGCGTCGACTCGTAGCCCTGCTTCAGGTGGCTTCGGTAGCTCCACACCAAATGCAGATTCTTGACGGTGTGCGTGTTGATCTGCGTAAACGGCGCGAAGCTGTTGCCGGCGTAATCGCGCCGGAACATCAGCCAGCCGTTGTCCGTGGCGGCCGCCGCGAGCCGAGCATCGGTCACGGTCGGATAGCCGCCCGCACGGGCGACGCCTGTGAACGCCAGCGCCACGAGTAGCCCCGCGGCACTGGCGCGGCGGACTCGGTGCGACAGGGCATGGATGGTCGTCATATGAAATGCTCCCCCAATTTAGTTCGCTGACGTGCGGCGGAATCGGCTCGCAAGCGTCGCTCCACCTGATGCGCCCGACTGCAAGGGCCATGCCACGGTGCACCCGGTCCGTCGCCGGCCGTGAGACACCCGGCGGGCGCGCATGACCGTGCCGCGCGCGGCGGCGGGTCTCCACAGGGCGCAGCGCACACCGGATCCCAACACCCAACCCGATCGCCCGCCCCGTGGGCGCGAAGGGATCCTCACCGGTTCGGCGGCGAAGGACATCGGGCTGAGCCGTGCGAGATTCCTCCGAGCCTTCAGCGCACCTACCGGAACGAGCGCACCGCCCGGCCCGTCCGCCGCGGGTCCGCGCTCACCGCGCTGCGCTGTGCAGGTTGCACGATCAGGTGTTCCGTTTTGGAACAGTCCGGCGTTGCGTTGTGCAACACGGCGCACTGTGCAATGCCGCTGAAGCGATGTTTCGGGTTGCGCTTCGGATGGCATGTGCCTTGCAGTAGGATTCTCCAGACCGAATCCACTGCGAGGCATTTTCCATGTCCATCCAACCCAGCACCCATGGTCGCGTCAAGATTGCGCTCAAGGCGCGCTACGAGAACTACATCGGCGGCCGATGGGTCCCGCCGGTCAAGGG
>JAKBBE010000080.1 GCA_021826035.1 Pseudomonadota bacterium | reverse complement strand
CCGCGGGGTTCAATCCCGACCCGGTGACACTGCGCTTACCGCCGGTGCGTCCGCTCTCGGCGGTGGCGCGGCTCGGGCGGCACCTGTTCTTCGATCCGCGCCTGTCGGGCTCCGGGCGGCTCTCGTGTGCCACCTGTCACAGCCCCGCGCAGGCCTACGGCCCGCCGGGCGTCGCCTCGGTGGCCCTCGGCGGACCGACTCTGCACACCCCGGGCGTTCGCGCCGTGCCCTCCCTGCGCTATCTGTACCGCCAGCCGCCGTTCACGATCGGTCCGGACCTGCAGAACGGCACCGACATCCCGGTGCCTCTGGGGCGCCAGGTGCGCGCTGCGGCCACCCACCGCCGGGTGCGAAAGAGTGCGGGCCAGCCGTTTGCCGCAGCCGTCAACCTCGTGCCGCAGGGCGGTCTGTTCTGGGACGGGCGGGTCAACACGCTCGAGCAGCAGGCGAACGGACCGCTCTACAACCCGGCGGAGATGGACGGCGGTAGCGCGCGAGTGGTGGCGGCCAAACTGCGCCGCGGACCCTACGCGCAGACCTTCCTGCGGCTGTTCGGACCGGCGGTGTTCGACAACGCGCACCTGGCGGTCGCCGAGGCGATGTTCGCCATCGCGCGGTTCGAGATTGAGGATCCGAGCTTCCATCCGTTCTCGAGCAAGTTCGATGCATGGCTCGAGGGCAAGGCGCGCTTCACGCCGGCCGAGCTGCGCGGCTATGAGCTGTTCAACGACCCGAACAAGGGCAACTGCGCGGCCTGCCACCTCGATCGGCCGGGACCGGATCGGCTGCCGCCGCTGCTGACGGATTTTCAGTACGAGGCGCTCGGTGTGCCGCGCAACCCGGCCATTCCGGCGAACCGCAACCCGCGCTACTACGACCTCGGGCTGTGCGGCCCGTACCGCGCGAACCTGCGCACCGAGCACCAGTACTGCGGGATGTTCCTCACCCCCTCGCTGCGCAACGTGGCGACCCGTCACGTGTTCTTTCACAACGGCGTGTTTCATACACTGCGTCAGGTCCTCGATTGGTACGTCAATCGCGACCTGCATCCGGGGCGCTTCTATCCGCGCAATGCCGCCGGGCAGGTGGTCAAGTTCAACGACCTGCCGCAGCGCTATCGCCACAACGTCGACACCACGGACGCGCCGTTCAACCGCCAAGCGGGCGAGCGAGCGGCACTCACCGGCCGGCAGATCGGCGAGGTCATCGCCTTCCTGAAGACCCTCACCGACGGCTATCGTCCGGCGCGGCTGTCGTTGCGCCCGTCGCTCAATCCTCCGGGCCCGTCCCCGCACAGCGCGACAGGCGTTCCGGGCGGCCGTGCCCGACGGTCTGATCATCCGTGCGGCCACTGCGGGTGACCTCCCGGCCGTGGCGCGGATCGACGCCCGCGATGTCCTCGACAGTACGGCCAGTTTCGAATTAACGGCGCCCGAGGTTGGGGAAATGCAGGCGCGTTTCGCGACGCTGCGCGCCGCCGGGCGGCCCTCTCGGGTCGCGCTCATCGACGCGCAGGCGGTGGGCTATGCGTATGCGGGTGCCACCCGGTCGCGGCCGGCGTATGGCGACTCGGTCGAGAACTCCGGGTCTCTCGATCGGGCCTGGCGCGGCCGTGGCATCGGCGGGGCGTTGCGGCCGTCGCTGATCGAGCGCTGCGAGGCCGGCCCGTGGCGGCAGAGGGCGGCCGTGATCGGGGATACGGACACCGTCGCGTCGATGGCACTGCATCGGCGCTGCCGCGTCGAGCCGATCGGCACGCTGAAGTCGGTCGGCTACACATTCGGCCGAGGGGTCGATTCGGTGCGGATGCCGCGCGCCCTCGGCCCCGGGGATCGCACCGCGCCGCGTTGAGCGCTCAGCGAGCGCGCATGCTCGGCGCCCGGGGCGCCGGGCATGCGAGCCGCGTGCCGACCCGCACCATCGCGTCGATCACCGGAACGAGCTCCCGCCCGAGCGGCGTCAGCGCATAGGCGACCGAGGGCGGGGAGGTCGGGGAGACTTCGCGCACGATGACCCGCTTGGTCTCGAGCTCACGCAGCCGCGCGCTCAGCATCTTCGCCGAGATTCCGGCGATGTCCTTGTGCAGCGCGGTGAAACGGCGCGGGCCGCCGCTCAACTGCCAGATCAGATTCGGCGTCCAGGCCCCCCCGAGCAGCCGCATGCACGCCTCCATCGGGCAGCGCGTCGGGTCGGCCGGTACGGTGTCGGCGGGGTCAGTCACATTGATGTTCCTCGGCGCATCATACTGCTTCCGTCTAGTTACTGAAAGTAATGTGATATACAATAGTAACCTCTTGGCCGGGGTGTTCCGGCGGGTTTCGATTTTCAACGGGAGATTGGCATGAAATTGTTTTATTCCAGCGGCGCCTGCTCGCTCTCGCCGCACATCGTGGCCCAGGAGGCCGGCATCGCACTCGAGCTGCAGAGCGTCGATCTGAAGAGCAAGACGATGAAGGTCGAGGGCGACTTCCTGGCGATCAACCCCAAGGGGTATGTCCCGGTGTTGCAGCTCGACAATGGCGAGCTGCTCACCGAAGGGGCGGCGATCGTGCAGTACCTGGCCGATCTGAAGCCCGAGACGCGCCTCGCGCCGCCGCCGGCGTCCTTCGAGCGCTACCGGCTGCAGGAGATGCTCACGTTCATCAACTCCGAGCTGCACAAGAGCTACTCGCCGCTGTTCAATCCGGCGACGCCGGCGGACACCCGCGCCGAGCGCGAGGCGTATCTGCGCCGCCGCTACGCGTTCATCGAGAAGCAGCTCACCGGGCGTCAGTATCTGTTCGGGGACACGTTCACGGTCGCCGATGCGTACCTGTTCACGGTCACGAACTGGGCGCGCATGGTCAAGGTCGATCTCGGGGCGTTCCCGAACCTGCTGGCGTTCCAGGCGCGTGTGGCCGCCCGTCCGGGCGTGCAAGCCGCGATGCGCGCCGAGGGGCTCATCAAGTAAACCGAAGGCGCCGGCTGCGGGCACCGATCGGCCCGCGGCCGGCGCATCGTCGCGTCAGTAGAGCTGCGGGATGCCGCCCGCGGCGAGGTAGGCCCGCAGGGCGCGCAACTGGCGCGGTGGCAGGATCGGCTGCGGCGCCGGGTGGGCTCCGAGGCGCATGATGCGCATCGGTCCGGGGGTGAGTGCCGGCCAGTGTGCAAGTCCCGCACCGTTCGGATTACCGGTGGCGATGAAATTCACCCAGTAGTGCAGCATCTGCCGCGAGATCGCCTGGTCGAGCGGCGTGAAGTGCCGCTGCGGGGCCGCAGCGAGCGTGCCGAAGACGTAGGGAATCTCCGAGGAGTGAAACACCCGCCAGCGGTGGGAGTGCGGCCCGGGCTCGCGGTGAGTCCAGAGGTAGGCATACACCGGGGCGCGTGAGTGCGCCTGGTGCAGACGACTCCAGTGGTAGAGCGCGGCGAGCCCGACGGCGCGCCGCAGGGCGCGCAGCGCACGGGCTCGGGCCCGAGGGCCGTGCGCCGGGAACAGGCGCGCAAAGCGCGCCGCGAGCGCACCGAAACGCCGGTGCAGGCGGGCGCTCCAGGCGGCGCGGGTGAGTCTCTCGGGCGTGTCGCGAAAGCCGGTGTTCTCATCGGCCGTCATCCCGATCAGCACCGGGACGTGCAGGAACCGGCCGGCCGCGAGGCGCTGCTCGGGCGAGGCCGGCAGGAGCCGGCCGTCGATGCTCGGCATGATCAGCGGACTGCTCATCGGGGCTGCGCGGGTGCTCAGTGCCGCCGCCGGCAGCGCGCGCAGCGCCGCACTCGTACGCGCACCTTTGGCACGCGCAAAGCGCGCCCCGGCACGCTCGGCGGCCGCGAGCGTCGGCATGTGCATCGGGGAGTCGGGCAGACGGGAATTCGGCAGGCCGCTCTCGGCGATCGCGCGCTCGAACAATCCGTGCGCGAGCGGTGAGGCGAGCAGATCCTGCACGGCGATGGCGCCGGCGGATTGTCCGGCGAGCGTGACCTCGTGCGGATTGCCGCCGAAGGCGCCAATATTGGTGCGCACCCACTGGAGGGCGGCAAGGATGTCCTGCAGGCCCCAGTTGCCGGGCGGCTCATGCCGCCGCAGTGCTTCGGCGGCGAGCGCCGGGTCGGTCAGGAAGCCGAACACGCCCAGCCGGTAATTGAGGGTGACCACGATGATGCCGTGCGCGGCGAGGTGTTGCCCCGCGTAGATCGGCACCGAGCCGGAGCCGGAGATGAACGCCCCGCCGGGGATCCACACCATCACGGGCAGCGCGTGCGGGGGGTGCGCCGGTGCCCATACATTCAGATACAGGCAGTTCTCGCTGAGCCTGCCGTGCACGCCGTATTCGCTCGACCACGGGCCGAAGCCCTGCGGTGAGAGCGTCTGCAGGCAGCTCGGTGCGAAGTGCCGTGCACGCCGCACCCCCCTCCAGGGGCGCAGCGGCTGCGGCGCACGCCAGCGGTTCGCGCCCACCGGCGCCGCGGCGTACGGCACGCCGAGGAATGCCACGGTGCGCCCCTCGCGCACGCCGGCGAGCATGCCCTGCGCGACGCGGACCTGCGGGGCGCCGTTCGGCGTGGCGGCCCCGCAGCGCACGCCGGATCCGAGCGCGAGAGCACCGAGCGCGGTTGCGCACCAGCGCAGACCTGCCCTCGGGCGCGATCGGCTCATGGCGTCGACCCGGCGAGCCTCAGGCGGTAAATATCGATGCTGATCGGGGCGATGCGCAGCGCACCGGATCCCTCGGTGAGCCGATGCTCGCGGACCTGGACCTCAGGGGCGTGCCCGATGCGGTTCGCGGCCGCCAGTCCCGGACCGGTCATCTCCCAATAGCGCCCGTTGGCGTTCAATGTCCCCCCGTGCAGGCGCAGCGCCAGCCGCTGGGTGCGCGCGGTGGCGTTGACCACGGCAACCACCAGATGCCGGTGATCGGGTGTCAGTGCCGCCTCGACGTCAAGCGGATAGGTCGGGCTGCCGGCGCTGTGCGGCGCAATGCCGGGCACCAGCGACTGGCGCGGCGGCGGCGGCGGGGCATCGCCGCCGACCGGTACCGGCAGCAGGCCTGCGCCGAAGTGCTCACCGTAGAGTTTGAACAACAGCCCCGTGGTATTCAGCATCGCGTGCGTGCGGGTGAAGTCCATCGTCGAGACGCCCATGGTGAAGGCGGCCATGCGCAGGAAGTCGGTGTGCCTGAGCATCTCGTTGAGGACCATGGCGTAGGCGAGCGCGAGCTTCAGATTCGCCGGCGCACCCGTGTATGCGTACTCGTCGATCGACATGAAGATACCGGCCGTGCGCATGGCCGGAAAACGCCGCTCGTAGGCCTGCCATTCCTCGGCCTTCAGCCGTACGCGCTGCGCCGGAGCGCGCACCCACTGCTGGACCGATTCGTGCACCGGGACGTAACCGGGCTCCATGTGATTCACCCGCAGGCCGGCCCGCGCCCGGGCCAGATCGAAGCGCATGCCGGCGCGAGCGTACCAATGCTCGGTGATGCCCTGGAAGTCACCCCATGAGTGTTTCAGGTACGCGCACGTCCAGTCCCCGTTCGAGCACAGTGCGATCTGGTCGCTGCGGTGACCGAGCTGACGGGCGATGCCCTCGATGGTCATCTCATCGGGCATGGCACCGGAGGCGAGCAGCACGATGTGCGGGTCGGCTCGGCGCATCGCGCGGGCGAACTCGTTGTTCTTCCACACGTAGTCCTGAAGGGAGGTGTGGCCGAGTTCCCAGGGACCGTAGGGCTCGTTACCGATGTTCCAGAACTTCACGTGGTACGGACGCGGATGTCCGTTGCGCGCGCGCAGAGCGCCGAGCCGGGTACTGGTCGGTGCGTTCAGATAGCGCACTTCGGCGGCGGCCGAGTGCGCATCGCCGAAGCCGGCGTTGACGGTGACGTACGGGGCGACATGAAGCAGATGGCACAGGGTCATGAACTCATCGAGGCCGACGTCGTTCGACTGTACCGAGTTCCAGGCATGATCGAGGTACGGGGCGCGTTTGTCGCGAGCGCCGACCGAGGCGTACCAGTTGAAGTCGGAGACGAAATTGCCGCCGGGCAGACGCCAGAAACCGGAATGCAGCTGGCGCAGCGCAGTGATGCTGTCGCGTCGAAAGCCATCGATGTTGTCGGCGGGCATGAGCGAGACGATGCCGATGTGCACGCTGCCGTGTCCCGTGGCGCGGACCGAGAAGCTCGCCGCGCGGCTGTTCGCCCCAGCGGTGAAGGCGAACGGGTAGCGGTGATAGTGTCGTGCGAGCGCTCCGATGCGCACGCTGCTGGCCGCGTGCAGACCCGCACCCCAGCGCAATCTGACCTGCACGTGCGCCGCGGGCGAGCCGCGCAATTCGATGTAGCCGGTGTAGCGCTTGCCGGCGAGGACGGCAAGCCCGTGCTGGCGGATGCCACGCACCGCGTCACCGGCGAGCGCGATCCGCGGACTGTGCGCGCCGACGAACGGCCGGTGCGGGTCCATCGTCACCGCCGCCGGCGCGCCGATCGGGCGCCAGCGGCGCAGCACGAACACGCGTGCGAACCCGGTGGCGGGCTGCACAGGCCCCGCGTGCGCGGGCCGAATCGGCGCGAAGAACTTGCGGTCATCGAGCATCTGCGCCCAGAGGCTGCGGTAGACGAGCTGACCGAGATTCTCGATGAACATGCCGTATTCGTAACGGCTCACCGCACGGGCCGGATGGGTGATCTCGATCTGCGCGAGGATCGGTCTCGCCGCGGACGGCGCGTTGGCCGCCGCCGACCAACCGGTCGCGCCCAAGGACAGCACGGCCGCGCAGAACAGGATCGGCAGTCGGATACGCATGCGCTCCTCTCTGGCGGTGCGTCACCCGTGGGTGCGCGTGGACGCGCCGCGCTTGACAGTTCGAGATTAACTCGGACAATACCAGCAATCATAAGATAGCGCTACCATACTGGCGGGCGGGGCACGGCGCCGGCCCGGCGACAACCAACGAGGGGTCAGGATCGATCATGCCAATCAGAGTCACGTGGCGCGCCGCAGCGGCGCTGCTTTCGGCAATCATCGTGGGTACGGCTGCGAGCGCGGCGGTGAGCGGGCCGGCGGCGCCCTGGCTCAATCCGAACCTCCCGGCGCGCCAGCGCGCCCTCGATCTGGTCGGACGCATGACGTTGCGCGAGAAGGTCTCGCAGCTGGTCAACGGAGCGCGCGCCATCCCGAGTCTCGGCGTGCCGGCCTACAACTGGTGGAGCGAGGCGCTGCACGGGGTGATCGGTCACGGCACGACGGAATATCCCGAGCCGATGGGTCTGGCGGCGACGTTCGATGCGCCCGGGGTGCGCGCCATGGCCAAGGCGATCAGCATCGAGGGGCGCATCCGCTATGCCGAGGCGGCCGCCCGCGGGCAGGGCACCGGGATGTTCCACGGACTGGATTTCTGGGCGCCCAACATCAACATCTGTCGCGATCCACGCTGGGGCCGCTGCCAGGAGACGTACGGGGAGGATCCGTTTCTCACCGGGCAGTTGGCCGTGGCCTACGTGCGCGGCCTGCAGGGCTCCAATCCGCACTATTACCGCGCGATTGCGACACCGAAGCACTTCGATGCGTACAGCGGACCTGAGCCGATCCGGCACTTCGCCGATCAGGACATCAGTCGCCATGCGCTCGAGGATACGTATCTGCCCTCCTTCCGTGCCGCGATCGTGCAGGGCCATGCCGGCTCGGTGATGTGCGCCTACATCGCGATCAACGGCCAGCCGGCCTGCGCCAATCAGTTCTTGCTGCAGAAGACGCTGCGCGGGCAGTGGCATTTCCGCGGCTACGTCGTGTCGGACTGCGATGCGGTGCGCGACATCTTCAGCGGCCATCATTACCGCGCGTCGCAGCCCGAAGCCTCGGCGATCGCACTCGAGCGGGGCATGGACAACGAATGCGCGGATTTCGGCACCCCGCATGGCGATGCCGATTACAAGCCATTTCTGCAGGCGGTGCAGGCGGGCTATCTGTCGGTGAACGCGGTGAACCGCGCGCTCGTGCGGCTGTTCACGGCGCGGTTTCGCCTCGGGATGTTCGACCCGCCGGCCCTGGTGCCGTATGACCACATCAACCCCGATGAGCTGAACAGCCCGGCCCACCGCCGCCTTGCGCTGCGCCTCGCCGAGGAGTCGATGGTGCTGCTGAAGAACGACGGCGTGCTGCCGCTGCAGCGCACCGTGCGGCGGATCGCGGTCGTCGGACCGCTCGCCGATCAGACCGGCGTGCTGCTCGGCAACTACAGCGGCATGCCGAGCCGCGTCGTGACGGTGCTGCAGGGGCTGCGCGCGCAGTTCCCGCACGCGCACATCTCCTATGTCCCCGGAACGCAGTTTCTCGCGCACACGGGCACGGTGGTGCCGGCCGGCCTGTTCAGCACCGCGGGCGGCGCACCCGGTGTGCAGGTGCGGTATCAGTTCGCCGGGCAGCCGGCGCGCGCGATCACGGCCGTCGTGCCGGCGATCGACCTCGGTGGTGGGCACGGCACGGCGGCGCCGCCCGGTGTGCTGCGCCGCGCCGAGTGGCGTGGTTACTTCACTCCGCCGCGCTCCGGGTATTACCAGGTGGGCGTGCGCACCAACGGGGCGGCCAGCCTGATGCTCGGCGCCGAGCACATGATCCAGTCCTACAGCCCTGGCACCGACGTCGGGCGCATCTATCTGCACAAGGGGCGGCGGATTCTCGTGCGCATGACCTATGGCCACCGCGGTGAACACGCACCGCAGGCGGCGCTCATTTGGGAGCCGCTCAACAATCGTCCCGATCCGGCCGCGCTCGCGGCGGCACGCCGTGCCGACGTCGTCATCGCGGTGGTCGGGCTCACCAGTCGGCTCGAGGGTGAACAGATGCCCGTGCACGAACCGGGCTTCGACGGCGGGGATCGCACGAGTCTTGCGCTGCCGCGCCCCGAAGAGGCGCTGGTGCGCGAGGTGGCCAAGGCCGGCAAGCCGCTGGTGGTGGTGCTGATGAACGGCAGCGCCCTTGCGGTGCCCTGGGAGAAGCACCACGCCGATGCGATTCTCGAGGCGTGGTACAGCGGTGAGGAGGGCGGGGCGGCGATCGCCGCGACGCTGAGCGGGCGCAATGATCCGGCCGGCCGGTTGCCGCTCACGTTCTACCGCAGCGTGCATCAGCTGCCGAACTTCGAGAACTACTCGATGCGCGGGCGTACCTACCGGTACTTCCGGGGCAAGCCGCTCTGGCCGTTCGGCTTTGGTCTGAGTTACACGCATTTCGGCTACAGCCATCTGCACCTGGCCCGCACACGGCTTCGCGCCGGGGAGCCCCTGGCGGTGTCCGCCGAGGTGACCAATACCGGGCCGCGGGCCGGCGCGGAGGTCGTACAGCTCTATCTGCAGTTCCCGCACGTGGCCGGCGCGCCGCTGCGGGCGCTGCGGGGCTTCACGCGCATCTATCTCAAAAGCGGAGCGAGCCGCGTGGTGCATTTCAAGCTGTCGCGGCGGGATCTGAGCATGGTGAGCGAGCGGGGCCGGATCATCGTCGCGCCGGGTCGATACACGCTCTCGGTGGGCGGCGGACAGCCCGGGACGGGCGCTGCAGGTGTGGCCGGACACTTCCGCATTGACGGGGAGGTCACCCTTCCCGACTGAGCGAGGGCAGGGGCATGGCCGGCGCGGTGGTATCATCGAATGCCACCGCGCCCGCGCCACCGGTGGCGGCGCGTCGATCAAGGAGTCGGCCATGACCGAACAGCACTCTGCCAGCGTCACGCTCCGTCAGAACCAGGACTACCAGTTCGACATCGACTTCGCGCCGGGCATGGCGCACCTGAGGTCCGATGAGTCTCCTCCACTCGGGGCCGGCGCCGGACCCTCGCCGGTGATGCTGCTGCTTGCCGCCGTGGGCAGTTGCATGAGCTCGAGCCTGTATTTCGCGCTCAGTAAATTCAAGAACGATCCCGGCGGCATCCGCACCACCGCCAGCGGCACCCTCGGGCGCAATGAGGCGGGACGGCTGCGGGTCGTGCACATCGATGTCGAGATCCACTTCGGTGCGCCGGCCGCGAGCCTGCAGCACCTGGAGAGGGTCCTCGGACAGTTCGAGGAGTTCTGCACGGTGGGGGCGAGTGTGCGCGCCGGGATCGCGACCGACGTTGCCGTGTTCGACGGCGCAGGAACCCGGCTCAAATGAGACCCGGCCGCGTGCCGTCGCGGCACCGCCGGTGCGGCGCATGATTGCGCTCACCACTGAGCCGCCGAGTGAGCACCAACGGCGCATCGCGGCGGCGAGCATCGCGCTCTCGCTGCTGATCTTCCTTGCGCTCGCGCCGTTTGCGAACCTGCCCGTTGGCCGCAGCGAGCTCTATCTGCCGATCTATGAGTCCTCGCTGGTCATCTGCGACCTGCTGACGTGCGTGTTCCTGTTCGGACAATTTGCGCTGACGCGCTCGACCGGCGTGCTGATCCTCGCCGCCGGGTATCTGTTCAGCGCCGCGATGGCGCTGCTGCACGAGCTGAGCTTCCCCGGCCTGTTCGCGCCGGCCGGACTGCTCTGGGCCAACGGACAGACCACCGCCTGGCTCTACTTCCTCTGGCATCTCGGCTTCCCGCTCGCCGTGTTCGGCTTCGCCCTCAGCGCCGAGCGGCCGTTGCGGGTCGCCTCGGTGGGCGCGACACGCCGGGTGGCGGCCGCGGCGGTGCTCGGTGCGCTCGGCGCTGCGGCGCTCGCGCTGCTCGTGGCGACCGCAGGAGCGCACCTGCTGCCGAAACTCATGCACGGAAACCAGGACCGGCCGGCGAAGTACGCGATCGCCTGGGTGACCTGGCTCACGATTCTCGCCGTGCTGCCGATCCTGTGGCGGCGCATCCGTTTCTCTGGTCTGCACCTGTGGGTGCTGGTGGTGACCGTCGTGTGGGCCTGCGATCTGGCGCAAGCGGCAGTGTTCAACGCCGGGCGGTTTTCCTTCGGCTGGTACACCGGACGGGCCTTCGGTCTGGTGGCTGCCTGCCTTCTGCTCGCGGTGATGATTCTTGAGAACGGCCGGCTGTATCGGCGCCTCACCGAGTCGCACGCCGCCGAGTGCGAGCAGCGTCGACTCGCCGAGCAGCGCAGCGCGCAGTTGAATCGTCTGGCCGCCTCGCTCGAGGCGCGCGTCAGTACGCGCACCGGAGAATTGCACAGCGCCAATGAGGCTCTGTGCCGAGCGCACGATGAGTTGCGCGCCGCAGCGACCCTCGGCAGCGCGGCCCGCGAATCGGAGCGTGCGCGGCTCGCGCGCGAACTGCACGATGAGCTCGGCCAGGCGCTCGTGACGTTGAAATACAAGGTCGCCGATCTCGAGACCTATTGCCGCGAGCGCGGCACGCCGATGCCCGAAGAGGCGCACAGCATGCTCGGGCTGATCGACCAGACGATCGACTCGGCACGACGCGTCGCGGCCGATCTGCGCCCGGCGGCGCTCGATGTCCTCGGTCTGTCGGCGGCCGCCGAGTGGCTGGTGAACGGCTTCCGGCAGCTGCATTCGTTCGACGTGCGGTTGCGGATCGAGCCGGAGCAGCTGCAGGTCGCCGAGCCGCGCGCCACGGTCGTGTTTCGGGTCTTGCAGGAGGCACTGACCAACATCGCGCGACACGCGCACGCCACGCAGGTCACTATCGAGATCCTCCAGAGCGCAGAGCAACTCGAGTTGCGCGTGCGCGATGATGGACGCGGGTTCGATCCCACAGTGCCGCGCCGTGCCGATGCGCTCGGAGTGCTCGGGATGCGCGAGAGGGCGCGGACGGTGGACGGTGCGCTCGATATCCACTCGACGCCCGGCGGCGGCACGACGGTGACGCTTTCGATCCCGTCTGCCGCCGCGGAGGATTCCCCTGCCGACTGATCCGCGGCGCGATGGCGTGGCGATGCGGGCGATGAGCGGATGTCGGCAGGATGCGCTCGGTTTGCGGCCTGAGCGACAGCGCGGGCGTGGGTGCACCGATCCGATGCTCACCGACGAATGCGTCCCCGTCGGTCCGCCGCGAGCACAAGCTCAGTCCTGACATGCGTGGCACGTCGATCGGCCCGCCCTCAGATCGGTCTGCGCAATCGGGCGTATACTCGTGCAATGTCGGTCTGGGTGATCACCATTTTAGTTTGCGCCCATGGGCACTCGCAGTGCCGGCGGCAGATCGACGATGCCTACTTCATTAAGCGAGCCGACTGCGAATTCGTGTTGGGGTACCTGCCGCACGCCGAGGTGCCGCGCTGTGCGGCGCGCTCGCGACGCAAAATGATTGCGCGTGGCTACGCGCCCGTGGGACGCGTACCGACGGGCTGAGCGTCCG
>JAKBBE010000079.1 GCA_021826035.1 Pseudomonadota bacterium | reverse complement strand
GATGAGCGCCTCGTAGGCCGACAGCGGCGCGAGCTGCACGACAACTTCCGGTAGGCGGTCCGGATCGGGAGCGAAGCGCTCTGCGAGCGCTTTGAGGTCAGGGACCTCGCCGCCGTCCAGGGACTCGTGTTAGCGGCAGTGCGAACACCGCTGATTTCGGGCGGGTTAAAAACCGTGATGCCGAGGGCTGGGGCGGTGCGGGATGGGGAAAGACGGTTTTTGGACTCGCCCGGATCAAGCCTCCGGGATGTGATCCTTGGCGCGGTAGCTTTTGCCCTCGACGACGCAGGTATCGGCGTGATGCAGTAGGCGATCGAGGAGCGCGGAGGTCAGCGTGGTGTCGTTGTTGAAGATTTCCGGCCAGTTTTTGAAGGCGCGATTGGTGCTCATGAGGATGGCGCCGCGCTCGTAGCGTTCGGAGATGATCTGGAAGAGCAGGTCGGCGCCGAGCTTGTCGATGGGGAGATATCCGAGTTCGTCCACGACCAATAGTTTTGGTTTCAGGTAGCGTTGCATAGTGCGCTTGAGAGAACCGGTGGCGGCGGCAGCCGACAGCGTGTGGATGATGTCGATGGCGGTGGTGAAGAGCACCGAGTAGCCGCGCACGCAAGCCGCGTGGCCGAGGGCGATGCACAGATGAGTCTTCCCCAGACCGACGCCGCCCAAGAAGATGGCGTTGGACTTCTGCTCGATGAAGTTCAGGCGGAACAGATTCTGGATTTGCGGTCGGTTGATCTTTTTCGGCCAGTTCCACTGGAACTGATCGAGGGTTTTGGTGAGCGGGAAGCGGGCTCGACGGATGCGCTGGGCAAGGCTTTTGTCCTCGCGCCGTGCGACCTCGGCCTCGATCAGGTGCTGCAGGTACTCAAGGTGTCCCCACTGCTGTTCGACGGCGGTCTGCGCCAGCTCATGGTAATGGGCACGGATATAGGGCAGCTGCAGACGCAGCAAGAGTTTGGTCAGCGAGTCGCTCTCCGGGATTCCATCGTCGGTCTGGTTCTCATCACTCATGGTCGCCTACCTCATAGATGGACAGGTCGGGCTCGGGTAGTTCGATCTCCAGCAGGTCGGCGCGGCGCGTCAGAGACAGCGGACTGGTCGGCTGCGAGGGGGTGCGTGCCCGCGACTCGAGCAGATGGGCGATGTATTCGCTGGAGAAGGCATTGAAGGCGTGCGCATCGTCGATGGCGCGGCAACAGGCCTCCCTGCCGTAGATCTCGGCGAGGGCGAGGATTTTTCGGGCGTGTCCGCGAGCGTTGAAGCGCCGGGCCACGAGGCCCTCGTAATACGCCGGCGCCTTGATCGAGAGCGCCAGGAACTGCGAGAGCAGGCGCTGCTCGCGGGCGCTCTTGCGCTGCTCGAGCAGCGCCTTGGGATGGTCGGGATCCTCGATGTCCTGGTGCCGATCGAAGCTGCGAACATGCCGGGCGATGAGCCGCTCCTGGTGGTAAATGCAGACTCGCTCCGGATACGCCTTCACGGTCACGGGCTGGTTGGCGAACTCGGCCGGTACCGAGTAGCGGTTGGTATCCAGGGTGATGCGGAACTGACTGGACGCACGCAGCTGCAGCACCCGCGCCAGGTCATAGGGATTGGGATTCGCGGTGCGTAGGGACGCGCGTTCCTCGGCAAAGAGGTCCACGGGACGCCGATGGGTCTCGCCATGGATGCGCACGTTGGAGATCTCATTCAGCCACGCTTGCGCGGCCGGGTTGACAGCCGAGAAGTCGGTGAACTCGGTGCCATTGAGGAAGTTTTTCTTCACGTAACCGACACCGGACTCGACCCGGCCCTTCTCGTTGCCGGCGGCGACATTGCAGGGGACGATCTGGAAGGCATGATGACGCGCGTAGTCCAGATAGCGCGGGTTGAACACCGGCGCGACGCCGGCCAGGCGGCGCAGCACCGCGGATTTGAGGTTGTCCACCATGATTTTGGTGGGCACCCCGAGCACGGCAAAGGCCCGTTCATGGCAGCCCAGGAAGTGCTCCATGGTCTGAGAGACGGTGAACTCCACGTACATCTGACGCGAGTAGCAGTGCACCATCACGAAGAAGCTCAGGCGCCGGCGCGTGGACCCCACGCTGATCGAGCCGTATTCGCCCCAGTCGATCTGGGCGCATTCCGCGGGCGCGAAGGTGAGTTTCAGGAACGCCTTGCGTTTGGGCGGGCGGATCCGGCGCACGTACATGTTGACGATGGTGAGCCCGCCGGAATATCCCGCTTCCCGCAGCCGCTGGAAGATCTGCTGCGCGCTCAACGGGTGCGCCTCGAGCCAGCGCACGATGAGCCCCTTGTACGGGTCCAGCTGACTACCGCGTTTGACCGGCACACGCTGTTCATAGCGCTCGCGCCGCGACCACTTTGCCACCGTCTCGGGGTGCAAGCCCAGGGCGCGGGCAGTCTGCGTGATCGACAGGCCCTGTCGATCACGGTGATCGCGGATCTTGCAGTACGTCTCGTAGTCGATCATGAACGCGCTGCGCCATCCGCACAGCGTCTACGCTCGAGGCTCGCGTGCAGCTGCGCGAGGCGGTACTCGAGGCCGTGTACGTCGGGTACACGCGTCGGCGGTGGCGCATCGAGCCCGAGTACTTGATAGATCGGAGCTTCATATGCGATCAGATCGAGGCGCATCAGATCGGCTCGCGCCTGCAGCACACGCGCCGGCGGCATCGATAGCAGTCGCCCCAGGTTCGCCTCGCCGTAGTAACTCAAGCCCTGCGCATCGGCGACGATGACCAATACCAGATACAGCGCCAGCGCTGGCACATCGCACCGTTCGATGTGCCCCTCGCGCACCAGCCGTTGATCGATCCAGCTGAACTGCGGCGGGACCCGGCGTAGTCGATCAGGGCGCAGCACTCGTTTGCGGGGCATTGCTTGTTCCGCCCGAAAGGATGTCTTGCCCCAGTTGTAGCAACCGGCGAGAGGTCTGCGCGATGTCCTCTTGTAAGGTTGAGTCGCTCAAATGGGCGATTAAACCAATGAGAACAGGACCTTGCAGGCGCAGCGCGTCTTGTAAGGCCAAAGCGGCACTATCTGCAGGCGGTTCAATGACTTGCATCCGATGGGCGTCTTGTAAGGTACGGCGCTTGTAGCGCGTCGTGTTGCGCCAGTACCCCGGGTGCGTGTGTTGCCATTCGCGTACCCGAGCGGCGTGATCGGCCTCACGGAAGTAATTTTGATTCTCCGGCTTCGCCAGCCATCGGCGCTGGCGCGCCGCCTTTCCCGCCGCCCGGCAACTGCGCTTCGGGCAGTACTGCTGCCGCCCGCGGTTGCGCACGTCCGGCACGAATAACTCCCCACAGCACCGGCACTTGCTTGGTCTCTGATTTGGCATCGCTCCCCCGATTTGGAGCGCATCTTCGCTCACCAGCACAGCACCGCCAGGTGGCCCCCGCGCGCGCCGCGACGACACCAAATCCAAGAGAACAAAACGATTTAGACAAATCTCACCCGAAGAATACGGGCGAAGAAAACCTCGACGTTCGGACCGCCGGAATTAGCCGGTAATCAGATCGCCGCTGACAGCTATGGCGAAGCTCGACGAGCTGCCCAATGGTCATCCGCTCAAGCAGGCCGTCGACATCCCCGCGCGGGACCGGCTCATCCGCGAGCACGCGCGGCGATTGCTGCGGGACCATCCGAATCTGAAGCCGGCCGATATCAAACGACGGGTCGGCAAGTGGGCGCAGATAAGCCCGAAGCAGATCGGCCGCATTCTCGCGCCCAAGAAATAGCACCCGCAGATAGTTGGACATCGCGCGGGATGTCCAATCGATAAAGCATGAAGCTGCGCCCATCAAACGGCAATTGCCGGAGATGGAGCGAACATGCCGACCGACACTTTAACTCTCGACCCCGCCAACGCGCTCGTGTCGGGACCCGCCATCGACGCTGATTTAGGGATCACCGACCGATGCCGACGCGACATGGTCGCGGATGGCCGACTACCGCCGCCCGCCGGATATGTTGGTGGCCGCGCTGTCTGGCGGCGCGGCGACTATCTGGCTGCGCGCGAGCGGCTACTCGCCGCTGGTCGCCCCCGCCGACCGAAAAACGCCGCCTAACCGCATCAGAAACGCGAAAGCCGCGCCCGGCCAAGGTACGCGGCTCTCGCAAGAGGTCCCAACGTGTCAACTTTACACCAAAACACGACGAGCGCGCGACTCGCGCGAGGGACGCGGCCATGACCGCCACCCGCCGCGGCCCATGCCCAGTCTGCAACAGAGGGCCGAAGGATACCGCGCTCGCTGTCACGACCGATGAACGCGGCACCGTCGCGTACTGCCACCGCTGCGGCTATACCTCGGCTGAAAATCACGAGCGGCCGCGCCTCGAGCGCATCGCGCCAGCGCCGCGTTCTAACACCTCGAAGTCGGCCGAGCCGCTCGACTGGTCCGACCGCGCCGAGGCGATATGGCGGCGCACGCTGCCGCTGCGCGGAACGGTCGGGCAAACCTACCTCGAGCGCCGCGGCTGCATGTTGCCGCCTGCGGATTCTGACCTGCGGTTCCTCCCGGGGAGTGGCCAGTATCCGCCGAGTCTCTGCGCGCGAGTCACCGATGCTCGCACTGCTAAGGCGATCAGCCTGCACTTCACGCGCCTGGCGACTGACGGCCAAGGCAAGGCCGGCACTGATTGCGACAAACTCTTGCTTGCCGGCCACCGCAAGAGAGGCGGCGTGATTCGGCTCTGGCGTGACGAAGCCGTGACCTACGGGCTCGCGCTCGCCGAGGGCATAGAAACCGCCCTTGTCTCCGCGCGCGTCTTCGCCCCGATATGGGCAACCGTAGATGCAGGAAACATGACCGAGTTTCCGCTGCTGCCGGGCATTGATTGCCTCGCGGTCTATGCGGACCACGACCAAGCCGGGATGCGCGCGGCGGTTGGATGCGCTGCGCGTTGGCAGAAGGCCGGCCGGGAAGTGGCGGTCTACCGATCGCAGCTTGCCGGCGAAGACATTGCAGACGTGCTCGCGCGGCTTGGCACTCGAAAGGGGGCCGCATGAACGTGGATGCGAAAGCGCTCGAGGCGCAGCTCGAGCGGGTGCCGATGTTTTCCGAGAATGACGCGCCAATCGGCGAGCCGCCGCCGTGGATGGATGAGGGGCCGCGCTCGGGCGCGGAGGCCCAGAAGAAGCCCGCCGATGATCCGCTCGCTGCGGTGCGCGTTTCAATCATCGCGGACCTCGAGGCAGGGCCTGCTGCGATTGACGCGGCCGAGCCGCCGCGATTCGTGCAGTACCCGCGCTTCCCCGAGGCGGGCGCGAGCCTCTGCGGGCCAGGCGGGGCCGGCAAGACCGCTCTCGCGCTGACCGAAAAGATCCGCGTTGCACTCGGCCTCCGAGCGTATCCAGACACCGAGCCCTGCGCGCAAGGGCCGTGCGTTCTCGTGACGGCCGAGGACGGCGCCCCCCGGGCGCGGTACGTGCTACAGCGCGCGCTCGCGGATGCGGTCGACAACCGGCAGATCAGCGAAGCGCAGGCGAACGCGGCCAAGGCACTGATCCGGATCGTTGGCTGGAACCCGTCGCGATACGGTCGCATCGTCAAGGTCGAGCAGTTCACTGGCGAGATGTACCGCGCGCCCGTGTACGACTTGCTGCTTGAACTCCTGGCGCCGATCCAGCCGGTCTATATCACGCTCGATCCCGAGGCGCTTTTTAGCCCTGGGGACCGATACGGCAACGACGGGCACGCCTTCCTCGCGGCCATGATGCACGAGACCGCAATGGCCATGCGGGCGTGCGTGCAGATGCTCGACCACGTCTCGCAGAACGTCGCGCGGAGCGGCACCGTCGACCAGTACGCGAGCCGCGGCGGGACGGCCAAGTCCGACGAGGCGCGGCTCGTGCGTCAGCTCGTTGGCGTGAAGCCCGAGACGCTGAAGCCCGACGAACCGCTGCCCCTGATGGCGACGATGGGCGATATCGAGGCCGGGAGTATCTTGCGTCTGTACTGGACCAAGCTGTCCTGGGCGAAGCCGAACGCTGCGCCGCCTCTCTGGCTGCGCCGCAGGGGGTACTGGTTCGAGGCGCTGCGCTCACCGAGCGCGGCCGAGTATGCCGTTGAACGCGAACAGAACGCCGCAGAGCGCGACCTCGAGGAGCTGACCCGGCAGGCGGCCGCCGTGGTGGACTACGTGCGCCAGCAGCTCGCCAATGGTGCAGGGGTGCGCCTGACCGCAAGCGAGCTCGCGAACGAGGGCGGCCCGATTGTCGACGGTAAGCGCCTGAAGCGGGACACGATCCGCCGCGGCGTTCGCCATGCCATCGCTCAAGGACTGCTGGCGCAGCTCGAACTGCCGAAGGGCGAGCGCCAAGGCTCGCGGCAGACCTACCTCGCGCCCGCTGACTACCGCGGAACCGCTCCGGGGGAGGGCGTCCTGTGAGCGTACTCGGCGAACTCGGCGAACTCGGCGAACTCGGCGAATCGCGCGGTTCGCTCAGTGGAAAGGGAAGCCGCCGTACTAGGCGGCGGATTCCTTTCCTATATAGCCGCCGCCTAGTAGGTACCCGCCGAGTTGACCCCTGGAGCACCTCATGGCCCTGCGGAGCATTCCGCCGAGTTGAAAGGCGCAGATGGCCTACCCCGGACTTAACAGTAAGGAGGATTTCCAATGACACTCTCAATTTTCATCGCCGGTTGGCTGCTTGGCTTCGCCTTCCCCTGGCGATGGACCGCCCCCGCGGTGCGCCTCTTGCTCGAGCGGGCGCGCTACGACCTTGAGCGCGGCTGGCCCGAGGCGGCGCTCGATGCCCTGAACCGCGCGCTGGCGCTCGTGGCGCCGGCCCCAAAGGAGCGCACACCATGAGCTTCATCGAGACTCGGGACGGCCTCATCAACGCCGCCGCCATCACGCGCCTCCGGCAAAGCTGGACCAACGGACCGCCCCAGGGCCTGCGGACCGAAATCGAGTACCGCGATGCGGCCGGCCGCCCCCGCACCACGACTGCGGCGGACCCGGGCTTCGACCCGCTGCGCCTGGGGGATCCGATCCCCGCGCAGCCCGGCTACTTCGTCGTCGCCGTGGCTGATGATGCCGAGGCCGTGGTGTGTCGGCAGCCGGTGATCGCCTGGCGCGTGCCGCCGGGCGCGCTCAGCGCCGAGCCGATATGCCCCGATGAACCGGCCGGCGCATGGGCGATTCTGTGCCCTGATGGGTCGGTCATCGCACCGCAGGAGGCGACCTTTGAGACGGTAGACGCCTGGCGCGAGTCGGTTCTCGAGGACCGGGCGAAGCATCGCGCCGTGCAGGCCGCAATTGCTCGAGGCTCGGCGTGAGCCGGCGGCTCGCCATCATCGAGGGGCAGCGGGCCGCGCTGGCCTACGGCTCGGACCCGGGCCTATGGCATCGCTGCAAGCAGCTCGAGCGCCTCGCAGCAGCGCAGGCTGAGCGCATTCGCGAACTCGAGGCCGGCCGCCCGCCGGATGCGCTCCGTGAGCGTAATGCCGTGCGCCAGGCCGAATCAGAGCGGCTCAGGCAGGCGCTCGCTGCAACCCTCGCCGATGCACCGCATCCCGGGACGATCACCGCCAAGGAAGCACTACGCGCGCTCGAGCGCGCCGGGTTCGATGCGCCCCCCTCGGTCCGCACGGTACAGCGGCACCTCGACGCGCTGCGACACACGGTGCGTGGCGCTCGGAAATCTTGAGAACCCACCCAAACAGTCGCACGCTGACGCTCATGAACACTCAATCAAACACAATCCCGCGCACCGCCTACAGCCTCGACGAAGCTGCCCGCTCGCTCGGGCTGTCTCGCCGCACACTGTACGAGCTGATGGCGGCCGGGACGCTTGCCAGCGTGAAGCTCGGGCGCCGCCGCCTCGTACCGGCAGCCGAGCTCGACCGGATCACCCGACCCGCCGAGGTGCCGGCATGAACGTGCTCTCCCCTGAATTCGCCGCGCTCCTGCCGGCGCCAGAACCTGGCCCGGACTGTATCGTTTTTGGCCTCTCGCTCGAGCAGACGACCGCGCTGTTGACCGTGCTCGGTGCCGCTCCCTACGCGCAGGTGGCCGAACTCATCGACGCGATCCGCCTGCAGGCCGAGGGGCAGTGGAACCGCGCGACACAGACGCAGGCTCTCGCTGCTGCTCCGACCGCGAGCGACGCGGCGAACTGATGGCAGAAAAAGAAACAGCCGGAATCGGGAAAGGCACCCCGGGGCCCGGGCGTCCTGCCGGCGTTCCGAATCGCACGACCACCGAAGTCCGCGAAGCGTTCAGGCACTTGGTGGAGGACAACGCGGACAACATGCAAGCTTGGCTCGAGCGCGTCGCAAACGATGATCCTGCCAAGGCGCTCGATCTCATGGCGAAGCTCGCCGAGTATGTCATTCCCCGCCTGTCTCGTTCCGAGCTGCGCGGCGAAGGGAGCGCGCTCACTGTTAGGATTGTGCACCAGGGCGGACCGCCTCCCGAGGCAACACCGTGACCAGTGAAATTCAGCCCGAAGCGCAGCCCCCGGCGCGGATCGTAATAGAGGTCCCGGCTGGCGGCCGGGTCACTGTCGAAATCGTGCGGCAAGGCGATCCCGCGCCAGCCGCTGCACCAACACAACATGCGTCGGCACAAGCCGCCGCGCCCCGCGAGGTTTGAACATGGCCGCACCCGCACCAACGATTCCCCCGCCGCCGGTACCGCCCGCGAATCAACCGAGCGTGCTCTCCCGCCTGCTGAATGCGGTAAGTTCGGTCTACACCAACCCCAACTATGCGCCGCTCCTGGGCCTCGCCAGCGGCTTTGGTGCTGCGGGCGCTCCGCACGCGATGACGCCGATTTCGATGGGCCAAGCCGTGAACATGGCGAACCAGTCTGCGCAGGCGTATCGCCAGCAGGTCGTGGGCGCCAATATCCAGCAGGAGGCGGCGCTGCCTTACCAGGTCATGCGCACGCAGGCGCTGGAGAAGTCGTTCCGCGACGCGATGAACCCGGCGCTGCCGGCACACCAGCGCGCGGCGGCGGCGTACCGCGTCGATAGCATGATGGGCTGGAACGCCGCGTCAGACCCGACCGTGGCGAACCGCCTGGCGCAGATCCAGGCGGCCTACAAGCCGGTGCCGCAAGCCCCGGGGACGACGCTCACCACGGCCGCAAAGGTCGCTCAGGGCGCCGGCCAGACCGCGCACGGCGCGGTTCCGGAGGGGAGCACGTACAACCCCGCCACCAATACCGTGCAGCAGGCCGCAGGCGTCCCTGCGGTCCTGGCGGCCAATGCGGCGAACAAGGCCGGGGGAGCGGCTGCGGCGACGTTGCCCTACGCGCTGGCACAGCACTACGTCACGCGCGCGCCGGGGACTGCTGGCGGCACTCTGGGGCCGCAGCCGGGACCGTTCGCGCCGGTCCAGCCGGGTGCCCCGAATCCTGCCGCGATGCAGCACATGGTTGGGCTGCAAGAGGGGCTCACGAACGCGGCGCAGGCAGTGGGTCGCCCCGCACCGATGGCGCCGGCTCCGGGTGTTGGTCCCTCGGGGGGATGGCCGCAGCGGACTCCCGAGGGCATTGCGCCGCCGGGGAGCCTGGCGGCCGAGCGCGCCGCAGGTGAGCGGAATCTGCCCGCCGTCGTTGCGCAGATGAAAGCCGCGCAGGCTGCTGGCGTACCCGCTCCCGGTGCGCACCGGCCGATCCTGACACTGCCGCCCTCGCCTGCCGGTGCCGTGCCTCCGCAGGGAGGGCCCGGCATCTTTTCGCCCGGCTCGACCGTCGCGGGATACCAACTCCAGAAGCAGGCCGCGGACCAGACGCTGGCGCAGGAATCGGCCAGCGCGACGGAAACCGAGGCCGCGCAGGCGCAGCTCGCCCGCCTCACGGAAATGCAGCAGGCGCTCGGTAAGATGCCGTTCGGCGGGAACATTGCCAAGGTGTACGACATGATTGGTGAGGCGCTGAATTACGTTGGCATGAAAATTCCTGGCCTAACCGCGATGCAGGAGTACACCAAGTACCGCACGAACTTCGTGGCCGATGCTGCCCGCAAGATGGGCGCGAAGGTGAGCTACCAAGAGGTGGGGTACATCGCCAAGGGAGTGCCTGACTTCAGCCTCGCGGGCAACGCCCCGCGCGCGCTCCTCGCGCAGCTACAGGGGGCATCGCAGTACGATATCGCGCGTAATCAGGCGATGGCCTACTACGCCAAGAGCGTGCCGAATGTGTACGGCAAGACCTATCAGGGCACCACGCGCGGGTTCGAGCAGTGGTGGCAAAAGACCGGCGTTACCCCGGGGATGTTCATGTACTTGAATACGGCGCTCGCCCTGCCAGATGCGCAGCGCGCTCAATACATTCAACACTTCCAGCGCAACGCGACCGGCAAAATGTTCCTGAAGCAATACCGCAAGGGCCAGGAATTCATCAATCAGAATCGTGACCTCGTGCCGTTTTGGAGTGGGCAACAGTGAGCACCTCGCCGTTCGATCCCGGGCTTACTCTGAACACGGGACCCCAGGGCGCGCTCGGCGCGTCTGCCCCTGCGTTACCAACGGTGCCCGCACAAGCGCCGCTCTCGCCGTTCAGTGCCGCCCTGACGGTCTCGGGAGCGCCTCAGATTGCTTCCCCGAGCGCTGGGCAGCTCGCGCGCACATTGTGGGCGAAGACTCCCGGGTGGCAGCGCCCGCTCATGTTCGTCGGGCAGGGGCTCAATGCTGTCGGCACAGGGATCGACCACCTGATCGGCGTGCATCCATCCGGAGCGCTTCCGAAGGCCAACTTCGGACCCTACGCTGCACCACAACCGCACCAGCCGGCTCCCGGCGTCAACGCCGCACTCGACGCGCACCACCCGGCATATAACTACCTGGTGAAATGGCCGGCTGAGTTTGCCGCGAGCCTACCGCTCGGTGAGAGTGCAGGCGCGCTCGCCGGGAGGGGCGTCGAGGCGCTCGGCCTCACTGCGCCTGAAACCGCTCCGCTCTGGCAGCGGGCGCTCGCCGCGGCGCCTCGATCGGCAGCGGTGGGCGCCGCCTACGGTGTGCAGCAGCCGCAAGGCTCTCCGGGAGCGAATGCAGCCATCGGCGCGGTGGCCGGCCCTCTCTTTGAGGGCGGCATGCGCGGAGTGGGTGTGCTCGCCAGCAAAGGCGCCGACGCTGTGGGCGCGCTCTGGCGCGGGATTACGCGCAGCGTGCCGGACCAGGGCGAACTTGATGCGCGCGTCGGGAATTACCTGCGCTCGGTCGGTGCCCCGTCGTCCGTGGCGCCTCGGGCTGCACCGGAGGGTGTGGCGTTCCCGACCGCCGTACACGCCAACGATCCGGCGCTCCTCGACCTGCAGGGGAAGGAGCGGGCCGGACAGCGGGCAATACCGTTCCATGAGCTTGCCACGCAGAACAACGCCGCGATCCTGCGGGGCATGCAGGACAGCCTCGCGCCGAACGCGGACAAGGCCACTGTCTCAACGGTTGCCCACGAGTTGCTGCAGAACGCGCAGGCCCGCGGGCGCGCCGCTGTGAGCGCCGCATATGCGCCGTTCGATGAGTTGAAGGGCGGAATCCACCTGCAGCGCGAACCGATCCAGAACGCGCTACGCGAAGCATACGATGGCCTGCTGCCAGCGCACCGTGAGGCGCTGCCGGCGAAGTTCCGCGAGGTGACGGAGGCCACCGGGCCGCTGCACCTGAGCGCGGACGTTGAGGACCTACAGGCGCGACTCGGCGACGCGATCGCGGAGGCGCCCCCGTACAGCCCGAAGGCTCGGGCGCTGTTCATTGCGCGCGACGCGCTCAACAAGGGCCTCGATGCCGCGCCGCTTGCCGGCGAGGCCGAGCGTGCGCCGCTGGTGTACGACCCTACGAAAGCCGCGCTGCCGCGGCGCAACATGGCCGAGAGTGACCCGCGCGAGGATTCGATCCTCCAGTGGCTCGCCAAGCACCCAAAGGGCATCAGCTCAGAGGAAGCGGTCGCGCAGGGCCTCGACCCCGCCGACATGCGCTCGAGCGCTGCTCGCGTCGGCATCCGGCGAGCCTTCCGCCAGGGAGGGATGGGCTTTGACCAGGCGGCCGAGGCGCTGCACCAGGCTGGCTACCCCGTGGCCGATGAGCGCGGAAACTACGACCCCAACGTGCTGCTCGATGCCATCGACAGCGAGCTGCGCGGGCGCCCGGTCTACTCGGTGGCGAACACGCGCCAGGCGGCCGAGCTCGCCCGCGAGGCGCCGCAGGCGACGGCTGTGCCGGATCTGACCGAACTCGCCGGCCGCGCCATGCAAGCCGCCCCCGAGCGTGCGCAGTCGATCCTCGACAGTTGGACCGATGACCAGCCCGAAACGGT
>JAKBBE010000078.1 GCA_021826035.1 Pseudomonadota bacterium | reverse complement strand
GCTCGGACGCGAAGCCGGCCGTCTGCGCCGCATCCAAACCGGCTTCCGCTCCCGAGCGTAGCGCGCCCGAGAGCGAGAACTCACCAACCGCCGCGCCGACCGCCCGCATCGACCTCGGCAGCTCCCCGGGCACGTAGCCGCTGATTGCCTCGCTCCAGCGGGTTCGCCCCCCCAGATGCGTCGAGAGCGCCGTTTGCGGACTCCAGCCACCGGCGACCGCGAGGGCATCGAGCTGCACCCGGTGCAGTCGGCCGCCTGCATCGCGCACCTCGACGGCCTCGAGGCGTTTGCCTCCGCGCGTACCCACGATCTGAGCCCCCGGCATGACCTCAATGCCGCAGCGGCGCGCCTGCTCGAGCAGCATCGCGGGGATCGACCGGCGCGCCTCGACGATCACCGCCACCTCCACCCCCGCGGCGCTGAGATCCACCGCCGTCTTCCAGCCGTCATCGCCGCTGGTGAATATCCCGATGCGCCGCCCCGGTGTCACCCGGAAGCGGTTGAGGTACGTTCGCACGGCCGAGGCGAGCATGACGCCCGGTCGATCATTGCCGCCGAATACGATCGAGCGCTCCTGGGCCCCCGCGGCGAGCACCGCACACCGCGCGACGATCTTCCAGTAGCGCTGCCTGGGCTGGTGCGCCGGCGCAACGGGCAGATGATCGGCCACGCGCTCGATCGCACCGAAGGTGTTGCCGTCGTAGGCGCCGAACACCGTGGTGCGTGGCATTACCCGGACCTCCGGCAGTGATCGCAGCTCCGCCACCGTGCGCCGCGCCCAGTCCGAGGCGGGCTCGCCATCAATCGTGTGACGCTCGCCGTTCAACCGTCCGCCGAGCAGAAAGTCCTCGTCGCAGAGCACAACGCGCGCCCCCGAGCGGCCGGCCACCAGCGCCGCAGCGAGTCCCGCCGGACCCCCGCCAATCACCAGCACATCGCAGAACGCGTGGACCGTCTCGTACTCGTCCGGGTCGGCCGCGCCGCTCGCCCGACCCAGGCCCGCCGCGCGGCGGATCGCCGGCTCATAGAGCTTCTCCCACCACGCCGCGGGCCACATGAAGGTCTTGTAGTAGAACCCGGCGACCAGCAATCGCGAGAGTCGTGAGTTGATCGCGCCGACATCGAACTGAAGCGACGGCCAGGCGTTCTGGCTGCACGCCTCGAGACCCTCAAACAACTCGATGGTCGTCGCTCGCGTGTTCGGCTCGCGCCGCGCACCGTCGCGCAGCTCGACCAGGGCGTTCGGCTCGTCCGAGCCGGCGCTCAGGATTCCGCGCGGCCGGTGGTATTTGAATGACCGTCCCACCACGGTTACGCCGGCGGCGAGCAGCGCCGAAGCGAGCGTATCGCCCTCGTAACCACGATAGTGCTTGCGATCGAACGCGAAAGTCACCGTCCGGTCGCGCCGGATCGCTCCCTCGCCATCGAGTCGGTTCGGATTCATGGCAGCGCGTCCTTGGCCAGACGCACCGCGCTGATCCGATGCGTGCGGGTATCACGCGTGACTTCGAGCCACGATCCGCAGCCATAGCCGTGCCGCCACAACTCGCGGTGCGCGCCGGCGGGATTGCTCCGCAGATAGACCGCGGCGAACTGTGACTCGGCGAGCTGCGTTGCCGCCGCGCCCGCCGGGGCCTCCCGGGCGACCCCGAGGTACGTGAACTCGCTGAGATCGCGCTCGCCGCAGAAGGGACATTCGATACGCACGCTGGGCTCTCAATGTAGATTCGGCTGCGGCCCCTGACCCTTCTCATCGAGCAGATGGCCGCTCGCGAAACGGTCGAGACGAAACGCCCGGGCGAGCGCGTGATTCTCCCCGCGCGCCAGGAGGTGGGCAAAACAGTACCCGGAGGCGGGCGTCGCCTTGAAGCCCCCGTAACACCAGCCGGCATTCAGGAACAGCCCCTCGAGCGGGGTGCGATCGATGATCGGCGAGCCGTCCATCGACATGTCCATGATCCCGCCCCAGGAGCGCAGCATGCGCAGCCGGCCGATCGCTGGCATCAAAGCCATGCCCCCCGAGCAGACATCCTCCACCACCGGCAGGTTGCCGCGCTGCGCGTAGGAGTTGTATCCGTCGATGTCGCCGCCGAACACGAGTCCACCCTTGTCGGACTGGCTGACGTAGAAGTGCCCGGCCCCGAAGGTCACCACGCAGGGAATGAGCGGCTTGATCGCCTCGGACACGAATGCCTGCAGCACGTGACTCTCGATGGGCAGCGCCAGACCGGCCATCGCCGCAAGCCGCGAGGAGTGACCGGCAACGGTGAGCGCGACGCGCTTCGCTGCGATATCCCCGCGTGTTGTACGCACGCCGCAGATCCGATCGCCCTCGCGCAGCAGGCCGGTCACCTCGCAGTTCTGCACGATGTCCACGCCGCGCTCGCTGGCCGCCCGCGCATATCCCCACACCACCGCATCGTGGCGCGCCGTGCCGCCGCGCCGCTGCAGCAGTCCGCCCTGGATCGGGAAGCGTGCGTTGTCGAAATCGAGCAGCGGCAGCATTCGGCGCACGTCCGCCGCATCGAGCAACTCGGCATCCACGCCGTGCAGACGCATCGCATTACCGCGGCGCACGTATGCATCGCGCTGCGCGTCGGAGTGGAACAGATTGAGCACACCGCGCTGGCTGACCATCGCGTTGTAGTTCAGGTCCTGCTCGAGCCCTTCCCACAGCTTCATGGAGAACTCGTAGAACGGCAGGTTTCCCGCAAGCAGATAGTTCGAGCGAATGATCGTCGTGTTGCGTCCGGCGTTGCCCAGCCCGATCGGGCCCTTCTCGAGCACTGCCACGTCGTGCATGCCGTGCACTTTCGCCAGGTAGTACGCGGTGGCGAGTCCGTGCCCCCCGCCGCCGACGATCACCGTCTCGTAGCTGCACTTCGGGTCCGCATCGCGCCAGGCGACCGGCCAGCCGCGATGGCCCGAGAAGCTCTGACGCAGGAGTGTGAACAGCGAATAGCGCACGGTCCGCTCGATCCTTACAGGGGCGACATGCGATCGACCATCCGGATCGTACGACTGGCGGCGCCCGAAGTCGGCCGCTCCCCGGGGGGCAGCTGACCGGCCTTTGCGATGCGGATCGTAATCAGTGCATTCGGGTACAGCACGACCTCGTTCTCCCCCCAGCCGCGCATGGTGGGCAGGAAGTATTGTCGGCCGCTCACCGCCCCCACGTAGGGCACGAAGTGAAACCCCATCTTGTACAGGCTGCCGCTCTTCGGCCCGCGCTCGGCGCTTGCCGGCGCCCCGAGCGAGGCATCCCCGCTCTGCACCAACGCGTCCTTGGCGTTCAACAGGTCTTCCGTCAGGCCGCGATGCAGAATCTGGCGCGAGCCGGCCGTGCCGCGGTTCTGGAACAGCAGCGCGATCTTGGCCAGATCATCGAGCAGCGGATAGTACCCGGAATGGAACCACGCGACCCCACGTCGGCCCTCCGGCTCGCGCGTGCGCACGATGGGCGCCTGGAAGATCCCGATCGGCTTGAGCACCTCGCTGCGCAGCATGTCCCACGCATCGGCCGTCGGTCCGCGCACGCTCTTGAGGAACCGGTCGATCGCAGCCCCAAGCAGGTAGAAGTCCTGGTCGCGATAGCGCATCACGGTGCCGGGCTCCCACGGATAGGGGCGCCCCGTCGCGGCGATGTGCTGCACTTTCGCCTCGTGGGTCGGCGCGGCCATCCACTCGTCGTAGCCGCCCTCCAGATACCCATCCATCGGATCGTTCGGATGCGTCTCCCAGCTGCCCGCGCCACCAAAGCCGCTCGCCATGTTGGCCGCATCGATGAAGCGCACGCGCCGATATTTCGGATCGAGCCCCTCGAGGTAATCGCCGATCTTCAGTGCGAGGACGTACGGCCCGTAGACCTGCGCGAGCCGCAGCAGCGCGAGCGGTACGCCCACGGCCTTGAGGATGGAGCGCACGCCGAAGCGCATCTCGAGCGGATAGGGGAAATTGCCGTGCGGCGTCCGCGCCTCGTGGTAGTAGAGCACCCCGTCGCGGATCAGCCCGGTCTGGACCCGCCACTGCTCGCGCACCGGCGCGCCGAATTCATTGAGGCGGCCGCGCTGGAACTCCTTGGCGAGCTCACTCAGCGGTCTGCTCGGTAAGCGCCGCGCCCGCTCCGCAAGTGCCTGGCGGCGCTGCGCCTCTGGGTCGCCCGCCTTCGGCTCGCTCCAGCGCGCCTCGGTGCTGCCCCACGCCACGAAATGCTGCTTGAGCAGATATGGCGCGGTCTGCTGCACAAACTGGAACTGCAGCGCGCTGACCGAACGTTCCTTGTACTTGAACCGGGCGAGACCCTGGTGCGCATGGGTATCGCGGGTGCTGACAAGTACCAACGGAAAAGCAGCGTTCGCCCACTCCTCGCCCGGCTCGCGCCAGACACGTCCGAATTGCGGAATGACGCTCCAGAAGCTCCCCGCGCGGGCGGGACTCGCCTCGCGCACCATCTGTCCGCGCTGCAGCGGCACCAGGATCCCATCGACCGTGGTGAACTCCAGCGTCACGCCGGGAAACAGACCGGCATCACCGCACTCAGCGGGCAGCGTATGCTCGAAGGGCGGATCGATGCGCATGCGCGCCGGCAAGAGCCGCAGCGTGCCGGAGAATTCCGGCGCCGCTTCGGCCAAGGCCGATGGCCAGAACGCCTCGTTGGGCAGGGGGGCGTCCAAGAGTCCCGTGTCCGTCATCGCAGCGCTCTCAGTCGAGTCGAAAATCCGCGGTTGACTCACCCGGCCGGCGATATCCACCCCGCTGTTCGCAGGCATCGCTCGCGACGCTTGCGAGCGGATACCGATTCGTTCGCGGCATCAGTCGGCGCATGTGCCGGTCTCCATTTGAGCTTAGCACCGTTGCGAGTGACTCGGCGTGGCAAGAGGCAACCATCCCTGCCGCGTGCGCCACTGCGGTTGCAGGTGCGCGAATCGATCCAGTCTCAAGGTGGACAGATCGGCGAATTGACAGGCGCCCTCGACCACCAGATCACGAATCGCCCGTCCGCTGGCCGGCGACAGTCCGAACCCCACGCTCGAGAGCGTCGCGACCGTCACGTTCTCGGGCGCGGTGAGCCGATCGATCACCGGCCGCCCGTCCGGGGTGTTCTCGATGAAGCCCGCCCAGCTGCGGATGACGCGCGCGTGTGCCGCCTTCGGAAACAACTGGCACAGGCGCCGCGCGATGCTCGTCTGCAGGACGGTCGAGTGTGGCCGGGTCAGCTGCGCATCCGCCTCGTCCACCCATTCGTGGGGGCCACCGCCGTAGGCAAGATTACCGCGCAGGGTCTGTCTGCCGTAAAGACCGTTGCCGTCGACGCCGCCGATCGGCATCGGCGCGAGCGGCTCGGTCACGATCATCTCGGCCCGGGCGCTGGCCAGCGGCACACTGACACCGAGCATCGCTGCGAGCCGGCCCGTGGCCGTGCCTGCGGCAATCACCAGTTGATCGCACGCGAAGCTGCCGGCGTCCGTCGTTACCCCGCGCACCCTGCCGCCCTGGACCGTCAGGCCGGTGACCGGCGCATTCTCAAGGAGTCGACCGCCGTGATCCCGCAGCGCCCAGGCATAGGCCTGCACGGTCCGGTGCGGGTTGGCGTGCCCGCCGAAATGATAGAAATACCCGCCCCAGGCATCCTCGGGCGCATACGGAACGAGCTCGCGAACCTGCTTCGGATCGAGGACATCGGAGCGCAATCCGTGATGCTCGCCGTTCTCGAGCGCGCGGCGGTACAGCCGGAACTGCCGCTCATCCAGGGCGATGCGGATCCGCTGCGGGCGGAACTCGGTCGGGTACCCCAGCAACTCATCGAGCATGGGCCAGAGCCGCTGCTCCTCGAGGAACAACGGACTGTGGTGATGCGAGCAGCCGCCGCCATTGCGGCCCGAGGCGGCCCAGCCCACTGTGGCAGCCTCGATCACCATCACCTCGATGCCTTCCCGGGCGAGCCACCAACCGGCGCTCAACCCGGTCACACCGCCACCGATAATGATGACTGAGGCTCCCCCGCCGTTACCTACGCTCATTCGCCGGTCACCGGGTCATCCGTGCCACACTCGGCAATGCCACCGTTCGGTCCGATGCGCCAGAACGGAATCCACTGCGAAGCCATGCCGAACCAGCTGTCCCAATGTGTCCCGAGCGCCGGAGACTCCGGTATCGCCGCCAGCGCCTCGAGCCGCTGCGGCCGAACCGGCGCGCGATAGGTCGCCAGCGGGACGGCATCGAGCGCCGCAGTGCTCTCGAGCGCGAGCAGCGCTGCGATCTGCTCGCGGCAGCGGCGGCCCTGGCACGGGCCCATCCCCGCGCGCGTCAGTCGTTTGACCAGATCCGGGCTCACCGCCCGTCCGCCCTCGTGGCAAGTGCCATGCGGACCGATCTGCCGGTTCCAGCCGAGGTAGCCCGGTGGCTCAAGGGCGAGCAACTGCCCAGCGGTGACCTGCTCGCACTGGCAGATATTGGGCTCCCCGATCGCGTGCGCCGTCGCGGCGCGCACCCAGGCGAGTCGCGTGCCCGCGATGTCGCGGGCGGGCATGTCCGGCACGACCGTTGCGGGCTGCTGTGCGGCATCGACCTGGACACCCAGCGCCCGCAGTGCGGCAGCGACGGCAATCTGCGCCTCGCGCGAGACGATGTCCTGCGAGAGGCTCTTCGCCGGCCAGACACCGGCGCAGTCGCCGATCGCGTACATGAACGGCAGCGAAGTCCGCTGCGTCGCATCGATGATCGGAACATGGCCGCCGCGCGCAGCATCGAAGCGCACGGCGCAGCCGCTCGCCTCGAGCAACTCGATCGCGGGGACCGCCTCGATGCCGAGCACGATCGTGTCGCAATCGATGGTCACGGCACCATCATCGGGATGCTCGACGCGGCCCCCGATGCCCACCAGGCGGACCGCCTTGATTCCCTGGGAGTCGCCCAGCGCCTGTTGCACCACGTGCGAGGTCAGCAGTTGCGTCCCACCGGAGCGCAACCGCTCCAGCAACGTCAGCGGCCCGGCCGGAGCGCCCGCCTGCTCGACGACAGCGGCAACACGCACCCCTGCCTCGGTGAGCGCCTGCCCGACCTGCAAGGTCTCCGCGGTGCTGCCGACCAGCACCGCGGTGCGCGCATCGAGCGCGCGGTAGAGCTTCACCAGGCGCCACGCGGCGCTTGCGCCCATGACGCCCGCCTGATGCCATCCGTTGAAAGCCAGTCCCATGTCACGCCGGCCGGCCGCAACGATGACTTGCCTGAAGCGCAGCAGATAGGCGTGCTCGGCATCGGTGAGACCCGCCACGTGGTCCTCGGTCCAGCGACGTGTGGCATTGCATGGAAAAACGCCCCATACCGCCGTGCCCAAGCGCACGTCGACACCAGCATCCATCGCATCGGCCAGCCTCGGATTGGCCTCGAGGATCGTCTCAAGCATGATGTTTCGACTGGCGACCGTCGCAGCCATGCGTGCGCCGAAATGTAGCGGCACCTCCTCGCCCATGCTCGCCAGCGGCACGGGATTCTCATCCACGAGGGTGACCCGCACGCCGTGGCCAGCGGCCGCCAGCGCCGCCGCCATCCCGGCCGGTCCCGCCCCGATCACCAGCAGATCGGTCTCCTCGTCGATGGGCGGCTGCTTACCCTCCACTGAGGCCGGATCCGGCGTGTAGCCGGTGTTTCCCGCGAGACTCATTCAGCCCTTGACGCTGCCTGCGCAGTTGCCGTGTTGAACTGGAGTATTCCGCAACCATCAGCGTGCGCATGCGAAAACCCGACAGCTTTCGCAGAGGATCCGACTTCGCGCTGCGGGCTGCCAGCGGCTCACGACCGCTCGGCAGGCGGTGCGGCATTGCGCGTACGCGTTCGCTCCTCGCGCGGCGCAAAGCCGAACACCCGCTTGTAGGTGTGCGAAAAATGCGAGGCAGATTTGAAGCCGGTTTCGATCGCCACCTCGAATATCGAGGCCGTGGTGGTCGCGAGCAGCATCCGGCTGCGATCGAGCCGCAGTTTGACGTAGAACGAGCGCGGCGAGACGTTCAGCTCCCCCCTGAACAGACGCTCCATGTGCCGCAGCGAGATGCCGTTGCGCGCGGCGATTTGCGCCAGGGGCGGTGCTCCGCGCAGCGCCGCGGACTCCATCTGCGCAATGATGCGCAGCAGCCGCGCGCTCGCCTGCGGATAGCGCGCCCGCACTGCCATGCGCTGGGGGTCGCCCTGCGGACGGATGCGCGGGTGTATGAACTGCTCGGCAGCGCCCGCAGCCAGTTCCTCGCCGCTGGCCTCGCGGATGAAATCCAGCACCATGTCCATCGCTGCCGTGCCGCCCGAGCAGGTGCAGATCTTCCCGTCGATGACGAACAGATCGTCGAGCAGCTCGATCGCTGGATAGCGCTTGCGAAAGCGCTCCGCATACTCCCAGTGGACGGTGCAGCGCTTGCCCGTGAGCAGTCCGGCCTCAGCGAGCAGGAATGAGGCGGTGCTGATTCCGCCGATCCGCATGCCGCGCGCCGCCAGCAGGCGCAACCGGTTGTGCAGCGCACGATCAGCGTGACACTGCAGCGGATCGAGTCCCATGCAGATCAGCAGCACCTCGGAGCGGTCGAGCCGCTCCAGCGCCAGGTCCACGGCCACGACGATGCCATTGCTCGCCGGAACAGCCGCCCCGTCGGTCGACAGCAGCTGCCACTGGAACAGCGGGCGACCCGCCAGCCGATTCGCCGCTCGCAGCGGCTCGATTGCCGAGGCAAAGGACATCATCGAGAACTGGGGAACCAGCAGGAATGCAACGCGCATGATGGCAGCGGCAGATACCTGGCATCACCGCGCAGGCCGGCCGACTCGCACGGTCGGCGCAGCACGGCAGCGCCGATGTTCGTCGGCCGGACGCACGCTCGAGTCGGGTTTGCGCAAACGCACCATGATGGCCTGGCGGATTCTACATGCTGGCAGAGCCGGCAACCAACTTGCCGAAGGGGACGCAGGTGATTTTCCATCGTTTTCCAGCCCGTGCCGCCGATCGATGTCGCCCGTAACGCCGAGCCCGGAGCAGTCCGCATCGCGGCGCTCGGGGGGCCGCCGGCGCCGCACCGGGGGGGGACCTCTGGCGCAGAGCGCCTGGCAGGCGGTCAGGAATCGCTACGCGCCGATGGAGGTGCTCACGGCCGATCAGGTCGAGGCCATTCACCGCACCTCGCTGCGCATCCTCGAGGAACTCGGCATCGAGTTACGCTCGAGCGAAGCGCGCAGCATCATGCGCCGGTTCGGCGCGGACGTTGAGGAGGCCACCGGTCTTGTGCGGGTCGATCGGGGTCTGCTGGAGCAGGCGCTAGCCTCGACGCCCGCCACCTTCACCCTCACCCCGCGCAATCCCGAGCGCCGCCTGATCTTCGGTACCGATCACCTCAATTTCGGCCTGGTCGCCGGCCCACCGAACGTGCACGACTGCGAGCGCGGCCGCCGTTCCGGCAATCTCGACGATTACCGCAACTTCATCTGCCTGGCGCAATACTTCAATGCCATTCACCTGATCGGCAATCAGGTCTGCGCGCCAATCGAGCTGCCAGCCAACTCCCGTCACCTCGACACCTACCGCGTCAATCTGCTCTATTCGGACCTCGCCTACCATTGCACGGCGATTGGCGCCGGTCGCGCGCTCGACGGCATCCGCATGATGGCCATCGCCCGCGGCCACACCCTTGAGCAGATGGCTGCCGAGCCGGGCGTGATCACCATCATCTCGGTCAACAGCCCGCGCCGCTTCGATGAGGCGATGGCCGATGGACTGGTCGCCATGGCCACGCACGGCCAGCCGGTGGTCATCACGCCCTTTACGCTCATGGGAGCGATGGCACCGGTGTCGCTGGCCGCCGCACTGGCGCAGCAGAACGCCGAGGCACTGTTCGGCGTGGTCCTCGCCCAAGCCGTGCGGCGCGGCACTCCAGTCATGTACGGCGCGTTCACCTCGAACGTCGATTTGCGCTCAGGAGCTCCGGCATTCGGCACCCCCGAGCATACGAAGGCAAACATCGCCGGCGGCCAGCTCGCACGGCGGTATCGGCTGCCGTACCGCACGTCCAACGCCTGCGCATCCAACGCCGCCGACGCGCAGGCCGTCTACGAAACCGAGATGTCTCTCTGGGGTGCGATGCTCGGCCACTCCAATCTTATCTACCATGCCGCCGGCTGGCAGGAAGGCGGGATGACCGCCTCGTACGAGAAGCTCGTGCTCGATGTGGAGATGCTCCAGCTGATGATGGAGTTTCTCAGGCCAATCGCGGTAGATGAAGGTGAGCTCGCATTTGAGGCGATGCGCGGCGTGGCCCCTGGAGGTCACTTCTTCGGCGAGCCACACACCTTGCAGCGCTACGAGCACGCCTTCTACCAACCGCTGGTGACGAACTGGCAGAATTACGAGAGTTGGCGCGCCAGCGGCTCCCCGGATGCGCTCACCCGCGCCACCGGCATCTGGAAGCGGGCCCTGGCGGAGTACGAGCAACCGCCGATGGATCCGGCGGTGCACAGCGCGCTCGACGAGTACGTCGCGCGGCGGCGCGAGCAGATCGGTGATGACGAGCCGTGATGAGCAGCCCGGTGGGCTGAGATCGCGACCTTTGTTGCGGCGCCTCAGTGGAGCACGCTAAAATCGCGCCGAAACGGTGCGCATTTCCGCCCCGCCAGGTGACTCAATGTCGGACGCCGTGTCGCAGGAGGGCCAAGCGCGCCTTCGCAGCGCATACCTGCAGGCACTCGAAGCCGTTCGCGTCGGGCGCTTCCAGAGCGCCGAGCGGCAGTTGCGCGACATCCAGCAGGCCCATCCGGGGGAAATCAACAGTCTGCACCTTCTCGGGGTCGCCCTGCTGTCGCAGGGGCAACGCACAGCCGCGCTCGAGATCCTCGAGAAAGTCGTTGCCCAGGCTCCACGCTTCGCACACGCGCGCGTCGATCTCGCCCGTGCCTACCGGCAGGACGGACGTTTCGAGGAGGCTCGCACCGAGCTGCGCCGCGTCGTGCAGGAAGCGCCGGCCCTCGAGGCCGCATGGCTCGCCTACGGCGATGTTCTTGTGGACTTGGGCAAATTCGTCGATGCGCGCTTTGCGTTCGAGCAAGCCCGGCGGCTCGACCCGCATCGGGCCCGCATCGAGGAGGCGACCACCGTACTCGCGGGCGGCGATTTTCGCTCCTCCGAGGCGATTTTCCGCGAAGTCCTGCGCGGCGACGCCAATCATATCGCTGCCCTCGCGGGCCTGGCGGCCGGGGCTCTCAATGCCAACAACACGCGCGATGCAGAGCGGCTGCTGAGCCATGCCCGCAATCGCTCTGCCCACCATCCGCTCATCGATCGAGCCTGGGGACACGCACAGCTCAGCGCCGGGCGACTGAACGAGGCCGAGACGACCTTTCTCGAGCTGCTCAAGCTGGAGCCGGATAACCCGCAGAACTGGGCGGCTTTGGGGTCGCTGTATATCCGTCTGCTGCGCCAGGAAGAGGCCTTACACGCCTATGAGGAGGCTGCCCGCCTCAATCCCGCTCAGGCCGGGTTCCGCCTCGCCATCGGGCACGTCAACAAGACCCTCGGGCGGCGCACGGCGTGCGAGGCAGCCTACCGGGAATGTCTCCGACTGGCCCCGACCTACACTGATGCATATCTGGCACTGGCCGATCTGAAGAATTACCTCTTCAGCGATGCCGAGCTCGCCGCCATGCAGCAGCTGCTCGCCTCAGCCGGCGCGAGCGACCCGGCGCAGCTGCACTTCGCGCTCGGACGCGCCATGGAACAACGCAGCCGGTATGCCGAGGCATTTCACCACTATGCCGAGGGAAATGCGTTGCGCCGCCGGACCGCGCCGTTCTCGATCGAGAAATTCGAGGCCAAGTCCCAACGCATCATGACCTGCTTTGACCGGGACTTCTTCCGCAGCCGTGCCGGATCGGGTCACGCCGATCCGGCGCCGATTTTCATCGTCGGGCTTCCCCGCTCCGGCTCCACGCTGGTCGAGCAGATCCTCGCGAGTCACTCGCAGGTCGAAGGCACAATGGAGTTGACGAACATTCTGGCGATGGTCCGCGAGCTCGACAACTGCGGGAACGATCGGGACAGCTATCCACAGAGCACTCTCGCGCTGTCGATGGAGGAACTCGCCGAGCGTGGTCGCCGGTTCATCGCAGAAACCCGTGTGCTGCGCGGCGAGCGACCGTATTTCATCGACAAGATGCCGAACAACTTCAGTCACATCGGACTGATTCACGCGATTCTGCCGAATGCGAAGATCATCGATGTACGGCGGCATCCCATGGACGCCTGCTTCAGCACCTACAAGCAGTACTTCGCCGAGGGTCAGACCTTCAGCTACGACCTGCACGACCTCGGCC
>JAKBBE010000077.1 GCA_021826035.1 Pseudomonadota bacterium | reverse complement strand
CCGGGCAAATCATCCGCAGCGTCATCAAACTGGTCGAGGAGCTCGAGCGCACGCTCAGCGATCTGACCGCGCTCTCTGGCGGCACGGTCGAACATGCGACGCTCGGCGAATCGAACAGCAGCGGCTTTGGCCCGGTGGTTCCCGGTGTGACCCGAGGAGAAGTCGCATCTGCGCAGACCGACGTGGATGCCCTGCTGTCGGGTCTCGGCATGTAAGGTGGGACGATGGACATCCTGAGCATCATCGGACTGGTGCTCGCCGTCAACGCTGTGCTCGTCGGCGCATTGTTGCGCGGCGCGGGCGTGATGGCATTGGTATCGCTCGAGGCGCTGGTGGTGGTCGGCGGCGGGACGATCGCCGCGATCTGCGTCCAGACGCCCCTGCCGGTGATGCGCCGCGCACTGAGCATCTTTCCCTGGGTCATGCGCCCGCCGCCGCGCGACGGGCATCATCTCATTGAGAAAATCCTGCAATGGAGCCAGACCGCCCGCAAACAGGGTCTGCTCGGGCTCGAACCGCTGATCGAGGAGGAGCAGGACGAGTTCACCCGCAAGGCGCTGCAGATGGTCGTCGACGGTAGCGAGCCGGAGAACATCAGCAATACCCTGTACGTCGACGTGAACATGCGCGAGCATGCCGACATCACGGCGGCCAAGGTGTTCGAGAGCGCCGGAACCTACGCCCCGACACTCGGGATCATCGGCGCGGTGCTCGGCCTGATGGCCGTGCTGCAGAATCTGACCGATCCGGCTCGTCTCGGTCACGGCATTGCCGCGGCGTTCACCGCCACCGTGTACGGCATCAGTTTCGCCAACCTCTTTCTTCTGCCCGTCTCCGCCAAGCTCAAAGGCATCATCCACCGCCAGACCCAGTTCCGCGAAATGATCATCGACGGCATGCTGGCGATCGCGCAGGGGGAGAATCCGCGGGCCATCGAAACGAAGCTGCAAGGCTATCTGCACTGAGGGGCGTCCAATGCGCAGAATCCGCCGTCACGAAGAACATACCAATCACGAGCGCTGGGCGATCCCGTACGGTGATCTGCTGACGCTGCTGCTCGCGTTCTTCGTGGTGATGTATTCGATCTCCTCGGTAAATGCCGGCAAGTACCGGGTCCTGTCGAACTCTTTGTATGCGGCATTTCGCGGTCAGCCGCGCTCGCTGACCCCCATCCAGATCGGTCGGACGCAGATCGGCCCGGGCACCATGCCGGGCGCCGTGCCAGGCACGCATGTGGTGCCGACGCGGATCCCGAAGCATCCGCCACTAGCTCCGCTCAAAGCTCGCCCCACGCCTGCACCCGTGCACGATCCGTTCCTCGGCCGCATCGCCGCGGGGGTCGACAATGCGATGGGTGCGCTGATGCACCGTCACCTGGTAATGATGCATCGTGCAGCGGGGATGATCGAGGTGCAGTTCAGTACCGATCTGCTGTTCCCGAGCGGCAGCGCGCGCCTCTCGCCCAACGCCGTGGCAGCGATCACGCACTTGGCGGATGTCCTGCAGCGCTACCCGAACCCGGTGCGTGTCGAGGGGTTCACCGATAACGTGCCGATCCGCACGGTCCAATTCGCCTCGAACTGGGAATTGTCGGCGGCCCGCGCGGGCAGCGTGGTGCACATTCTCTCCGCCCACGGCGTCACTGCGAGCCGCCTGGCCGTGATCGGCTTCGGCGCGCAACGACCGATTGCCAGTAACCAGACGGCCGCCGGTCGCGAAGCGAACCGTCGGGTCGTCGTCGTCATTTTGGCCAACCACCTGCGTCGGCACGCCGATCCCGCCTGGCTGCCGCACGCGGCCCACGGCGGCACTGGCACGGAAGCTGCACCTGTGAACTAAGTGCCTGCGCGACCGCGGCGGTTTTCCGTCGCTGTGGGTCCTGCCGGCAGGGGTTTTGTGACCGACTTCACAGGAGTTACGGCCATGGCCGTCATGAATCTGCCGAACATCGATTTTTTCCTGATCCTGGGGCGGGCGGTATTCCTGGTGTTCTCCTTTGCGGTGGCGGCCGTGACCTTCACCGCCTGGCGGCGCTCGGCGCGCGAGCAGACCGAAACCATCCTCGCCCAGAACCGCGCGCTCACCGAGCAGCTGGCCGCACTCGCGGCGCGGCTCGACTCGGCCGACCAGCGCCTCGGCCAGCTGGCCGAACGGCTCGAGCAACCGCAGGTCCGTGCCTCGAACGCGCCGGCCGGCCAGCAGGGGTACCAGATCGCCATCCGCCTGGCGCGCAGCGGCGCTGCGGTCGACGAACTGGTCTCCGGATGCGGCCTAACACGAGCTGAAGCTGAGCTGGTGAAGCGGCTCCACGGACCGCCGTTACCGGAACTGCGTCAAGTTTCCTAGCACCGGGTTCAAGCGCGCCATCGGAACGCCGATAGCTACGCTGAATATGAACCTCCGCCCCCGCACAAAACCGGCCCGCTCACCCAAGCGAGGCCGACAGGCCGCCGTTGCCGCTGCCCCGCGAGGCAAGAGCAAGCGGCGTAACCATTTGGTTTTAAAAGCCGAATGCACTTTGGCCGATGCCGGGGAGCTCAAGAGCGCCCTGTGTGCGCTGCTGCCTCAGGACGGCACCGTGACCTTGGACGGCACCGCCGTCGAACGGATCGACACGGCAGCGCTTCAGCTGCTGGCAGCGTTCGTGCGCGACCGGCGCCTTGCCGGCGCGGCGCTGCAATGGCAGTCCGCCTCCCCGGCCGTGCACTCGGCCGCTCGCCTGCTCGGCATGGAAACGATGCTCGCGCTCAACGAGGCAGCCTCATGACGGTCGATCTGACGCAATTCCACGATGCATTCTTCGAAGAGAGCTTCGAGGCGCTGGACGCCATGGAAGCGGCTCTGCTGAAACTCGACATCGGTGCGCCGGATCCGGAACTGATCAATACGATCTTCCGCGTGGCGCACTCCATCAAAGGCGGCAGTGCGACCTTCGGGTTCACGGAAATCGCCTCGTTCACGCACAGCCTCGAGACTCTGCTCGATGAGCTGCGCAGCGGCACCATGCGGGTCACCGATCAGGTGTCCGACACCCTGCTGAAGTCCATCGATGTCATGCGCGCGATGCTGCGCGCAGTCCAGGCCAAGCAGCCGATCGACGCCCAGCGCGTGTCCGACCTGCAGTTCGACCTCGAAGTCATCATCGCGACCAAGAACGCGCCACCGCCGGCGACAGCGCCGGCGCCGACGGCCGCAAGTCCCGCCCCACCGCCACGCTGGCAGGTGCGCTTCCGGCCGTTTCGCGAGCTCATGGCGCGCGGTAACGACCCACTGCGCATGCTGCGCGAACTGCACGAACTCGGCGAGGTGCGCACGCAGATCGACGCCCAAAACCTGCCGCCGCTCGCCGACATCGAACCGCAGGACTGTCACCTCGCCTGGACGCTCGAACTGCCGGGCGAGATCGCCGAGGAGGCGATCCGGCAGGTCTTCGATTGGGCCGAGGGCGACTGCGACCTCGCGATTGAGCGGCTGGGCGATGCGCCCGCCGCCGCGCCAACCCCCGAGCCGACCGAACTGGTTGTCGAGACCCTCGCCGCCGAACCTCCCGCGGCACCGCCCACCGCAGCAGAATCGGCGCCCGCGGCCAGCGTACCGGCACCGGCTGCTGCACCGCGCAGCGAGAGCGCCGCCAAGGCGGAGTCCGGCCCGGGCGCGCCGAGTGATTCGGGCTCGATCCGCGTCAGCGTCGACAAGATCGACGAGCTGATGAATACCGTCGGCGAACTCGTCATCACGCAGGCGATGCTCAGCCAACTCGGCGGACAGTTCGAAGGACCACAGGCCGAACAGCTGCGCGCCGGCCTCGGACAGCTCGAGCGCAACATGCGCGAGCTGCAGGAAAGCGTCATGCGCGTGCGCATGCTGCCGATCAGCTTCGTCTTCAGCCGCTTCCCGCGCATGGTGCGCGATCTGGCGCATCGACTCGGCAAGCAGATCGAGCTGAAACTCACCGGCGAGCAGACCGAACTCGACAAGACGGTGCTCGAGAAGATCGGCGATCCGCTCGTGCACCTGGTTCGCAATTGCATCGATCACGGCATTGAGCCACCCGAGAAACGCATCGCGGCACGCAAACCCGCTGCCGGCACCGTGCACCTGGATGCCGCCCATCGCGGCGGCAATATCGCCGTCGAAGTCAGCGACGACGGTGGCGGTCTCGACAAGGAACGCATCCTTGCCAAAGCCCGCTCGCGCGGTCTGATCGGTGCGAATGACACGCTCTCGGACGCCGAGATCTACGAGCTCATCTTTCTGCCCGGGTTTTCCACGGCTGAGAAGACCACGGATGTTTCCGGCCGTGGCGTCGGCATGGACGTCGTGCGCCGCAACGTGAAATCCCTCGGCGGCAAGATCGAGGTGAATAGCGAATCTGGCCGCGGCTCGCGCTTCACGATCACGCTACCGCTGACGCTCGCGATCGTCGACGGCCAATCGGTCGCCGTCGGCAGCGAAACGTACATTGTGCCGCTCATCTCCATCGTCGAATCGATGCAGCTGAAAGACGGCAACGTCAGCCGCTTGAGTGGCAAGGGCGAGGTGTTCTCGTTCCGCGGCGATTACCTGCCGATCATTCGCCTGCACGAGCTGTTTGGGATCGCGCCACGCACCCACGAGCTGCATGAGGGGCTCGTGGTCGTCGCCGAAGGCGACGGCTGCCGGGCCGGGCTGTTCGTCGACGATCTGCTCGGCCAGCAGCAGGTCGTCATCAAGTCGCTGGAAACAAATTACGGGCACATCGAGGGAATCTCCGGCGCGACCATCCTCGGGGACGGGTCGGTGTCGCTCATTCTCGATGTCCCAGGTCTGATTCGCGTCGCATCGATGCGCGTCGCGGCGTGAGCCCCGTTCGGGTCAGGAGTCATGGCAATGTCGACAAGTTCTACCGGTGAGCAGCAGCACGGCATCGAATCGCGCCAAGTGCTGACTTTCGTCCTCGGCAACGAAACCTATGGGGTCGACATCCTGCGCGTGCAGGAGATCCGTGGGTGGACCGCGGTCACCAAGATCCCGCACGCGCCGCCGCACGTCCTCGGCGTGCTGAATCTGCGCGGTTCGATCGTGCCGATCGTCGATCTGCGCATGCGCTTCGCGCTCGAACGCGCCGAATACACCGCGATCACGGTCATCATCGTCATGTCAGTGGTCACAACCACCGGACGACGCGATTTCGGTGTGGTCGTCGACGGCGTCTCCGATGTGGTGGACGTCAACGCCGCTGAAGTCAAACGCGCCCCTGACCTGGGCGAACGCGGCGCCACGGAGTATCTGCTCGGGCTGGTGACGATCGCCGAACGCATGGTGGTCCTGCTCGACATCGACCGGCTCATCGGCCGGGAACTGACCGCCATCGGCAGTGCCGAAGACGCCGAGCCGCTTGCCGCGGACGCGGCCTGAGGGAGCGTGAATTCATGCAACGTCTGAGCGAATTTCCTCTCCGCCTGCGCATGCCGTTGTTCGGCGGCGCTGTACCTCTGGTCATCCTCGGCGGCGCGCTGGTAGCCGGCGCCGACGGCGCTCTGGCACTGTGGCTCGCGACTGCCGCCCTCATCGTCGGCGGCGTGCTCGCCTACTTCAGCGCACGCACCGCCGACGCCACGCTTGCCGACGCTGCCCTCAACGCCGCGGCGCTCGCCGAAGGCCGCCTCGAGGTCCCCGCCGCGACCCTCAGCGCGTTCGCACCGCTCGCGAGCGCCCTGGAGGGTTTGCGCGTCAAGCTGCGCAGCGACCGCGAACTGCTCGACACCCAGCGCGCGCAGCAGCAGGTGGCCTCCGAACGACAGCGCCGGGACGAGGAGGCTGTGAGCACCCTGCAGAGTCAGGTGCACCAGACCGCTGCCGCGGTCCGTGACACGGTGACCGCCGCGATCGGTGGCGACCTCACCCATCGTGCCACCGTGCCATTCGACCATGCGGCGCTATCCGCCGTGGCCGATACGGTCAACACACTCATTCAGAACATGGGCACGATCGTACAAGGCATCCAGTCCACGGCCGGGGACGTCAAACGCGCCGCCGATGAAATCGCCGCGGGCAACCAAAATCTCTCACAGCGGACCGAGGAACAGGCGTCCTCGCTCGAGGAGACCGCCTCCTCCATGGAAGAGATGACCACGACGGTGAAGCAGAACGCCGACAACGCGGCCCAGGCCAATCAGCTTGCCCTTGCCGCGCGCGACCAGGCCGAACGCGGTGGCGTGATCGTCAACCAGGCGATTGCGGCAATGTCAGACATCAATCAATCGTCGAAGAAAATCGCCGACATCATTGGCGTGATCGACGAGATCGCTTTTCAGACCAACCTGCTCGCGCTGAACGCTGCCGTCGAAGCGGCCCGCGCCGGCGAGCAGGGTCGCGGCTTCGCCGTGGTGGCCAGTGAAGTGCGCAGCCTCGCCGGACGCTCGGCGACGGCCGCCAAGGAAATCAAGGGCCTGATCCAAGACAGCGTGCGCAAGGTCGCGGACGGTTCGACGCGGGTCACGCAATCCGGCCAGACGCTCGAGGAGATCGTCTCCTCGGTGAAAAAAGTGTCCGACATCGTCGCCGAAATCGCGGCGGCCTCACGCGAGCAATCGGCGGGAATCGAGCAGGTGAACCGCGCCGTGATGCAGATGGACGAACTCACCCAGCAGAACGCGAGCGTGGTCGATCAGGCCGCCACTGCCGCGCGCAACATGTCCGCACTCGCCGAGTCTCTCGATGAAAACATGGCGCGGTACCGAATGACTGCCTCGGCGCACAGCGGTGCCGAGGCGCGTTCCGCCGTTGCGCCGTTGCGCCGCGCCATTGGAGGTTGATCGCATGCGCTTGACTACGCTCAATCAGATGAAGCTCTGGCAGAAACTCGCCGTGCTGGTGCTGGCGATGAGTCTGCCGGCCACCGTTGTGGGATTTTTCTATCTGCGCAGCACCTCCGGAGGGCTCGAGCAATCACGCGCTGAGCTCGCCGGCACTGCCTATCTTCGCGGCATTGGGTCATTCCAGGCCGCGGTGCTCTCGCATGAGGGCCGGGCGTTTGCGCTCGCCAGCGGCGATGGCTCGCGTGCGCCCGCGGTACAGGCTGCTGCCGCGGCGGCCGACTCCGCGTTAAGCAGACTGCAGAAGCTCAACACACGTCTCGGCCTGCGTTACGGCGTACGCAAAGACTTCCGTGCCATTGCAGCACAGTGGCGCACCCTTCAGAGCGACTCGGGCCATCTGAATGCTCAGCAGCTCACCGCCGCACACCAGAGCCTGCTCGTGCGCTTGGGTCGTCTGCGCGATGCCGTGGCCGCCGGCTCGCTCGCCAACTCCGATCCGGTCCAGTCGAGTCGCAGTCTCTCGCAGATCGCCACCCAGTACGCTCCGGCGGCACTCGCCGCCGAGACCGCACTGCGCCGCTACGCGGTGGACGCGGCCGCCAAAGGCTACCTCGGCGGCGATGACCGCATGGGCATCCAGATTTCCCTCGGCCGGCTGAACAATGCCCTGAGTGCGATCGGTGCGGCGCTCGGGCAAGTGCCGGCTGAGGCGCGCGCGCCGCTGCAGCGCACACTTGATCAAGCCCGCACCCAGACGGATGGGTTCTACCAGACCGTCGCGGCCAAGATCGTCAATGCCAGCAACGTGAAGATTCCCGCCGGAACGCTCTTCGATGCCGCAACAGCCCTGAACGCGACCCTGACCCACCTGGTCAGCGCGACCGGTGCCGCGACGGCCACCGCGCTCGCCTCGCGCATCGCCTCGCTGCGCACCGGTCTCATGTTCGACATTGCGCTGGTGTTGCTCGCCATCGGACTGATCCACGCGCTCACCTGGTCCACCGAGAGAGCCGTGCGCAGCCCGCTGCGCCATGTGGTCACGGTGTTCGACCGCATCGCCGCGGGTCGCTACGACAACGCCATCGACAGCAATCGGCGCGATGAGCTCGGGCAGGTGCTGAGCGCCCTCGCCTCCATGCAGGGCAAGCTGCAGACGCAGCTCGCCAACGAACGCCAGCTTGCCACTGAGAACGCCCGGATCCGCCAAGCGCTCGACAAGACCTCCACTGGCGTAGTGCTCGCGGACGCCACGCATCGGATCATCTATCTCAACGAGTCCGCCCGCACGGGATTCTCGGGTCATGCCAGCGAGTTCACGTCGCTGCGGGACTTCTCCGCCGAGCACCTGCTGGGGGCGAACTTGGAGTCGCTCTCCCCGTCCCCAGGGGAGGAACGCCGGGCGCTCGACGGCCTGACGGCACAACGCGTCGAGGACCGCAGCTACGGCAGTCTCGTATTCCGCATCACGACCAATCCGGTCCGGGACTCCCAGGGCACGCGCCTCGGTACCGTGATGGAGTGGAAGCTGCGCACGCAGGAAGTTCTCGTCGAACAGGAAATGCAGGGTGTGATCGGAGCCGTGACCAACGACGATCTGACCCGGCGGATCAACCTCGGGGACAAGACCGGCTTCTTCGCCACCCTGGGAGAGGGAGTGAATCGCCTGGCGGACAATCTCGCCGAAATTGTCGCGCGGGTGAAAGGGTCGGCCCGGGAGATCTCCCTCGGCGCCGAGGAGATCACAGTCGGCAACACCAATCTCTCCTCGCGCACCGAGGAGCAAGCTTCCTCGCTCGAGGAAACCGCCTCGTCGATGGAAGAGATGACCACCACGGTCAAACAGAACGCGGACAATGCCGCGCAGGCCAATCAGCTCGCGCTCGCCGCGCGCGATCAGGCCGAACAGGGCGTTGCGGTGGTCGACAAGGCGGTCAGCGCGATGAGCGGCATCGACGAATCGGCACAGAAGATCGCCGACATCATCGGCGTCATCGACGAGATCGCCTTCCAGACGAACCTGCTGGCGCTGAACGCGGCGGTGGAAGCCGCCCGCGCTGGCGAGCAGGGACGCGGCTTCGCGGTCGTCGCCAGCGAAGTGCGCAACCTCGCCGGTCGCTCCGCGACCGCGGCAAAGGAAATCAAGAGCCTGATTCAAGACAGCGTCTCGAAAGTTGCCGACGGCGCCCAGCTCGTGACCCGCTCCGGTGAAACACTGACGGAAATCGTTACGGCAGTGAAGAAGGTCTCGGACATCGTCGCCGAGATCGCCGCGGCCTCGCGCGAACAATCCGCGGGCATCGAGCAGGTCAACCGCGCGGTGATGCAGATGGATCAGATCACCCAGCAGAACGCTGCGCTGGTGGAAGAAACGATCGCCGCCTCGCAGGTCATGAGCGGACAGGTTCGCGACTTGAACGACACCCTCGGCCGCTTCCGCCTGTCTGGGTCCGCTGCCGCGCTCCCCGCGAACGCGAGCACGGCCGCCGAGGAGCCGCAACGGCTTGCGGTGGGCGAGAGCCGCTGACGCACGCGCCGCATCGGCATTCACTCTGCTTTCAGCTTCAGGATCTCAGAACATGCAATTTCTAAACCATCTGAAACTCTGGCAGAAACTCCTGCTGCTGGTGGTCGCGATGGCGGTCCCGACCGCACTGCTCGGGACTTTCTATCTGAGCTCTGCAAACCACGCCGTGCGCCAGGCACGCAATGAACTCGAGGGAGCGCACTATGCGCAGGGTCTCGGGGCAGTGCTGGCCGAGACCGAGAATCATCGCAGCGAGCTGTTCGCGCTGCTGACCGGTGACCAGAGCCGTGCTGGCGACGTGGCCGCCTCCGAGGCGCGCATGCGCAAGCTCATGAGGCGCGTGGATGCGGTCAACGCCACGGCCGGCCGCGCCCTCGGTGTGCGCCGCCAGTGGCAGTCAATCGAGCAGGATTGGAACACGCTCACGGCGGGCGAATCGAAACTCACCGCCGATCAGGCCGTCAGTGCTCACGACGCGCTCATCGCCAAGCTGGTGAGCCTCGGGCATATCGTCGCGACGCGCTCGGCCCTGAATGTCGACCCGTCGCCCCAGACCGCCGCACTCATCCAGGTCGCCACCCGCGACGTCCCCGGTGCGCTCATCGCTGCCGGCGAAGTGCAGTGGTACGCCACCAGCGCCGCGATCAAAGGCTATCTCGGCGGCGGAGATCAGCGCGCTATCGAGATCTACCACCGCCAAGTGCTGCGTGACTTCGCCCAGGCGGAACGAGATCTCAACGGTGCGTCCGCCGCGGACCGCGCCAAGATCCGGCCCCGGCTGAACGGCGCGCTGTCTGCTTTCAATACATCATTCAACGTGATCCGCTCGCGCATCCTGAGCGTGAAGAAGATGACGATCACGGCAGCCGATCTTTTTGGCAGCGCCCGTGGAGTCAACAGCAGCCTGCAGCAGCTGCTGGATTCCAGCTACGCAGCCATGGACGCCGCGGTACAGCATCGCCTGAATCAGGTCACTGCTGCGCGCAGCGTCACGGTCGGCATCACCCTGATCGCGCTGCTCATCGCCCTCGCCCTCTCCTGGGTGATCGCGCGCGCTCTCGCCGGAGTCATCGGCCGCGCCGTCACCGTCTTCGACAGCATCTCCGCCGGTCACTACGACAACAGCATCGAGATCGACGGCAACGATGAAGGTAATCAGGTTCTGCGCGCCCTGGATCAAATGCAGGGCAAGCTGCGCAACCAAATTGAGGCCGAACGCACTGCTGCAGCAGAGAACGCTCGCATCCGCGAGGCACTCGACAGCGTCTCCTCCGGTGTGATGGTGGCCGATGGCGACTATCACATCCAGTACCTGAACCCGGCCCTCGAGAAGGCCTTGCGCGAAGCGGAGAGCGACATTCGTCGCGAGATGCCCAGCTTCGATGTTAGCCGGCTCAATGGCGCGAACATCGATACGTTCCACAAGAATCCGAGCCACCAGCGCGCAATGCTCGCCAAGCTCACGCAACCGCATCGGGCCACGCTGACTTTGGGCGGCCACACCTATGCCGTGACCATGAATCCGGTGACCAACGAGCACCGGGAACGTCTGGGCGTAGTGCTCGAGTGGTTCGACCGCACCCAGGAGGTCGCGGTCGAGCGAGAGATGCAGGACATGCTCACTGCGGTCGTCGCCGGACAGTTGAGCAAGCGCATCGATCTGTCTGGCAAGAACGGCTTCTTCGAGCTGATGGGGCGCGGGGTCAACCGCCTTGCGGACACCATGTCCGAGGTCATTTCCCGAGTGAAGCAGGTCGCGAGCGAAGTGCACCGCGGAGCCGATGAGATTTCCTCCGGCAATGCGAACCTCTCGCAACGCACCGAGGAGCAGTCGTCCTCGCTCGAGGAAACCGCCTCCTCGATGGAGGAGATGACGACGACAGTCAAGCAGAACGCCGACAATGCGGCGCAGGCGAACCAACTGGCGCTCGCCGCCCGCGATCAGGCCGAGAAGGGTGGTACGGTCGTCAGCCAGGCGGTCGCTGCCATGAGCGACATCAATGACGCGTCCAAGCGCATTGCCGACATCATCGGGGTCATCGACGAGATCGCGTTCCAGACGAACCTGCTCGCACTCAACGCGGCGGTCGAAGCGGCGCGTGCCGGTGAACAGGGCCGCGGCTTTGCTGTGGTCGCAAGCGAAGTGCGCAATCTCGCCGGCCGTTCGGCCACAGCCGCGAAGGAAATCAAGGGATTGATCCAGGACTCGGTGCGCAAGGTCGAAGACGGCTCTGTGCTGGTGACCGAGTCTGGCCAAACGCTCGAGAAGATCGTCTCGGCCGTGAAGAAGGTATCGGACATCGTTGCCGAAATTGCCGCTGCATCGCGCGAACAGGCCGCCGGGATCGAACAGGTCAATCGAGCGGTCATGCAGATGGACGAGCTCACTCAGCAGAATGCCGCACTGGTCGAGCAGGCCACCGCCGCCTCGCAGTCCATGGTCGAACAGGCCAGCAGTCTGAACGAGATGCTCGCGCGCTTTGACGTCGGGGCGACCCAGGCCGCGCTCGCGGGCGCCGCTCGGTCGCTGGCCGCCGAACGTCCGCCAGCCACCTCGCTGTCTGTGACGAACAAGGGTACTGGGGCATCGCGCGTCGAGCGACGCAGCACGAGTCGCCCGTGGTCGGCGCGCAAGCCCGCCGCGGCGGTCCGCCCCGCAGTCGCCCCGCCGGCAGCCAGCCGGGCACCCAAACTCGCCGCCGTGGCGACCCGGTCCGCCGCACCCGCGGCCGATGAGGACGCCGAGTGGCAGGAATTCTGAGTCATGCAACTATTTGAAAAGAACAGCGGAGCATAACGATGGCACGGATACTCGCGGTAGACGATTCGGCGGCCATGCGCCAGATGGTCGGACTTACGCTCACCGGCGCCGGCCATCAAGTCGAGCAGGCGGTCGACGGCGTACAAGCGCTGCAAATTGCCGAGCGCCAAAAATTCGATCTGGTCATCACCGACGTGAACATGCCGAATATGGATGGCATCACGCTGGTTCGTGAACTGCGCGCCCGCGCCGGCTATCGCTTCGTGCCGCTGCTGGTGCTCACCACCGAAG
>JAKBBE010000014.1 GCA_021826035.1 Pseudomonadota bacterium | reverse complement strand
TGCGGCCTGAGGATGGCGGCGCAGCCCGATGCACTCACCCAGTGGCACTCTGATCATCGCCTGCGGGGCACTCGCGCACGAGATCGCCGCCCTGCGCAAGGCCAATGGCTGGGCGTTCGACGTCCAGCAAGACGGCCAAGGTGCAACTCTCGGCCCGGTTCCAGGAGGCCGTCGACCGCGCCGCCATGCGCGCCGGTCGCGCCTCTTCAAACGCCTAACTCGCCGACTGGCGCTGCAGCGATCCGCAACCCCGCTCCGATGACGTCCCCCGAGAGGCTCGCACCGAGGCCCTCCTCCTAGTCGCTCGCGCGCAGCTCGTGCCGCGAGCACGCCGCCCTCATCCAGCGGCCCGCCTGCACCCAGCCGGATAATCCCTCGTCTTAGCGCAGGACGACGGTCGTCTTGCCGTTGCGGAAGACCCGCCGTTCGGCGTGCCACTTGATTGCGCGATTCAGAACCACGGTCTCGAGCTCGCTACCGATCACGGTCAGATCTTCAGCGGACTGGGTATGATCGACGCGCGCGACCTCCTGCTCGATGATCGGACCCTCGTCCAGATCGGTGGTCACGTAGTGAGCCGTTGCGCCGATTAGCTTCACACCCCGCTCGTACGCCTGGTGATAGGCCTTGGCGCCCTTGAATCCCGGCAGAAACGAATGGTGGATATTGATCGCCCGTCCATCGAAGTGCTTGCAGGCATCGGCGCTCAGAATCTGCATGTAGCGGGCCAACACGAGCAGCTCGGCGTCGGCCTTCTCAAACACCTCGGCCATCCGCACTTCCTGCTCGGCCTTACGTCCATCAATGATCGGCAGATAGTGATATGGCACCCCGTGCCATTCGGCGAGACTGCGCATGTCCTGGTGATTCGACAGTACCGCCACCACCTCGATCGGCAGCGTACCGGTGCTCCATCGATGCAGGATACTGTTCAGGCAGTGACCCTGGCGGGAGACGGCCAGCACCACCCGACAGCGACGCTCAACCGCTTGAAATCGCCACTGCATCCGGAACTTCTTGCCGACCTGCTCGGCGAACAACCGATCGAGCGCCTCCGCGGAGACAAGCCCATGACCGTCATCCCGGAACACGGTGCGCATGAAAGACATCCCCGTACGAGGATCATTGTGATGCTGAGCCTCGCTGATCGTCGCGTTGTTGGTAGCCAGAAAGCCCGCAATCGCCGCAACGATACCGGTCGTGTCCGGACAGGCCGTGGTCAGGGTATAGAGCGAGGGCTGACTTCCGGCTCGTGATGCGGGAGCGCGGGCCTGCTCAGCATGGGCTGGGGCGGGGCGGGTCTGTTCAGTGGTTGTGGTCATGGCAAATGATCGTGAAGAAGGAGAGTGAAGAGCTCAGACGTTCGAATCCGGGAAGGACGCCTTGCGCCGCTGCATGTAATCGAGCAGCGCCTCGTCGATGGCCGGATCGATCGGCGGCGCCTCGTATTCGGCGAGCTGCCGCTTCCACAGCGCATTGGCTCGCTTGGCGATGTCCTGCGAGCCCTCGGCCTCCCACTGCTCGAAGCTGTTGTTGTCAGCGAGCGGCGAGCGGTAGAAAGCCGTCTCAAAATTGGCCTGGGTATGGGCGCAGCCAAGGTAGTGCTTGCCGGGTCCGACATCGCGCATCGCCTGCAGCGCCTGGCCGTTCTCGCTCAGATCGACGCCCGCCAGCAGCGTGTGCATCATTCCGGCCTGATCGGCATCCATGACGAACTTCTCGTAGCCCATCGTAAGGCCGCCCTCGAGCCATCCGGCGGTGTGCAGCACGAAGTTCACACCCGCCATGCACGTCGGCAGCAGCGTATTCGCCGATTCGAAGGCAGCCTGACCGTCCGCAATCTTCGAGCCGCACAGCGATCCGCCGGACCTGAAGGGTACACCCAGGCGGCGCGCAAGCTGTGCCATCACGTACAGCACGAGGGCCGGCTCGGGCGTACCGAACGTCGGTGCGCCGGACTGCATGGACAACGACGAGGCAAAGCTACCGAGCACCACCGGCGCGCCGGGATTGACCAGCTGCGCGACCGTCATGCCGGCAAGAGCCTCGGCAAGGGTCTGCGCCACGGTACCGGCCACTGTCACGGGCGACATCGCGCCGGCCAGAATGAACGGCGTCAGGATGGTTGCCTGATTCGCCCGCGCGTAGGTCTTGAGCGCCCCGAGCATGGTGGCGTCCCAAGTCATCGGCGAGTTGGCGTTGATCAGGCTGATCACGAAAGTCCGCGGCCTGCCCGTCGTCGGATCGAGATACTGATCCCCGAAGAGGATCTTGGTCATCTCCACCGTGTCCTCGGCGCGCTCGGACGCGGTGACCGAACCCATGTAGGGTTTGTCGCTCCAGCGCATATGGCTGTAGACCATGTCGAAGTGGCGCTTGTTCACCGGCAGGTCCACCGGCTCGCAGATCGTGCCGCCGGAGTGGTGCAGTCCATTCGACTGATACGTCAGCTTGACAAAATTGCGGAAATCTTCGATCCGCGCATAGCGACGCCCATCGTCCAGGCTGCGCACGAAAGGCGAGCCGTAGGCCGGGGCAAAGACCGTGCGGGCACCGCCGATGATCACGCTGCGCTCGGGATTTCTAGCGTGCTGCGTGAATTCCCGTGGCGCCGAGCGGCTGACGATCGTGCGGCACATGCCGCGCGGAAACCGAACCCGCTCGCCTTGCGCGTCGGCACCGGCCGCACGCAGAATCGCGATCGTCTCCGGATCGTCACGGAAGTCAATGCCGATCTCCTCGAGAATCGTATCGGCATTGTGCTCGAGGAGTTCCAGCCCCTCGTTATTAAGCACCTCGTACAGAGGAATGTTTCGGGTGATGAACGGTACGAACGAGTGCGATCGCGCCGTACGCGCAGCTCTCTTGGCATCGCGCGCATTCGGACGTCGGGCCCGCGGCGCGGAACTGGATTGCGTTTGCAAAGGGACTCCCCACGGTTTTCGGACGGCCCGAGCCGAGCTGCCACTAGTATGAACGTCAGGCGACCCGCCCGGATAACCGATTTGCGGCATGCACTTATCCATAACCGTCCGCCAGCCGCTTCCGGGGCACCCTCCGGCGCCACCGGCTTGACGGAGCCGGCGACGCAAAGCTACCGTGTATGTCGCTTCTATTCAAGCGAGTCGGCGAGCGCGTGCACGTAGTCCGTGCGCCTCGCGCGGCATGATTCGCGCCATTGGCCAACCATCGTCCGCACAAGGACACATCATGCAACGCTTTTCTGGCCTGACGCTCCTGCGCCGAGGCCTCTCCGGTCAGCGCGGCTGGCAGCCCCAGTGGCGCCGCGCCGAGCCCAAGCCCGCTTACGATGCCATCATCGTCGGCGGCGGAGGCCACGGCCTCGGCGCCGCCTACTATCTGGCCAGCGAACACGGACTGAAGCGGGTCGCCGTAGTGGAGAAAGGCTGGATTGGCGGCGGCAATACCGGCCGGAATACGACCATCATCCGCTCGAATTACCTCTTCGACGAGAGCGCCGCGCTCTATGACCACTCGGTGAAGCTTTGGGAGACGCTCTCTCAGGAACTCAATTACAACGTGATGTTCTCCCAGCGCGGCGTGATGATGCTCGCGCACACCGTGCACGACGTGCAGGTGGCCAAGCGGCACATCTATGCCAACCGCGCCAACGGTGTCGACAATGAATGGCTGACTCCGGAGGATGCGCGGCGCATCTGCCCGCTCTTGAAAACCGACGACATACGCTTTCCGGTGATGGGAGCCGCATTCCAGGGGCGCGGCGGCACTGCCCGCCATGACGCGGTGGCCTGGGGGTTCGCCCGCGCCGCTGATGCGCTCGGCGTCGACATTATCGAGAACTGCGAGGTCACCGGATTCCTGCGCGACGGCAATGGCGCGGTGGCGGGCATCGAGACCAGCCGCGGAACGATCCGATCGCCGCGCATCGGCGTTTCGGCCGCCGGTCACACCAGCGTGCTGATGCGAATGCTCGACGTACGGATGCCGCTTGAGAGCTATCCTCTGCAGGCGCTGGTTTCCGAGCCGGTCAAGCCGATCTTTCCATGCGTCGTGATGTCGAACACCATCCACGCCTACATCAGTCAGTCGGACAAGGGGGAGATGGTGATCGGCGCCGGCACTGACGCCTACACCTCTTATACCCAGCGCGGCGGACTACACATCAGCCGGCACGCTCTTGAGGCCATCTGCGAGCTGTTTCCCATGTTTCGCCGGCTGCGCATGCTGCGCAACTGGGGAGGCATCGTCGATGTGACGCCCGACCGATCCCCGATCATCGCCAAAACACCGGTGCCCGGACTGTATGTCAACTGCGGCTGGGGCACGGGCGGCTTCAAGGCCACCCCGGGCGCCGGACACCTGCTGGCCTGGACGGTCGCGAACGATGCGCCGCACCCCATCAACGCCCCTTTCACCATTGAACGATTCCGTGACGGCGAACTGATCGACGAGGCCGCCGCCGCCGCGGTCGCCCACTAGAGCGCACCTTCATGCTGTTGATCAACTGTCCCTATTGTGGCGAGCGCCCCGAGCCAGAATTTGTGTACGGCGGCCAGGCGCACGTTGCCCGTCCCACCGATCCGCACGCCTGCTCGGATCAGGACTGGGCCGATTACCTCTACCAGCGAGACAATATAAAAGGAGTCCATGCCGAGCGCTGGCGCCATGCGCACGGCTGTGGCCGCTTCTTCAATGCGCTGCGCGATACGACCACCGATCGATTCCTGGCCACCTACGAGGTGGGTCAACAGCCGCCGGCCCACACAAAGGGTGTACACGCATGAGCCAGCCCTGGCGTACGCCGGCCGGTGGTCGGATAAACCGTGAGCGTGAGCTGCGTTTTATGTTCGACGGCCGCGAATACAGTGGCTTCGAAGGAGACACTCTCGCCTCCGCCCTGCTCGCCAACGGGGTGCATCTGGTGGGCCGCTCCTTCAAATATCATCGCCCGCGCGGCATCATCAGCGCCGGCCCCGAGGAGCCGAACGCCCTGGTCACGGTTCGCCGCGATGCCGCGCGCGTCACTCCCGACTTGCGCGCCACGGAAGTGCAGCTGTACGCCGGACTCGATGCCATCAGCCAGAACCGCTGGCCTAGCCTGAGCTTCGACGTCGGGGCGATCAACAGCCTACTCTCCCCGTTCATCCCAGCCGGCTTTTACTACAAGACCTTCATGTGGCCGCGCCGTGCATGGCGCTCACTGTACGAACCAAAGATTCGCTCCGCGGCAGGCCTTGGACGCGCCCCCGAGCTTGCGGACCCTGACGCCTACGCCACTCGGTTTGCCCATTGCGACGTACTGATCGTCGGGGCAGGGCCATCAGGTCTTGCGGCCGCGAAGGCGGCGGCGGTACGCGGCGCGCGCGTGATGCTCTGTGAGGAGCAGCCGCAATTCGGTGGCTCTCTGCTCGCCGACGCGAATGCCAGGGCGGCATCGATCGACGCCAAGCCTGCCGAGCAATGGCTCACCGAGAGCATCGGCGAGCTTGCCGCTCGACCGAACGTGACGCTGCTCCCGCGTACCACTGCGTTCGGGTATTTTCCGCACAACTTCATCGGCCTGGCCGAGCGGCTGACCGACCACCTCGACTCGCCCCGTGAGGGCGAGCCGCGCGAGCGGCTCTGGCAGGTACGGGCCAAGCAAGTCGTGCTCGCCACCGGAGCGATTGAGCGGCCACTGGTCTTCCCCGGCAACGACCGGCCGGGCATCATGCTTGCCGGCGCCGCCCGGACCTACCTGAACCGCTACGGGGTCCTGCCGGGCCGGCGCGCTGCGGTGGTCACCGCGTGTGACGCGGCCTACCAGGCGGCGCTCGACCTGCATGCTGCGGGCGTCCAGATCGCCGCCATCATCGATGTTCGCTCGAAGGCCGACGGGCGGTTGCCCGATGCGGCCCGTCAAGCCGGCATGCGCGTGCTCACTCAGGCGACCATCGTCGGCACCGTCGGTTGGAGCAGGGTCAAGGCGTTGCGCGTGCAGGCACTCGATGGCACGGGTGGCACGCAGGGAGCTGTCCAGCGCATCCCCTGTGATGCGGTCCTGATGTCCGGCGGCTACACCCCGAGCGTGCACCTGTTCTCGCAATCGCGCGGCAAACTCGCCTGGGACGCATCGCAGCAGACCTTCCTGCCGGCAGAGCCGGCCGAGCAGACGCTCTGTGCGGGCGCCTGCCGCGGAGTCTTCTCGCTGCAGGACGCCGTTGCGGATGGCCGAGGCGCCGCGGCACGCGCAGCGGGACTCACCCCACCGGACGGACCACCGCCGAAGGCGCAGGCCGGTGAATACGCCGGAATCATCGGTGCGCTCGCCCAGCCGCCCGGCAAGCCCGCGGTAAAGGCATTCGTGGACTGGCAGAACGATGTCACCTCGAAGGATTTGGCTCTCGCCGCACACGAGGGCTTCCGGTCGATCGAACACGTCAAGCGCTACACAACGACCGGAATGGCCACCGATCAGGGCAAGACATCCAATCTCAACGCTCTTGCGATCGTGGCCGGTGCGATCGGCAAGTCCGTCCCCGAGGTCGGCCTGACCACGTTCCGTATGCCCTTTACCCCCGTGACCTTCGGCAGCTTCGCCGCCTACACGCGCGGCGAGCTGTTCGATCCGGTCCGGACCACGCCCACCCACGACTGGGCTGTCGGGCACGGGGCGGTATTCGAAGACGTCGGCTTGTGGAAGCGCACCCGCTACTTCCCGCGCAACGGGGAGAGCATGCACGCCGCCGTTCAACGCGAGTGCGCCGCGGTACGCAATGGCTGCGGCCTGTTCGATGCCTCGACCCTCGGCAAGATCGAGGTTGTCGGCAAGGACGCCGCGGAATTCATGAACCGGCTGTACATCAACTCCTGGGCCAATCTGCCGGTCGGACGGTGTCGCTACGGCATTCTGCTGCGGGACGATGGATTCATCATGGACGACGGCGTCGTGGCACGCATCGCAGCCAACCGCTTCCACGTGACCACCACGACCGGAGGCGCGGCTGCGGTGCTGTCACTGATGGAGGATTATCTGCAGACCGAGTGGCGCGAACTCGAGTGCTGGTTGACCTCGACCAGCGAGCAATGGGCCGTCATCGCCGTGCAAGGCCCGAAATCCCGCGACGTCCTCGCCAGACTCGTCGAGGGCATCGATCTGTCGGACAGCGCCCTGCCGCACATGAGCGTCGCCGACGGGCGCATCGGCGGGGTGCCCATGCGTCTGTTCCGGGTTAGCTTCACCGGTGAGCTCGGCTTCGAGATCAACGTGCCCGCGGACTACGGACAGAGCATCTGGGAGGCCATCTACGCCGCCGGCCAGGCGCACGGCATCACCCCCTACGGCACCGAGGCAATGCATGTCCTGCGCGCTGAGAAGGGTTACATCATCGTCGGCCAGGATACCGACGGCACGGTCACCCCGCACGATGCCGGGCTTGCCTGGGCGATCGGCAAGAACAAGAGCGACTACGTCGGCAAGCGCGCGCTCGAACGGTCGTCCATGCAGGCGATCGACCGCAAGCAGCTCGTCGGTCTGCTGACGAGCACCCCGCACGTCGTGCTCGAGGAAGGTGCGCAGATCTTCGCCACGCTGCCCGCCGGTGGCCCACAGCGACGACCTATTGGCCACGTTACATCGTCGTATTTCAGCCCCGCCCTCGGGCGCTCCATCGCCCTAGCGTTGGTGCGTGGGGGACGCGCCCGCATGGGCGAGACGCTGTACGTGGTCGCAGACCAGCAGCCCGAACCGGTCGAGGTCAGCTCACCGGTGTTCTACGACCCGCAGGGAGCCCGCCTCCATGGCTAATTTCACCGCGGCCCGCAAGGGCCCCGCCGTCGCCCCCAGTGCGCTGGTTCGGACACTGCCTGCGGCTTCGCGCTGGACGCTGCGCGGCGAGCCTGCGGTCCTGAATGCGGCGACGGCCGCCCTCGGATTGCCCATCATTGATCGCGCCTGCCGGGCTGCGGCACAACAGGCAACTGCAGCGTTGTGGCTGGGACCCGATGAGCGACTGCTCATTGCCCCCGCCGAGGCGCACGCTGACGTCGCGGCGCGCCTTGAAGCTGCGCTGGGCGAGGCGCCTCACGCCCTGGTCGACGTTAGCCACCGCCAGATTGCGCTGGAAGTCGCCGGGGAGCGTGTCACGGTTCTGCTGAACAGCGCAAGTCCACTCGATCTGCACCTGAGCGCCTTCCCGATCGGCATGTGCACGCGCACGGTGTTCGCCAAGGCGGAAATCGTGCTGTGGCGTACCGAGGAGCACCGCTTCCGCATCGAGGTTTGGCGATCTTTCGCCGCGTACGTGTCGAAGTACCTGGCGCTCGCCTCCGGAGAGCTCGCGGCGTAAGCGGACAACCGCCTCGCGAGGCGCGGTGTCTCCACGGCCCCCTGCGAGGCGCATCATGTAACCCGCACCGCGGGGCACGGCCGGCGAGCGGCGGCATCGAGACGAACCGGCATGCCGGCTGTATTGACGACGGGAAAATTGCCGCGCGGGTACGGCCGGACGCGCTGTGGTCCGGCCGTGCCTGCGGATCAGGACTTCGGACGCTCGTTCTGCGGATCGTACAGCGCGCGCTGGCCCACGGCCTCGACGCGCAGCCGATACCGCTCGCCGAAGTATTCCATCGCCAGCATCCGTCCCTCCTGCGCATAGCGCTCCGGCAGATAGCCGAGGGCGAGGTTCTTCCCGACCGACGGTCCATACGCAATGCTGGTGGTGATGGAGCGCCGGCCGAGCTCGTCGATGAGCACTTCGCCTGACTCCGGATCCAGGATGGGCCACTGGCCGACCGGATAGCGCGCCACACCCTCACGGTCTACGTTCTCGACCATGCTCAGGGTACACAGGTACGCCGTCTGGCGCGGCCGTTCGCGCTGGGCCATATAGGCCGCTTTGCCGTGGAAGTCGTCCGGCTTGATCTTCGCGCGCGACAGCCCGGCCTCGTACAGATTGTATTCGGTAAGCAAATCCGCGTTCTGCAATCGCAGGCTCTTTTCCATGCGTCGCGTGTTCGCGTAGGTCTCGATACCGACCGGCATGACACCCTGCTCGTACAGCATGTCCCACAGCGCCAGACCGTAGCTCGGCGAGACGTACAGCTCCCAGCCCTGCTCCCCGACGTAGGAGATGCGGAATGCCCAGACCGGCAGACCGCGCACCCGGATCAGCCGAGCCGTGGCGAAGGGGAAGTTCTCGTGGGAGAGGCCCTCGGGCTCATCAGCGAGCGCCTGCAGAGCGCGCCGGGCGTTCGGTCCCCACAGACCGAGCGTTACGATGTCGTCGGTACGATCGTGAATGTCCGCACGGAACTTGCGCGCCGCGCGGATCCGCTTCATCCACATCAGATCGCGCGGGCCGGTGCCGCCGCCGCACACCACGCGATACTGCGATGCATCAAGGCGGATGATCGTAAGGTCCGCACGTACCCCGCCGACCTCGTCAAGGAAGTGGGTATAGATGCCCCGCCCCGGCGCCGTGGAACCGCCCACCTTGGCGACCGAGAGGTATTCGAGCAGCGCCTCGGCATCGGCGCCGTTTACATCGTAGATGGCGAAATGGGACAGGTTGACCATGCCGACGTTCTCGCTCATCGCAAGCTGCTCGGCGTTGGAGACGGGCCAGAAATGTCGCGCGTCCCACTCATTGCGCCGCTGCGGCACCTGCGCGGCGTACTTTTCCAGCAGGTGCTCGTTGGCCTTGTAACCGTGCGCGCGCTCCCATCCTGCCGCTTCCATAAAGTAGCCGCCAAGCTCCTTCTCGCGCGGCCAGAACGGACCGCGACGCAGATCACGCCCGGTCAGGTAGGGCTCACGCGGATGGACCGGCGGGTTGTAGACCTTCTTGGCAGTTTCGCTGCAGCGGCCGAGCACGTACGCCGGCGTCTTCTGCATCGGGTAGAAGCGGGCGATATCGATGCTAAAGGAATCCCAGTCAGTGCGTCCCTTCACCAGCCAGTCGGCGAACACCTTGCCGATCCCCGGAGCATCCTTAACCCAGACCGCCTCGGCGAACCACAGCCCGCCGACCTCCGGAGACTCTCCGATCAGCGGCATGCCGTCGACCGTGATCGACATCAATCCATTGAAGGAGCGCTTCGCATCCCAGCCCAGCTCTCCGAGCAGCGGCACGATCTCAGTGGCCCGCTCGTAGCCGCGCATCACCTGCTCGATGTCCATATCGCGCATCGACGGCGAAAGCCGCGCCTCACCGGGCTCGGCAATCTCGCGCGGATGCACCATGCGCGGATTATCCTGCTCGTAGTAGCCCCACTCGATCTGACCGCCCTCCGAGGTGGTCGGGTCTCCCGTGTCGCGCAGATAGGCTGAATTGCCCTGATCACGCAGCAGCGGATAACCGATCTCCTTGCCCGTGCCGGCGAACTCGGTGTACGGCCCGAAGAACAGTAGCGGATGCTCGAACGGCATGAGCGGCAGCGGCGAGCCGCTGCGGCCCGCCAGCAGCGGTCCCCAGATGCCGGTGCTGAGGATGACGATTGGCGTCTTGATGTAGCCCTTGCGGGTCTCGACACCGCAGACGCGTCCGTCGTGAATATCGATCGCGAGCGCCGGTGTGTTCGCGAACGTCTGCAGCCGTCCCGTCGCCACGGCACGCTCGAGCAGGACCCCCGCGACGCGCTGCGAGCGCGGCACGACCAGGCCGGCGTCCGGATCCCACAGCGCACCCTGAATCGCCTGCTCCTCGAGCAACGGGAACAGCGACTTCGCCTTCGCAGCTGAAATGATCTCCGCGCGCGTTCCGTATGCCTTGCCGGAGCCCACCTTGCGCTGCAGTTCCTGCATGCGCTCATCGTCACCGACCCGCGCCACTTCCAGGCCGCCGATCCGGCAATAGTGTCCCAGGCGGTCGTAGAATTCGCGGCTGTAAAGGGTGGTCAGACACGACATCTTGTCGTGGCTGGTCATGTAGCAGAAATCGGAGGCGTGCGAGGTGGAACCGATGTCGGTGGGAATCGCCGATTTGTCGAGACCTACGATGTTGTCCCAGCCGAGCTCGAGCAGATGGTGCACCACCGAGGCGCCAACGATGCCGCCCTGCCCGATGATCACCGCACCCGCTTCTGTGGGAAAACGCCGCTCGCCTGGACCCTGAGTGGTCATAGTGGAATACCGTGCCGAAAACGCGCTGCGGGTACTATGACCGCCGCCCTGCGTGACGGCTCGTCGATTTTCGCCATCCGCTTGTCCGGATGCGTCAGTGTCCAGATTACGCCCCCGCCCGGCGCCACGCCGTCCGCGACACGCCCTGCGGGGCCTGACCGGCAGACCGCAGCCCCCCCGGGGTCGTCCGTCTGGCGAATCCGACCCATGGGCACATCGGGCCACCCGTGGACGCGACCCTCACGCGCCATGGGCCGCCCGAGCTAGAGGTCCTCGCCCGGATGCATCCGTGCCGGGAAGCCCGCAACCCGCACTGATCGCCGCCCTCCGTCCTATTGGCCAGGTCCCAGATGGATCCACGCAGATTTGGTCTGCGTGTAGGACAGCAGGCTCTCGAGACACTTGTCCCGGCCGTGGCCGGACTGCTTGTAGCCGCCGAACGGCTGTGTCATATCGCCGTGGTCAAAGCAATTCACCCAGATCACGCCCGCCTCCAGATCGCGGACCGCGGCATGTGCGCTGCGCAGATCGCGTGTCCACACCGAAGCGGCGAGGCCATAGACCGAGTCATTGGCCACGCGCAGCGCATCCTGCAATCCATCGACTTCGATGGCCGCCGCGACAGGCCCGAAAATCTCTTCCCTTGCGATCGTCATCCGGTTCTCCACGCGAGAGAACAACGTCGGATTGACGTAGCTGCCCGCGAGCGCGGGCACGTCCCCACCAAACTCAACCCGTGCACCTTCCGCTCTGCCCTTCTCGACGTACGACACCACGCGCGCCCGGTGACTTGCGGTCACGAGCGGTCCTAGATTGGTCTGCGGATCGAGCGGATCGCCGGGCCGATACGCATTACGGCCAAGCTCGACGAATCGCTCCACGAAGGCCGCTGCGATCGGCTTGTCAACGAGCAACCTCGAGCCGGCGTTGCACACCTCTCCCATGTTGCCGAAAATGCCGTTGACGGCGTAATTGACGGCGCGATCGAGATCCTCCAGATCCGCGAGGAAGATCTGCGGCGACTTGCCGCCGCACTCCAGACTGACCCGCTTCATATTCGACTGACCGGCGTACACCAGCATGAGCTTGCCGATCTCCGTCGACCCGGTAAAGGCGATCTTGTTGACGTCGCCGTGCAGCGCAAGGGCTGCTCCGGCCGCCTCGCCCATTCCGTTGACGACGTTGAATACCCCCGGCGGACCGCCGGCCTCAACGAACAGCTCGGCCATGACTAGCGCCGAAAGAGGCGATTGTTCGGCCGGTTTCAATACGACGGAATTCCCGGCGGCCAGCGCAGGAGCGACTTTCCACGCTGCCATCAGCAACGGGTAATTCCAGGGCACGATGCATCCAACGACGCCCAACGGTTCGCGCAGAATATAGTGAAACGCCTCAGCCGCCGTCGCGGTGACTGTGCCCTCGATCTTGTCGCACAACTCGGCGAAGTAGGTGAACGTCTGGACCGCCTGGGGCACATCGATCGAGAGCATGTCGCGGATAGGCTTGCCCATGCACAGCGTGTCCAGCAACGCGAAGCGCTCGGCATTCTTGCCGATGAGTTGTGCGTAACGCGACAGCACGACGAGCCGATCGCGCGGCGCCATGCGCCGCCAGACTCCACTCGCAAATGCTCGCCGCCCCGACGCCACCGCGCGGTCGATGTCGGCGGCCGTGCCGGCAGCCACCTCGCACAGCGGCGTCAACGTCGCCGGGTTTGTCACCGTGAAGCGGCCCTTAGCGAGTCCGTCGACGTGCTCACCGTCGATGAAATTCCCCGTCGCGTAGCGCAAGGCCTTGGCGCGCGCGTGCCACTCGCTGGTGCTCAACTCAATGGTCATGAGATCTCTCCGCGTGGTCGACCGCCGCCGCAGATCGGGGCGGGCGATCGAGGGTCGAATCTAAGCCTGGCCGGCCGCATGAGCTTACAGGGACGGGCCTGGGTTTGGAATCCGCGCGAGGCGTAGACGCCGGTAAAATAGCGCCGATTGACGCCTCCCGCCGCCGCCGGCATCCTTGCACCAGCGACGGACGCGGTGTGGCGCAACGCGGGCGGCCCCTGCCATCCCGTCATCGGTGGTCTTGTGTTTCGCTGGACGCACCTTGCCAGCAAATCAGAGGCCCCGCCAAGAGGTGCCCGGGTGAGTGGCTGCGCCGGTCTGACCGGTGCAGCCCTTACCCCGCAACACTGCCCGCGAGGAGGATCTTTGTCCGACAAGATTGACCTTCGCAAGTTACCGCCGCTGAACGCGCTGAAGGGATTCGAGGCAACCGCACGGCGCAAGAGCGTTCGAGACGCGGCCGATGAGTTGTGCCTGACCCACCCCGCCATCAGCTACCAGATCCAGCTGCTCGAGGAGGATTTCGGCATTCCGCTCTTTACCCGCGAAGGCCGCAGCATCGCGCCGACGCCTGAGGGACGCATCTTCTACGGCTATGCGCGCAAGGCGCTCGAGCTGCTGATCGAAGGTGCGGAAACGATTCGCAGCGCACGCCGTGAGCGCCCACTGCGCGTGCAAACATACGTCACCGCATCGCTGCGCTGGCTCGCACCGCGTATCACGGCGTTCTCGGCCGCCCATCCTGACATCAAGATGCTGCTCTCGACATGCGCTGCGGACTGGGAGTTCGACGCGTCCCTTGCCGATGTCGGTCTGGTGTATCGCGAGAGCGCTCCCCAGCCCGAGTACTATTGGGTCCCCCTTTTCGAATACCGGTTGTTCCCTGTGTGCAGTCCGAGGCTGCGCGCCACGCTCGGCGAGCAGGCCGAGCCCCACGACCTGCTCAAGCTGCCGCTGGTCACCATTTACTCCGAGAGCCGCCAGTGGGACCTGTGGTTCGAGGCGGCCGGCGTACCGTACAAGCCTAATTCGCAGATTGTCGTCGACACGCTGGCGCTCGCACTTGAATTCGCGCTCGAGGGCCACGGCGTCGCGCTTGTCAACGGTCCTTTTGTCGACGCCGAACTCGAGACGGGACGGCTGGTGCGTCCGGTTTCTCACACCGCGCAATGTCCTGGAAGTTGGGGGCTCATCTGCCGCCGAGAAGTGCGCGATCAGCCGCGCGTTGCCGCATTCATCGATTTCCTCGCCGCACAGCAGCCACCGAGCTGACTGTCCGGACAGCTCAGCCGGCCGCGCCCGCGGGGCCCCGCGGCACGACCTCATAGCCGGGTTCCTTCGGACTCTCATCGACGATTTTTGCCGGAAATCCGCTACCGAGAACCTGCACCGCGCAGGCTTCTTCGAGCCGTCGGATGATGTTGTCCGACAGCTCGCGCGGCCCGTAGCGATCAGCCCCGTCCTTGAAGATTCCAAGGATCAGCGGCGAGAGCTCGAGCGGCACGCGATGCTCACGGGCAATCTGATCGAACAATCCGACGTCCTTGATCACCAGATCCATGGTGAAGCTGATGTCGCGGCTGCCGTTGAGAATCACCTGAGATTCCGTCTCGTGGACGAATGAATTGCCCGACGAAATCCGAATCGCCTCATAGACGGTGTTCATGTCCATGCCGACGACCTTCATGGTCGTCAGCGCCTCGGTGAGGGCCACCAGATGCGCCGTGGCCAGATAATTGGTCATGACCTTTAGCACCGACGCCGAGCCCAGCGGGCCGGTATGCAGGATCCGGGTTCCGAGGATCTTCAGCAGCGGCAGCACCCGCTCGAACGCGGCACGCGAGCCACCGGCGAAGATTGAAATATTGCCGGTCGCCGCGCGATGGCAACCTCCCGATACTGGGCAATCCATCGCCAGCGCTCCCTTGGCCTCGACCAGGGAGGCGAGTCGGCGCACCTCGGTCTCATCGGTCGTAGACATCTCGAGCCAGATCTTCTCGGGCGCGAGCGCGGCGAGAATTCCGTCCTGGGCTTCCATCACCGCCGCGCTCGCGGCGGGTGACGGCAGACACGTGATGATGATGTCCGACCGTTCGGTCAGCGCCTTCGGCGAGGCGGCCTGCTTGGCGCCGCCGGCGACGAATTCCGCGACGATCCGCTCGTTCAGATCGCGCACCGTGAGATCCATCCCGCTGCGCAGCAGGTTTCCGGCCAGACTCGAACCGACGTTGCCGAGACCGATGAAGCCGATGCGAGAGCTGATCACGTATGAACCTCCAGAAGCCGGGGCGGCGAGCTTACCGCACAGATTCTGCCCCCGGGGAGCGCATGGCACAGTCCCGGACCACAGGGTGGGCAGGCTACCGCTCCGAAATTTTCCGCGGCAAGTCAAATTTTTTCGTCCATTTGACAAAGCCGCTATCGGCCGCCGGGGCGGCGCGCAAAGCGGCTTCCCGGGCCTTCATTCCCGGCGCCCGCTGCGATACGCTGCTCTCCGGGCAGTGCGAATACAGTGGCACACGGGACACCGTCGGTGCCCAGCCGTGCAGGCCGAAATCCGCCTCGCCCGCGAGCCCGTACGCGATACGGCAGGCGCCCAGCCAGGCATTCAGTTACGACAGACTCGGAGTGACAGCGTGAAATCCCTGCAGCACTACATCGATGGCCGCTTCATCGCCCCGGCGCAGGAAGTCGACCGATTTGCCGTCATCGATCCGGCGACCGAACAGCAGGTTGCCCAGATTCTGATGGGTGGAACGGAAGATGCAAACCGGGCCGTCGCCGCCGCCCTTCGGGCATTTCCCGCCTGGGCGGTCACGCCACTGACGATGCGTCTCGAGCTCATGGAGCGATTGCTCGCAGTCTACGAGCGCCGCTTCGAGGAGATGGCCGGGGCCATCACGACTGAGATGGGCGCGCCGCGCGATCTGGCCTCCCGCGCACAGGCAGCGGCCGGCACAGGGCACATCCAAGAGACGATCGCCGCCGCACGCGCGCTCGACTGGGAGGTCAGACTGCGGGGCCGCGCGGCGGTCATGCGCGAACCGGTCGGGGTATGCGGCCTGATCACCCCATGGAACTGGCCGATGAACCAGGTTTGCGCAAAGGTGGCACCCGCGCTCGCCGCCGGCTGCACCGTGGTACTCAAGCCGAGTGAGCAAGCCCCTCTTTCGGCACAGCTATTCGCAGAATTCATCCACGAGGCTGGCTTTCCGACGGGCGCGTTCAACATGGTTCACGGTACCGGGCCGGTCGTAGGTCACGCGCTCGCGGTGCATCCGGACGTCGACCTGATGTCCTTCACCGGCTCGACACGGGCCGGAATCAGTGTCGCCAAGGCGGCCGCCGATACCGTCAAGCGGGTCACGCAGGAGCTCGGCGGCAAGTCGGCCAATATCGTGTTCGCCGATGCCGATCTTGAGGCTGCGGTGAAACGGGGCGTCGCGCACTGCTTCAGTAACTCCGGGCAGTCGTGCAATGCGCCGACACGCATGCTCGTTGAAGCGTCCATCTACGACCAGGCCGTCGAGATGGCGGTCGCGGCGGGCGCCGCGCTCGAGGTCGGAGATCCCACCAAGCCGGGCAAGCATCTCGGCCCAGTGGCCTCGCGCATGCAATTCGACAAGATCCAGCGCTGCATCGGCCAGGGCATTGCCGAAGGAGCGCGCCTAGCGCTCGGTGGCCTCGGACGCCCGACCGGATTCGAGCGCGGCTACTATGTCCGGCCGACGATCTTCGCGGACGTGGTCAATTCGATGAGCGTGGCCCGCGAGGAGATCTTCGGACCGGTGCTGTCGATCCTGCGCTTCCGAACGGTCGAGGAGGCCGTGGAGATCGCCAACGATACCCCGTATGGACTCGCCGCCTACGTACAAAGCCGCGATCTCGAGAAGGCACGCCGCGTCGGCCGGCTGCTGCGCGCCGGCAGCATCTACCTAAACGGCTCACCCCAGGATTATGACGCGCCGTTCGGCGGATTCAAGCAATCGGGCAATGGCCGCGAGGGCGGCACCTACGGTCTGCTGGAGTTCCTCGAGTTCAAGGTACTCAACGGCTATTACGCCACCTGATTGGCACGGGCCGCAGGGTTGCACCAGCGCGCGCGCCGCCAGGGGCTCGCGCATCTGTCGTGCCCCGGCCTCCGCTCAGCGACCCATTGCGGCTGCCGGTTCCGACACTCGCCCGGCACAATCGCGGCGAGCCTGCGGCATGCGAGCCATCCGGAAATACCAAAATTTTCCGATCGGTAGAAAATCTCAGCAGCGGATGGCCACTCGCCATGACAGACTCGGTTGCGGGGGAGCCGTACGAGAGGTGCCCGTCGAAGGGCAATTGCTCGGCGCAAGCCTTCGCTGAGTGCAGAGACATCGGTGCCGACCGCGGCGATTCTCACTGGAGAAAATCGTGAGCGAGTGTCAGATCAAAGCCCGGCGTTCCGGGCGCGATGCAAGGCGGGCGCTGCGCAGCGGGCCCCTCCCCGATAACCTCCGCCCAGTATGGCCCGGGATGTCGAGCGGCAACTTCCGGCCGCTCAGCGATACCGACGTCCTCGCCATCCACCGCACCGCCCTGCGTCTGCTGTCCGAGATCGGCCTCGCCGACGCCCCCCCGTCCGGGGTCGAGGTTCTCACCCGCGCCGGTTGCACCCTCAGCGATCGTAATCGGCTTCTGTTCCCCCAGGCGCTGGTCGAGGACACCCTCGCCAAGGCGGGCCGCCACTTCGTCCTGCATGCGCAGGACCCACGTCACGATCTGGAGCCGTGGGGCAAGCGGACGTACTTTGGCACGGCCGGTGCGGCCGTCAGCGTCGTCGCGGCCGATGGAACGTACCGCGAATCAAAGATCCAGGATTTGTACGACATCGGTCGGATCGTGGATGTCATGGACCACATTCACTTCTTCCAGCGTGCGGTGGTTCCCCGGGACATCCCGGACCCCTTCGAGATGGACTTCAACACCTGCTACGCCGCCGTTTCGAGCACCACGAAACACGTCGGTAGCAGCTGGGTACAGCCGGAGCATCTGACCGCTTCGCTCGAGATGCTGTACGCGATCGCCGGCGGCGAGGACAAGTGGCGTGCACGGCCGTTCGTGAGTCAATCGAACTGCTTCGTCGTTCCACCGATGAAGTTCGCAACCGACGCGTGCCGATGCTTGGAGGTCGCCGTCCGCGGCGGCATGCCCGTTCTGCTGCTTTCGGCCGGACAAGCCGGTGCGACCGCGCCGGCCGCCCTCGCCGGCGCGCTGGCTCAAGAAGTTGCCGAATGCCTCGCCGGTCTGGTGTACGTCAATGCCATCCGCCCGGGACACCCGGCCATCTTCGGGACGTGGTGTTTCGTCTCGGACCTGCGCACCGGAGCGATGTCCGGCGGCAGCCCCGAACAGGCGTTGCTCTCGGCCGCGGCCGGCCAGATGGCGAACTTCTACGACCTGACCGGCGGCACCCCTTCCGGCATGACTGACTCCAAGATCGCCGACGGACAGTCGGGTGCTGAAAAGGCGCTCAATCATGCGCTCGTCGGCAACGCCGGCGCGAACCTGATCTACGAGTCGGCCGGCATGCATGCGAGCCTGCTCGGCTTCTCGCTGGAAAGTCTGCTCATCGATAACGACATCATCGGCATGACGCAGCGGACGATAAAGGGCATCGAGATCAACGAGGAACGACTGTCGTTCGAGACCATCAAGGATGTGTGCCTCAACGGACCCGGGCATTTCCTCGGCTCCGCGCAGACGCTGCAGCTGATGCAGACAGAATATCTGTACCCGGCGATCGGCGACCGTAAGAGTCCGAACGAATGGACCGAACAGGGCTCGACGGACATCGTCGACCGCGCGGCGCGCAAAGTTCGCGATCTCCTCGCGACGCACTATCCGGCACACATTCCGGAGGCCGTCGACGCCGCGATCCGTGCTCGCTTTCCGGTCAGACTCCCGCGCGAGAGCATGAGCCCGGCGAGCCGGGCGCAGGCCCGCGACGGTGCTGCCTAAGAGCGATCGCGCCTGAGGCGCCGCCAAGTCCGACCCGCGCAATCCACCGGGCGAGCAGTCCCCGGGACATCATGGCACGATGTCCGCGACACATCGCCTAGCCCCATGCGAGAGCCCGCAGAGACCGCCATGGGACCATTTGCCTCGCCGTCCGGTCGGGAAACCCGCGCATTGCGCAATCAGGGCAGCACGACGATCTTTCCCACGTAAGCCTTGTCGAGGAATGCCTGCTGCGCCGCAGCCAGTTCGCACAACCGGAAGATCTTGGCCACCACGGGCCGGATCTCTCCGCGCTCGATGTATCCGACCAGACGCTCGAACAGCTGAGGCGGCGGCACGGTGCAACCGTGAAGCGTCAAGTCCTTCAGATACAGGGTGCGCAGGTCAAGCCGCACCTGCGCGCCACTGATTGCGCCAGCCACCGCATAACGTCCGCCGCGCTTCAGCACCTGCAACAGCGGTCCGAAGGTGGCTCCACCGACGACGTCAATGACGGCGTCCACCGACTCCACGCCGAAGCGCTCCACGAGGTCCTCGCCGCGCCCGGCAACCTCGTCCGCACCGAGGGACTTCAGGGCGGGCTCCTTTCCCGCCGATGCGATAGCCAGCACACGCGCGCCGCGCCGCCGCGCAAGCTGCACCGCCGCCGAGCCAACCCCGCCCGAGGCACCGCTCACGAGGAGCGTGTCGGTCGCCGAGATCTGCGCACGTGTCAGCAGGTTCTCCGCGGTCATATAGGCACAAGGGAACGACGCCAGTTCTGCATCAGACAGGGGCTTCGCACGGACAGGGAAGGCATTTGCCGCCGGAACGGCCACGAACTCGGCAAACGCGCCGTTACAGTCGCACCCCAGATAGCGCACACTGGAGGTCGGGTCTGCGGCGTCCGCCCGCAGAACCGGGTCGATAAGCACCCGCTCCCCGACTCGATCCGCGGCTACACCCGGCCCAACGGCCACGATTTGGCCGCACGCGTCAGTCCCCTGAATGAGCGGGAACGCGACCGGTGTACCGGACCAGCTGCCGTCCTCGACCGACCCGGCCGTCCCGGGCTCGGCATCCGAGGCCGCCGGCGCACTGGCTCTCGAATACCAGCCTATTCTCAGGTTGACATCCGTATTGTTGAGCGCCGCAGCCGTGACCCGCACCAGCACCTCCCCCGTGCCCGGCACCGGAACCGAAATATCGCCGCGATATTCCAGAGCACCGAGGTCGCCATGGCGGGTCAACAGCACCGCATGCATTCGGTCGGGCAGCATCGTCGATCTCCGGCTTGCGATCGGACCATCCCATCATACGGGCGTGAAATTTTTGCGTCAATTTTCACGATGATGAATTCGCATCTGGAATCCGCTACAATCGTGAACTCCCGCAGACCGCTCATAGCCAACCGTGCCTCAGCCGAAACGAAGCCGCCGCACCCGCAGCGCCACCGCGCCGAAGGCCACGCCACCGCGCACGCGGCGCGCCGCCGAGTCCAGCCCGCTCGGCGGTCAGATTCGCGACCTGCGGGCCGCGCGTGCGATGAGTCTCGCTGCGCTCGCAGAAGCGATCGGCAAGTCCATCGGTTACGTCAGCCAGATTGAGCGCGGCCGCTCGGAAATCTCGATCTCGACGCTAAAGGCGATCAGCGAGGCCTTGGGAGTTCAGATCAGCTGGTTCTTCCAAGGATATGATCCGCGGGTCCCAGAGGAACACGGCTACATCGTGCGTCGCGAGCACAGACGGCGGCTCGATTTCCCCGGCACCGGAATCGAAGAGGAACTGCTCTCCCCCACACTCACCGGCGAGGCCGAACTGATTCTCTCGACGTTCGCGCCCGGTGCGCGCAGCGGAGAGGAGCCAGTCTCACGCATGGCCGAGCAATCCGGCTTCGTGCTCGAGGGGCAGCTCGAGCTGCGGATCGGCCATCGCCGCTTTACGTTGCGCCCCGGTGACAGCTTCCGGATCGAGCGCGGCGAGCTCTTCACGGCGCGCAACCCAGGTACGGTCACTTGCGTCTCGCTGTGGGTCATCGCCCCGCCCCGCTATTAGCCGACGTTCATCTTTCGAGGATCCTGCATGTCACTTCCCAGTCACGCGCATGTGCTCATAGTCGGCGGCGGTGTCGCCGGTTGCTCGGTCGCCTACCACCTGACCAAGCTCGGCGTGAAGGACGTCGTGCTGCTCGAACGCAAGCAACTTACCTGCGGCACAACCTGGCATGCAGCGGGACTGGTCGGTCAGCTGCGCGCGACGCGCAATCTGACCGAGCTCGCCAAGTACACCGCGGACCTTTTCCACTCCCTCGAAGCAGAGACCGGACAGGCCACTGGCTTCAAGCAGAATGGCTCGATCAGTGTCGCCAAGACACCCGAGCGCTTCGAGGAACTGAAGCGCGGCGCCTCAATGGGTAAGACCTTCGGGCTTGCGATCGATGTGCTGTCGCCCGCGGAAATCCGCGCGCGCTGGCCACTGCTTGAAGTTGGCGACATCATCGGTGGCGTTTTCCTTCCGAAGGACGGCCAGACCAATCCGATCGACACGACGCTCGCCCTCGCCAAGGGGGCGAAGCAGCGCGGCGCACGCATTTTCGAACACACCCGCGTGTCGCGCATTCTCATCGAACGCGGCCGGGCGATCGGAGTTGAGACCGCGGACGGCCCCATCATGGCCGACACAGTGGTGCTGTGCGGCGGAATGTGGTCCCACCGACTGGCCGCCGACATCGGCGTTGCGGTACCTTTGCACGCCGCTGAGCATTTCTACATCGTCACCGAGCCGATTGCCGGATTGCCGGGAAACCTGCCGGTGCTGCGCGTGCAGGACGAATGCGCCTATTACAAGGAAGACGCAGGCAAGATTCTGATGGGTTGCTTCGAGCCGGTCGCCAAGCCCTGGGGCATGAACGGTATCCCGGAGGAGTTCTGCTTCGATTCCTTACCGGAAGACCACGAGCATTTCGAGCCAATCCTGGAGGCAGCCGTCCGACGGGTACCCGTACTGGCCACAGCCGGGATCCAGCTGTTCTTCAACGGTCCGGAGAGCTTCACGCCGGATGATCGCTACTACATCGGCGAGACGCCTGAGGTTCGCGATCTGTTCGTGGCGACCGGATTCAATTCTGTCGGCATCGCCGCGAGCGGCGGCACCGGCAAGGTACTGGCGCAGTGGATCGTGGATCGACGGCCGCCCCTCGATCTTTCCGACGTCGACGTGCGCCGCGTCATGCCTTTCCAGTCGAACCGCCGATACCTTCGCGACCGAACTGTCGAGACGCTCGGGCTGCTCTATGCGATGCATTGGCCCTACTACCAGTACCAGTCGGCGCGCAATGCGCGCCGCACGCCATTGCACGATCGGCTGACCGCAGCCGGCGCCTGCATGGGAGAGACTGCCGGCTGGGAGCGCCCCAACTGGTTCGCAGAAGCCGGCTCAGCGCCTCGTTACGAGTATTCATATGGCCGGCAGAACTGGTTCGACGCCTGTCGCCGCGAGTGCCGCGCGGTACGCGATGCGGTCGGCCTGTTCGATCAGACCAGCTTCGCGAAGTTTCTCGTCCAGGGGCCGGGCAGCGCCGCTGTGCTCAACAGGATCTCGACGGCAGATGTTGACGTGCCGGTCGGGCGCATCGTGTACACGCAATGGTTGAATGACCGCGGCGGCATCGAGGCGGACCTGACCATCACCCGCTTGGCCGAACACGAGTTCATGGTGGTGACCTCCGCGATCTGCCAGACGCGCGACCTCGCCTGGCTCCGTGGACACGTTGGTGCTGACGGCACGAACCGCTGCTGGGTCACCGACGTCACATCGGGTGTCGCGATGCTTGGCGTGATGGGACCGAGGAGCCGTGCACTGCTCGAGATGCTCTCAGGAGCAGACCTGTCGAACGCCACCCACCCGTTCGGCTGGTCGCGAGACATTGAGATCGGCTATGCGCGCGTACGGGCCAGCCGCCTCACCTATGTCGGCGAACTTGGGTGGGAGCTATATATGCCCGTCGAGCATTGCCTGGACGTATACGAACGACTGATCGCTGCCGGGAGTGAGTTCGGCCTCGCACATGCCGGCTACCATGCGATGTCCGCCTGCCGCGTCGAGAAGGGCTATCGCCACTGGAGCCACGACATCGGCGACGAGGATACCCCGCTCGAGTCCGGGGTTGCATTTACGGTCGCATGGGACAAGCCCGGCGGCTTCATCGGACGGGATGCCCTGCTCGCGCAGCGCGCGCCCGGCACGCTGCCGAAGCGACTTGTGCAGGTCATGCTCACCGATGAGTCCCCGGGTGCACCGCTGCTGTATCACGAGGAGCCGATCGTGCGTGACGGCCTCATCGTCGGCTCGATCAAGTCGGGAGCGTTCGGTCACCGCCTCGAAAGGTCGATCGGCATGGGCTATGTGCACTGCACCGAGGGAGTCACTCGCGAGTGGCTCCGGTCCGGGCACTGGGAAATCGAGGTCGCGTGCGAGCGCTACCCGGCACGCGTGCAGCTCGAAGCGTGGTACGACCCGAAGAACGAGCGAATCAAGGGCTGAGCGCGCAGGCGCTCCCGGCCCGAGAGATAAAGCGGAGATCCGATTCTTATGAAGACACATGCGCGCGTGGTCATCATTGGCGGCGGAGCCGTCGGGTGCAGCGCTCTGTACCATCTCACGCAGCTGGGGCTGACTGACGTCGTTCTGCTCGAACGCGACGAGCTCACGGCCGGCTCGACCTGGCATGCTGCCGGAAACGTACCGACGTTCTCAACATCGTGGAACCTGCTGAAGATGCAGCGCTACACGACGCGCCTCTATTCCGACCTCGCTCGGCGTACCGGCTACGACATCAATTATCATGTGACCGGGAGCATCCGCCTGGCGCACACGCAGGATCGCGTCGACGAGTTCCGACATATCGCCGCACAAGCCCGGGCCCAGGGAACGGAGTTCGAGATACTCAGTCCTGCCGAGATCACAGCGCGCCATCCGTTCATCAAGACGGATGGATTGCTTGCGGCGCTCTGGGACCCCTACGACGGTGACATCGACCCGGCGCAGATGACGCAGGCGCTAGCCCGGGGTGCGCGCGACAACGGCGCTGAGATCTACCGAAACACGAAGGTTACGGCGATCGAGCGCACCCGCTCCGGGGAGTGGCGGGTAATCACTAACCAAGGCGCAGTTCAGGCCGCCGCGGTGATCAACGCCGCCGGATACCGCGGCGGCGAGGTCGCCGCGCTCGTCGGCCAGCACCTGCCGATCGTCACGCTGTCGCATCAATATCTAGTGACCGAGGACATTCCTGAGCTGGTCGAGCGTGGCACGGCGCGCCTGCCACTGATGCGCGACCCGGACGTCAGCTATTATCTGCGCCAGGAACGTCAAGGCCTGCTGCTCGGCCCGTACGAGTGGCAAGCAACTGCCCACTGGCTCGAGGGTCTGCCGGAGGAATTCGCGCATCAGCTGTTCGATGACGACCTCGGGCGACTGGAGAAGTACATCGACGCGGCCTGCGATCGCGTTCCGATTCTCGGCACGGTTGGCATCAAGACGGTCATCAATGGCCCGATCCCCTACGCGCCGGACGGCAATCCCCTGATCGGTCCGGCCCCGGGGCTGCCGGGCTTCTTTCACTGCTGCGCGTTCACTTTTGGCATCGCGCAGGCAGGCGGTGCCGGCAAGGTCATCGCCGAATGGGTGGCCCACGGGCAACCCCAATGGGATGTCTGGCCGCTCGACTCCCGGCGTTTCCTTCAATTCGCCAACCAGCGGTACGCGCTGGCCAAGGCCGTCGAAACCTATCAGCAGGAGTATGCGATCGGCTACCCCGCCGAGGAGCGACCGGCCGGCCGACCGGCCAAGACCTCCGCGGCCTACCAGCGTCTGAAGGAAAAGGGGGCGCGCTTCGGCGCACGTGGCGGATGGGAGCGAGCGGTCTATTTCCCCGAACCTGGCGACCCTGAAGGTGCCCAGGCGTCCTTTCGGCGACCGGCTTGGCACACGGCCGTCGCGCGCGAATGTGCCGCGGTTGCCGAGCGCGTGGCGATCCTGGACATTCCCGGCTTCAGCAAATTCGAAATCACCGGCTCCGGCGCCCGTGAATGGATTGATTACATGATCGCCGGCACACTGCCTCGTCCCGGACGCAGCGCTCTGAACTACCTGTGCGCCCCGAACGGCGGAATCGTCACCGAAATGACGGTAACGGCCCTTTCCGAGACTCGATACTGGCTTATCGGCGCTGCCGCCGGCGAGCGTCACGACGAACACTGGCTCGCCGAGCATCTGCCGTCGGATCGAGAGGTCCACCTGGAGAATCTCTCCTCGCGCTTTGGCACATTGATCGTCGTCGGTCCGAAGTCCCGCGACCTCTTGGCTCGCGTCACGCCGGCCGACCTGTCCAATGCGGCGTTTCCCTGGCTCTCCACCCGTACAATCGACATTGGCTACGCGCGTGCGCACGCGTTGCGTGTCAATTACGTCGGTGAACTCGGGTGGGAGCTACACATCCCGGCCGAACACCTGTCGTCGGTGTACGACCTGATCTGGGAGGCCGGCGAGCGGTTCGGAATCAGGGACTTCGGCCTCTATGCAATGGACAGCCTTCGACTGGAAAAGTGCTACCGCTCCTGGAAGGCAGATCTGACGACCGAGTACACGCCGCTCATGGCCTCGCTGGAGCGCTTCGTCCGGCTCGACAAGCCTGGTGGATTCATCGGCCAGGAGGCTTTGCGGCGCGAGGCCTCCGTGGGACCTCGCGAGCGGCTGGTACCGCTCATCGTAGCTGCCGCCGATGCCGACGCGTCCGCCGTCTCGATTGTGTATGACGGCAGCGCACAGGTCGGGCTAGTCACCTCCGGCGGTTTCGGCTATCGGCTCGGCCAGAGCATCGCGCTGGCCTACCTCAACGCCGACATGGCGGTGCCGGGCAAGCAACTCGAAGTCGAGATTCTCGGCCATCGGCGCCAAGCCGTCGTCGGGCGCGAGCCGCTATACGACCCGGACAACGCGCGACTTCGCGCCTGAACACACGGACAGGCGTCCTCGATGGGTACGGCGCCACGGAGTCGTCGTCGCGCGGCACTTGAGTCGGACAGCCAAGGTAGCTCTGCGCCACAGCGCGCGCTTCTCGGGTACGCCCGAGTGCAGCACCTGGCGGGGGGCTCGGCGAGGTCCCCGAGACGCCCCTAGGATTCCGCCAAATCGCCCAGGCGCTGCGCCAAAGGTCCGAGCCACGGCTCGAACCGGCGCCACTGGTCAAGCCCCTCGGTGTTGATCGGCCGGCGAACCTGCTCGGAACTCGCCGTGTGCACGCGACGCTCGGTCTTATAGAACTCAAGACAGCCCTGCTCGAAGGGCAATCCACAGAATGCAAGAATCCTGTGAACCTGTGGCTCGAAGTCCGCCACCAGTTCTTCATGCTGCACGCGCAGCACTGACCCGGGCAAAACCTCGTCCCAGTGTGCCATGAGTTCGGCGTAGGTGCGGTAATAGCGGGCGATATCTTCAAAGGAATAGGTGAACTGCTGTCCCGATGCGAACAGTTGCTTGAAATTACTGAAGCAGCAGGCCATTGACGCCCGACGGGCATCGATGATCCGCGCATTCGGAAACATCAGTCGCATCAATCCAATGTGCCGGAAGTTGTTCGGCATCTTGTCGATGAAACGCGGCTTGCCCTTGCGGTACAGAGCCGTATCGGCGAGATATTGTTCGCCAAAGCGCCTGAAATCCTCTGCGCCGAGCTCGCGCAGCACTGTCGGATAGCGCGCTGCAGCGATTCCCTCGCGTCCCTGCAGCTGCTGCACCAGCCGCGGGATGTCCGACAGCTCCATCGTTCCCTCAACCTGTGAGTGCGACGCCAGGATCTGCTCGATGAGTGTCGAGCCGGCCCGCGGCAGCCCCACGATGAAAATCGGCGCATCACTTGGGCAACCCCACCCCTGGCGTTCAGCGAAGAACTCCCGCGTGCAGACTTCGATCTGGCGGCGCGTATTGCCTTCCATGAACTCGGGGCGATATCTGGACTCGTTCCTCTTCAGCGCATTGCCGCGCTCGTAGTAAACAAACGCATCGGCGTACTGGCCTCGGTCCTCGAGCGCCTTGCCGAGTGCAAAGCACAGATGAAATCTGTCAACCACGGCCAGACGCGGTGCGGCTTCGGCACGCCGCATTTCCTCAATCTCCTCGTCCGTGAAGCGATAGGTCTTGAGGTTGGCCAGGCTCCAGTACGCATCTCCATAGCCGCTGCGGCATTGCGCCGCCCGGTGGTAGGCCTCGATCGCCTCGGTTTGCCGTCCGAGCGTCTTAAGGGTGTGCCCCATCGAAAGATGCAGCTCCGGATGATTCGGAGTCTCTCTCAGCAGCTGGCCGTACAATCGAAGTGCCGTCTCGCACTCGCCCAGTTCGGTGCAGATGGTCGCCTGGGAAGTCAGATAAGCGCGGTTTTCCGGCTCGACCTGCTGCAGCATCTGGATCTGCTCGCGCGCTTGCCGGTGCTTGTGTCGCTGCAGCAAGACTTGAACGTAGTCAAAGCGCGCCGCGCGGTAGTCGGGCTCCATGCGCAACACGTTCTCGAGAAGGAGCTCGGCATCGTCCAGGACGTCCAGCTTCATTCCGATCTGCGCCAGCAGCCGCATGCCTTCAATATGGTCACCGTGCGTCAGCAGATACCGGCGCACGAGGTTTTCGGCGCTTTCGATCTCCCCGTCGGCGAACATGCTGCGGGCTGTAACGATCTCTGTCGGAAGCGACGCGAGCTTGGCAACGTGCGCGGCGGCCGTGGTAGCGTCGGCACCGCGTCCGTTCATGCGATACAGCGACTCCAGGGCACGCCAGCTCGCCGGCAGCGCCGGGTTGAGTCGAATCGCGCCCTCGAACGCCTCGATGGCCTCCGGCGCCCGCCGCTGCATGACCCGGCAGTGACCACGCTCCTGGTAAGTTCGGGGGTACTCCGGGTACAGCTCCTGCAGTCGCTCCAGCGTGGCGAGCGCCGCATCGATACGCCCCTGGAGCCGCTGCGCGACGGCAAGCATGTATAGCCCATCGCGACTCTCGGGCTGCTCAGACAGGAGCGCTGAAGCCTCACGCTCTGCCTGTGCGAACTGGCCCTTCTCGAGCGACTGGCGCACTCGAGCTGTTGCGGGCTGCGTCACCGCGCTTTCGGCTTGCATCGGACCCCCGGGAACGTTCCCGCTTGGACGTGAAAACGCCATTTTAGCGCAGATGCGGCGGCGGACATGAGCCGACCGACGACACACGACCGATACCTGGCGCGCGACCCCGACCGGGCCTTGCTCGGCCTGCGTCAGTCCCCAAGAGCGCCTGGGATGGATCAGCTGCCCCGCCGAGATTGTGCCCGGCGTCCCCGCGGACCTGGCGAGGACCCGAGCGGGCTGCGCGCGCCGGTACGCGGTCCGCCCGGGAATGTCCTGCCGGACTACTTGGTCGTAGGCATAGCGAACTCTGCGCCACCGGCGGCCTGCGGCCAGCGCTGCATGACCGATTTCTGTCGAGTATAGAAGCGCACGCCTTCCTCGCCGTACGCATGCATGTCGCCGAACAGGCTGCTGCGCCATCCGCCGAAGCCATGCCAGGCCATCGGCACAGGTATGGGGACGTTGACGCCCACCATGCCGACCTCGATTTTGCGCGCAAACTCACGTGCCACGCGCCCGTCACCGGTATAGCACGCCACGCCGTTTGCAAACGGGTGAGCATTCACCAAGGCAACCGCTTCGTGCAAATCGGCGACTCGCACGCAGCACAGCACAGGACCGAAGATCTCTTCCTTGTAGATCGTCATTTGCGGGCGAACCCCGTCGAAAAGGGTACCACCGAGGAAGAAGCCGTTCTCATGACCCGGCACCTTCAGGCCGCGGCCATCGACCGCCAGACGCGCGCCTTCGCGCACGCCTGTCTCGATGTAGCCGCTGATCCGCTCCAGCGCCGCCCGCGTGACCACTGGTCCCATCTGGACCTCGGCGTCCGTGCCCGGCCCGATTTTCAAGCGCCGTGTCTGCTCGATGAGCCTGGGCATAAGTCGCTCTGCGGACTCGCCCACCATGACCGCCACACTGATCGCCATGCACCGCTCGCCGGCAGAACCGAACGCTGCACCGATCAGGCCGTCGACCGCCTGCTCAAGGTCAGCGTCGGGCATCACGACCAGATGGTTCTTTGCCCCACCGAGCGCCTGCACACGCTTGCCGAGCTCGGCGCCACGCTGATACAAGTGCCGAGCTATCGGCGTCGATCCGACGAAACTTAGCGCGCGGACTTGTGGATGCTCGAGGAGCGCATCGACAGCCTCCCTGTCGCCCTGCACAACATTGAAAACCCCGTCCGGCAAACCCGCCTGCTTGAACAGTTCGGCCATCATGATGGACGGCGAGGGATCCCGTTCACTTGGCTTGAGCACAAAGGTATTGCCTGCTGCAATGGCCACGGGAAACATCCAGCATGGAACCATGCACGGAAAGTTAAACGGCGTGACGCCGGCAACCACGCCAAGCGGCTGACGCACCGTCCAATTGTCGATTCCAGTCGAAACCTGCTCCGTATAGTCCCCCTTGAGAAGCTGGGGGATGCCGCAGGCGAATTCCACGACCTCGATGGCACGCATCACCTCGCCCTGGGCATCTGAGAACACCTTGCCGTGTTCCTCCGTGATGCAGCGCGCCAGCGCATCCCGATGCTCGTTCAGCAGCGCCAGAAAGCGATTCAAGACCCGTGCCCGCCGCACCGGGGGCGTGTCCGACCAGGCAGGGAACGCCGCCGAGGCGGCCGCCACGGCCCGATCCACGACGGACGCATCCGCCATGATCACCTGACGTGTCACCTCCCCGGTTGCCGGATTGAATACCGATTGCTTGCGGATCGAGCCGGCAACGGCTTGACCGCCGATCCGATGAGTTACATCCGCGACAGCCTTCGACTGCGCTCCCGGGGAACTCTGGCGGGTGGTCACGATGCACCTCTCGATGGACATGGATCGATGGACGGTCAGTCTAGGCCCGGTGACGCATCTTGAAAATTGCCTGGTACTGGCTAGACTGTTCATTTATTTGAACAATAGAGCATATCCGCATGAGTGCGCGAGACATCGCAAGAATGTTGCCTGATCTACACATGTTGACGGTAATCGCCGAGACGCGAAGTCTGACGCAGACCGCGCGCCGGCTCGGTATCGCCAAGTCCTCGGTCAGCATGCGTCTGAAGGACCTTGAGCGGGCGCTCGACCTGCCGCTGGTGCGGCGCACCACCCGTTCGATAACCCTCACGGCAGCGGGCCTGCAACTGGTCGATGAGACACGCGCCTCATTCGCCCACATCGAGCAGGGGGTTGCGAGCGCCAAAGATCTCGCCGGCACGCCTCGCGGCCTCGTTCGCATGACCGCACCAGTGGCACTCGGACGCCAGCATATCGCCCCGAGCATTCCGAGCCTACTCACCCGCTATCCCGACATACGACTCGAGCTGGATCTGAGCGATCGGTTCGTCAACCTGGTGCAGGAAGGCTTCGATCTGGCGATTCGTCACGCGAGTCGCGTGCCAGAATCGCATATCGCCGTGGTCCTATGCGAGTCTCGCTCGATGCTCCTGGCCAGCGCGGACTACCTTGCACGGCGCGGATGCCCCGAGCATCCCTCCGAGCTGGCACGGCACGATTGCCTCCTTTATCTGCGCGACGCAGGCGCGACCAGCTGGTCGTTTGAGCGAACACAAGGACGCCGTCCGCCGCAGCGGGTGAGCGTGCCGGTGCGCGGGCCACTGCGCGCGAACAACAGCGAGGTACTGCGTGAAGCGGTGGTCGGCGGCCTTGGCATTGCGCTGCTGCCCGACTTCACCGCATCATCGGGTAGCGCCGCGGACGCACTGGTCCCGGTACTGCCGGACTGGCACCCCGTCGGGTTCTTCGGGGAGCGACTCCAGGCGATCCGCCCGTGGTCACCGCGCACACCGCGTGCGATCCAGTGCGTCATCGACCATCTGCGCAAAAGCCTCGGCAGCGGCTTTGTCAAGATGAACCGGAGCTGATCGTTCGGGCCGACGCACCGCCAGCAGAATCAACGCATCGCAATGCGGGCGCACACGTGCGGAGTCTCCCTGCGAATATCCGCATGCGCATCCCAAACATCAGAAACGCGAGGATGTCGCCGTCCCTGCAGCCTCCCTCTCGCCTCGCATGGAACCCGATCAGGCGCGGATTTTGTCCATCAGTGCCGTTCCATCTGCCAGGCTCTGCAGATCCTTACGCAGGTGTCGACTCGCCGCTGCAAAATGCCAGGCGGCCCAAAGGCCCGTGGGAACCAGGCAGATCAACGCGAACCTCAACGAGGCCGCGTCGGGAACACCATGCGGCGCGAACGAGTCGCTGAGCAGACCCACCATCTGGGGAGCCACCACGAGATTGAAAACGTTCGCCACGAGCAGTAGCACGGCGCAGTACATCGCCCGCATGTTGGCTGGCGCTAGATTGTTCAGAATTCCGAAACTTGGACCGAGGTACATGTAGACGGTCGGAATGAAGACCCAGAGCAGTAGCTTGAACAGCTCCAGCGAATGCGTCGAGTAGAGAAACCAGGTAACGACTGTCCCGATCGCGACAGTCACCGCGGTCACACGCAGGATGCGCCGCTGATCGGTGAGCCACGGCCGCGAGAGCAGCCACGTACTCACCAGCATCGAAAGGCCACCTCCGATCAGATAGACCCGTCCGACCACCGCACCGGCCTGCTCGACATTAAGACCGTAGGCGCGCATCAGGAACGCCGGCGTCCACCACAGCAGCCCCCAGCCCCACAACGCCGCGACCCCGGTGCCCAGGACCAGATGCACGGTCGCTGGCTGGCTCCACATGAATCGCATGATCACGCGGAACGGCGGAACCTTCGCCGGACCCACATTTGCGTCGAGCCGTCCGCGCCGTGGCTCCCGGACCGTGAACCACAACAGCGCTCCGACGAGTATTCCCGGCGCGCCAAGCGCCAGGAACATCCCGCGCCAGCTGAAGTAGTACGCAACGAGGCCGGCCACCGACGACCCCAACCACGTCCCGATCGCCGCGCCGAATGAGAAAACCTGCAGCGCCATCGTTCGCTGCTCGGCCGGGAAATAATCGGACAAGAGCGAGTTCGCCCCAGGGGTACCACCCGCCTCTCCGACACCGACCCCGATCCGAGCCAGAAGCAGCTGGCTGTAATTCCTCGCCAATCCCGTGGCAACCGTAAGTCCCGACCAGGCGACGAGCGACCCGACCACGATGTCGCGGCGGCTGTAACGGTCGATCAGCCAGGACAGCGGAAAGCCGAAAACCACGTAGAAGATCGCCAGCGAAACGCCGGTGAGAAACGCGACGTTCGCGTCTGAAAGATGCAGATCGCGGCGGATCAGCTCTAGGACGGTGGAAATCGAGTATCGATCGCAGATGCTCAGCGTGTAGACAAGACACATCATGAGCGCGACGTACCAGCGCTGCCCAGCCGACACCGGCTCCGGCGATGGTTGTGCGAGTGTCTGCGGTTCTACAGGCGTCGCCGCTCCCGCGGTCACGACGTCTTGCTGCCGGGCACTGTCGGGCTCCGCACTCGCCACCGGCTTCACGCCGCTGCCACTGTCTTCATACATCGACCCCTCATCTGTGATTTCTCAGGCGCAGACAGCCCGCATGCGCCCGGGCCATTGGAACAGATTCCTTACGCTTTTGCCAACGCCACACCCAATGTGCCTCGCGCAAATTCATTGGTCGATCCCCGTCGGCAGGGCCTCGCCGGTGAGCGCAGAGTGCGCTGCGCATCGCCTGCGGATCGTGATGCACACTGTGACGAGTCGCTCGGCTATGACTCTGCGCGGTTAGGCCGCGCGGATGCGCGTACCTGACTTAGATCCGTGGCGCTGCGCACCGCAGGCACTGACCGCACTAATCGATGCCGTTACGGCCACGACAGAACGGTCGTGACCGCATTGCGAGCGCCGCCCGCGGCACACCTGTCTCGGACATCACTCCAGCGCGCGCATGCCCCGAATGGCCCCGGGTACCACCGGAGCTGTCGAGGTGAACCACTGGTCGATCCGCTGCGCCGCCTGCGCATCGAACACGAGACCGAGCTTCGAGCGGCGCCATAACACGTCTTGGGCACTGCGCGCCCACTCCCGGGAGCGCAGGTATTCAAGCTCCACCTCATACAGTTGCGGCGCAATCTCCCGACCGAGATCATCCCGGCGACGTGCACCGCCCAGCGCCAGGTCGATCCGCGTACCGTAAGCACGGCACAACCGGCGAACCATTGACTCGGGAGCGAATGTAAAGCGACTCACCTGTTCCCGTGTAAACCGCTCAAGATCCAAATCCGGAATCTCTCCGCCCGGGAGTGTCGCCGTTCGCGTCCAGGGACGACTCGCAACATCGAGATGCGGCAGAAGTTCCTTGAGCGCGTGCTCGGCAAGCCGGCGATATGTCGTCAGCTTCCCACCGAACACGGACAGTATGGGCGCCTGCCCGTTGGGAGCATCCAGATCGAAGACGTAATCCCGTGTGATCGTCGAGGCGCTGACACCCCCGTCATCGTAGAGCGGTCGAACGCCGGAGTAGCTCCAGACCATCTGCTCAGGTACGACTGGCGAGCGCAGGTACTCTCCGACCACCCGACACAGATAGGCGATTTCCTCGGTGCTGACGTGAACCGTCGCCGGATCGCTTTCATAGGGAACATCCGTGGTTCCGATGAGCGTGAACGCCTGCTCGTAGGGAATCGTGAACACCACGCGACCATCGCCGCCCTGAAAGGTATAGGCATGCTCACCGCAGTAGAGCCGCGGCAGGACGATGTGACTGCCCTTGATCAGACGGAGTCCTCGATGCCGTACCGCTCCGCAACGGCCAAGAACGTCTTGAACCCATGGACCGGCGGCGTTAACGAGCGCGCGCGAACGAACAGCGCCACGTTGACCATCGGTGGACTCTATTTCGACGCACCAGGAACCGCCCTCTCGTCGAGCTGCGCGCATACTCCAACCCACCGCGATGACCGCATCCCGTTGGCTCGCATCTATGGCGTTGAGCACCACCAGCCGTGCGTCGTCAACCCAGCAATCGGAATACTCGAATCCCAGGCGTATGTGCTCGCGCAGTGGCTGGAGTGCTGCGGCCTGAGGTCTGTGCAACGCGCTCGTCGGCGGCAGTCGCTTGCGGCCGCCAATGTGATCGTAAAGAAACAGTCCAGATCGCAACATCCATGCCGGACGCATGCCACGATGAACCGGTAGCACGAATCGCAGCGGCTTGACGATGTGCGGCGCGGCAGCCCAGAGAATCTCGCGTTCCTTCAGGCTCTCCCGCACCAGTCGAAACTCGCGCTGCTCGAGATAGCGCAGCCCCCCGTGAATCAGCTTGGAGGACGCCGAGGACGTCGCTCCCGCCAAGTCTTTGCGCTCCAGCAATAGAGCCTTCAGTCCACGCCCCGCCGCGTCGCGCGCGATTCCGACACCATTGACACCGCCGCCGACGACTATCAGATCGTAGCTATTGTCAGTCAATTAAGCCGCCTCCCGTCGTCCTTTCGTACCGAACCCGAGTCCATCTCACGCGGCCGCCGCCAGCGCCGGTATCGCGGCCATCGCGCGCCGGAGAGCCTACACCTCGAACGCCGCCGCTTCCTGAGCAGATCAGGCGCGGGCCGTCGTCGGACGTCCGGTCGCCCGAGACCGCACCCTCGCCTCCGCTAGATAATCCCCGCTGCTGCTCGAGTGCGCGCGCCGCTCGATCACTGTAGTCTCGAGGTGCGTATCGTGCGCGCCCGCCCGTCGCGCCGCCTCCACCGCAAGCTCGCGGGAGACACGCTTCGCGAGCTCGATGGCCTCATCCGCATTGTTGAAGTCCTGCAATCCGGCAGGGTCGTGAACCCTGAATAGGTTATATTCCGGCTGATTGACCAGCACTTCACAGGTTTCCGACACGACACCCGCAACCGCGCCGACCGCATTGCATACCGCCGCATGCTCGGGGATGATCAGGGGGGCGCCCAGGCGGCTCGCCACCTCCTCGTAGAATGCGCTGGCCGGGCCGCCGATCGCCACCAGCGGATGGGGCAGGCGAATGTGCACATCGAGCAGAGAGGAGAACCGGCGACCTTCCACGAGACTCTCGATGAGCGGACTCAGTGGCCCCCATCGTCCGTTGGTCACTTCGATGCCCGGGTCCTGGGCGATCGCACTTTCCAGCACCACCCGGGTCGCCTGGCGAACGACGAGTTCGCAGACGCGCTCTGCCAGGCCCACGGGGGTATCGCCGATACGGCCGGCGGTTTCAAGGTTCTGTATGGTTGCCAGAATTTTCGCGCCCAAGCGCGCCGCTTCAACGCTCCAGCCACTCTGGCGGCCCAGAACGTGCAGCGCATCGCTCGGCGTAAATCCTGAGATGGATACAATTCCTCTGTCGACCAGGCGCCACAGCGCCTCCACGCCCTGGGCAGTCCCCGCCACAGCCTCTACGCCACGCGGCGCCTCATCCAGCGACTCCCACACACGCTGCTCGAGACGATCGAGCGGCACCTGCCGGTCGCCGCCGGGATTTTTATGGGCAAATTGTGCGGCGAGCTGCGTCACGCGCTGCGCATCGGCAAGTTCGCCGAGCTTGCGTTGCATCTCTGGGAACTGCTGGGCAAGCAGGCTGAGCGGAACTACCCTACGCGGGCCGACCCGCATGCGCCCCTCGCGATCGAAGCTGATCTCACTGTCTCCGCCCAGACCGCACGTGCGCACATCGACTGCCTCGATCATCGTACGCCAACCGCCGATCACGGCCCCTTCCGCGCGAACCACAGGCCGATCGTTGACGATCAATGCCACGTCCGTGGTGGTTCCCCCCATATCTGACACAGCGAAGTCCTTCAGTCCCGTCAGATATGCCGCCCCGACGACGCTCGCCGCCGGTCCTGATAACACGGTTTCGACCGGGTATTCCATCGCAACGTCTGCGCGCATCAAGGTTCCATTACCCTTGACGATCATCAAAGGAGCACGAATCTCCTCGCGCTGCAGCTGCTCTGTCAAAGCTTGCAGCAGGTGTCGGATCTGCGGCACCAGACGTGCGTTCAAGGCAGCGGTCAAGGCACGCTTCGGCGCGTTCAGCTGCGCGCTCATCTCGTGGCTGCAGGTGACTGACTTGTCGCACATCGCACGGATGAGTCGGCGCACGCGCAACTCGTGCTCCGGATTTCGCACCGAGAACTGTGCTGCGACGACGAACGCCTCGACCTGATCGGCATACTGCCTGACGGCGGCCTCAACCGCCGCCTCATCGAGTGCCGCCTCTTCCTGGCCCGTCGGATCGTGTCCGCCGCGCACGCGCACGATCAGATCTCCGCGCTGCTCCGTCAAGCCGGCCATCTGGACCATCCGGTCATTGAAGCCGATCAAAATCGCGCAGATCGGGCTGAAGCGGTTCTCGACAACGGAATTTGTCGCCAGGGTGGTCGACACCGACACCAACGTGATGTCGCTGCGCGCCCCTTCGGGAAGTTCACCGAGTACGGAGCGCAATGCATTTCCGAGTCCGACGGAGAGATTCCAGTGGGTGGTCAGCGCCTTGGCGCTGGCGATCACCCGGCCAGAGCCGTCCATGATGACAGCGTCGGTATACGTTCCGCCGGTGTCCAGTCCGATCCACAGTTCTGATTTTTGGCGCGAGCTGGCAGTGCCAGTGAGGCTGGTGTGATCCATCTTGAAGAGCAATCGCAGGGTACAGGGTATTCGCCCGATCCTACCGGAGCCCGCCCGCGCTGCCTACACCCGACCCGGTCGGCTTCTCGAACAAGTGCTGGCGCGGTATATCAGTCCCCAGGACGACCTGGCGCGCAGTCGGGCGATTCCAGGCTGCCCCGGCGGCCCACGCGACGGCGGCCCACGCGACGGCGGCCCACGCGACGGCGGAGTGCCCCGAGCGCCCGCCCGGCGCGGGGAATCGGTCATCGTACAAGCGGACAGAGCTTCCGTGGGAGCATCCCCCCCGGCACGATGATACCTGCGCCACGGTAAGGGACCAGCCCGCGATGCGGCTGGCTTATCCTCAAGGGCGCGGCGATGATGCGGCCGGGAGGAACGCGAACCGCATGAACACAGCACTCACCGGAGGCCCGAGCAGCAACAGCGCCGCCGAGGCACCGCCCCACGGGTCCCAAGATGCACCTGATTCGACGCCCCTCGTATTGCTCTCGGGACATATGTCCAGCGCGGCGACCTGGGAGCATCAGGTCCGCCAGCTGCCGCGACAACGCAGGGTGGTGGTCCCGGACGCGCACTACGGCCTGAATTCCATCGCCGCGATGGCGCGAACGATCGCCGCGAGTGCCCCGGAGCGGTTCGACCTGGTTGGCTGGTCAATGGGCGGATACATCGCCCTCGAGCTCTACCCGCTGGTACGCGAGCGCATCCGATCCCTCACCCTGATCAGCACCAGTGCCCGAGCGGAGAGCCGCGCTGCACTGATCCGGCGCGCAGAGTTTCTGCGCGCCGTACAGACCTCCGGACTGCGCGCCGCGTTTGTCGCGTCGCTGGATCAGATGATCAAGGATCCGCAGCGAGTCGATGCGGATTTTCGCGCGCGAATCATCTCCAACGCGGTCAACCTCGGTGAGGAGGTACTGTTCAGTCAAATCAAGGCAATGATCGGTCGCAACGACAACCGCTCGCTCCTGGAGCAGATCGACTGTGAAACATTGGTCATAGCGGCGACCGATGATGACGTCGTGCCGAAGGACTACACGGAAGAAATCGCGCGCCACATTCCACGCTCCCGGCTGCATATCGTGGCGGGCACGGGGCACTGCGCACCCTGGGAGAGAGCCGAGGAAATCAACAGGGTCCTGGCTAATTTCTGGCAAGGAATCGCTCACCACGAAGGCGTCACGATGATTGGCAGCGCCATCGCTCCGGCGTACAGTACAAGCGATTGAGGCTCGAGCGACATCACTCCCGTGGAGGCCAAATGAACTGCCGTCGTAGCGCGTGGTCACTGATGCAATCGATGATGCCTATTCGCAAGATCGCGCAGCACACGGGCGGCTTGCGCATTCTGCGCACGGGACGTGCGATGTGTAATCCGCCGACAATCGTGGCGATTCTCCTCGCCTTGACCGGCGCTGGAGCCGGGATCGCGCGCGCCGCCGGACAGCGGCCCCCAAGCGTCTATGGCCCCGATGCGCCGCAGCTGGCGCGGCTCGGACCGCACGCCGTCGGAGTGGTGACCATCACGCTGGTCGAGCACGCTCAAATCGATGTACTTGCTTACAACCCCAAGACGCACAGCGCCCCGAAGCGCAATCGCACACTTCGGGTCGATATCTGGTATCCCGCGCAGGCCGAGCCCGCAGCGCCCCGAGCAGTGTATTCAGCTGCCTTTCCATCTGCGCCGCCGGCGCCGCCGGCGCATTTTTCGGTGCCGGGCATCGCGGTGCGCAACGCACCGTTTGCACCGGGTCCCTATCCGCTGGTCATCGTATCCCACGGGTACAGCAATGCCCCGGCGGCGATGACGTGGATCACTGAGAATCTGGCCTCGAAGGGCTATGTCGTCGCGGCAATCCAGCATGACGACCCGCCGATCACGGACTCCCGGGAATTCATCGAGCCGGTGCTCCGCCGCCCGCTCGACATCGCCTTCGTGGCCGAGGAGCTGCAGCGCAGTCTCACCGCCAAGCACTGGATCGATCCGGACCGCACTGCGCTGATTGGTTATTCGATGGGCGGCTACGGCGTACTGACCGCCGCCGGGGCGATCCTAGATCCGGACAGTCCGCTTGCCAAAGCGGTTCCCGGCGGATTATTGCTGCCCTATTGCCGCGACGGCGCACTGCGCAAGTCGCTCAAAGTGGCGCATCTGCGCGCGGTCGTGGCGATCTCCCCGGCGGGAGGCCCGCCCTGGGACGCGTGGGGCCACAATGGGCTCGCCGCAATCCACACGCCGCTTCTGCTGATCAACGGCAATCGAGACCGCACCGTCGGCTACCGGCGCGCCGGCCTGAGGGTATTTCGTGAAGCCGTCAATGCTCCGCGTTACCTGCTGACCATCGAGGAGGCCGGGCATGACATCGGGCTCGATCCGGTCCCCGCTCAGATGCGCCATTCGCTGTGGAATCTGTCGTGGTTTCAGGATCCGGTCTGGAATACGCAGCGCGTCAACGCAATCAATACGCACTTCATTACCGCTTTCCTCGATCTGTACGTCAAGGGACAGAAAAGCCGCGCTGCGTACCTTGATGTCCCGGTCCGGCACGCCGGCCACGGGGTGTGGCCTCACGACCATGAACCGTTCGCCGCCTATAGTCCGGGCTCCGGCGATATCACGGTCTGGAAGGGCTTCCAGCGCTCATTCGCCGTGGGGCTCGAAATGCAGCGAGCAAGCGCGCGACCCGTGCACTGAGTGCCGCCGCCCGCTGATGGTCGGCGCCCCAACGGTCCCGCACAGGGCCGGGGCCTGCCAGCGACCCGACCCTCCCCCCGGTGCGCACAACCGCGTCGCTGCAGTCCTGGCTACGCGGGTCAGTCCCCGCTTCGACTCGAGGCACCGTCGTGAGCGCCGAGGCAGCGCTCGGCCATACACCGGTGCCGTGCACCTGCCGGCCTTTCTTGGCAGATCGATGCGGCGCGCGGGTATGATGGCGTATCCGTTCAAGCGCCGGGACGCGCGGGTACTCGTCAGTATTGCAGCGCGACGCACATGATTGACTGTGTACTTCATCGTCGAGACGCCGATTTGAAGTTCGTGCTGTTCGGCATCATCCTGGACTGCATGATCAGTCCTCCGACCGACAAGAAGAACAAGCTGTGCTCGCAATAGAAGTACGCAAAGTGGATATCCTCTTTGCGCCCACCGCGGTGTCTACCCGGCGGGCCCGAAGCGTACTGCGGCGAGCGCTCGAAGCGCTCGATGCCGGCCAGACCCGCGCTGCGATTGCCGAGCAGACCGGAGTCATTGTCGGGATCAGCAACGCAAACCTCGCTATCGCACGAGGCGAGATCTCCGTCCTGATGGGTTTGTCCGGTTCCGGCAAGTCCACGTTGCTGCGGACCATCAACGGACTGAACCCAGTCACGCGCGGCGAAGTGCTCGTGCGCGACGCGGACTCTATGGTCGATGTCGCCCACTGCGACGCGGCCGCGCTGCGTCGCGTGCGTCGCCAGCGCGTCGCAATGGTCTTCCAGCAGTTTGCACTGCTTCCATGGCGCACCGTACGCGAGAACGTCGGTTTCGGCCTCGAACTGCGCGGCGAGCCGTCCGAGCACTGCCGGCGGATCGTCGAGGAGCAGCTGGAACTTGTCGGACTGAGCCAATGGGCGGATCGACACTGCGATGAGCTGTCCGGCGGCATGCAGCAGCGCGTCGGCCTGGCGCGGGCGCTGGCGACGAACGCTGAAATACTTCTCATGGACGAGCCGTTTTCTGCGCTCGATCCGCTGATTCGCCACAAACTGCAGGATGAACTGCTCGCTCTGCAGGCGCGGCTGCACAAGACCATTGTTTTTGTAAGCCACGATCTTGACGAGGCCCTTAAGCTCGGCGACCGCGTCTCTATTCTGGAGGGTGGTCGGATCGTGCAGACAGGGACCGCGCGTGAGATTGTCGAACACCCGGTAGACGATTACGTCGCCGAGTTCGTTCGGCGTGTCAATCCGAATACCGCGTTCAAGCAATGCAGTGCACGGTTTGCCACGTGATGCGCAGTTCGAGGCCCGTCGGACCGCTCAAGATAAGTTCATGCTCTCACTCCATTGATCTTTCCGCCCAATAGGTAATTCCGGTGCGCGCGCCTGCGAGTTCTCCCAGCCATTTCGGCTTCTTCACGCTGCGTAATTTCTCAATGATCGCCTTTTCGAGCGCGGTGGAGCCGTTGCGCATGGCGAACTACCTCGCCGGACGGGAAGTGTATCGATGGTCGATATACTCACTGACGGGCGAGCCGGTGACAGCCAGCAATGGGCTTTCCGTCGCACCGACGCAGCAGCTCGACGAATCCGCACTGCCCGACATCCTATTCTTGTGTGGTGGAATCAATGTTCCGGCCGCGGTGGACAGTCAGCTGGTCCGGCTGCTGCGGCGCGTCGCGCGGCACCGCATCGGCATCGGAGCGCTGTGCACCGGATCGTATGCGCTCGCCGAAGCGGGCCTGCTCGACGGTTACCGATGCGCAATTCATTGGGAGAACCTGCCGGGATTGCGCGAGCGCTTTCCACGGATTGAATTCAGCTCGGACCTGTTTGTGATCGATCGCGAGCGCTGCACCTGCACCGGCGGCGTCGCGCCGCTCGACATGGTGCTGCACCTGATCACCCCGCGGGTCGGCAAGACCATTGCCGCTGGCATATCCGAGGAGTTCATTGTCGAGCGGATTCGCAACAGCACCGACAACCAGCACATCCCGCTCGCTGCGCGCCTGAGTGGCAGCCATCCGTCCGTCGCGCAGGCCGCTGCGTTGATGGAGGCCAACGTCGAGGATCCTCTGTCACTCGAAGAACTGGCCCGACTGAGCGGCATTTCGCATCGGCAGTTGCAGCGGCTGTTCAGACGCAATCTGGGCATCACACCGGCCCAGTACTACACAACAGTGCGGCTGCGTCGCGCGCGGCAGCTCTTGCGGCAGACGGCCATGCCGGTGATGGACATCACCGTCGCCTGCGGCTTCCGCTCCGCGTGCCACTTCAGCCGATCCTATCGGGCGCTCTACGGTCATCCGCCGCGCCAGGAGCGGCGCCCCCAGCCTGAGGCATCAGCCGGCGCGACGCGGCCAGGGATAAAAGGCACCTGAATGTTCAGTCAAGACATGCGCCGAAAGGTTCGCCCGTAACGCAACACACCAAGCCATTGATATAATTACAAATTAATACAAAAACTCAAGCGCCTTGCGTCCGTACAACAATTCACGGATGATATGGCCAAGGGGGATCAGGCCTGTTTGAGTAACCGTTCAATGCTGCAAAAGACCGGAGCTCGAAAGACGACGGCGGACGCAGCGCAGGGTCCTTCCCTCCGTGTGGGCATCATTCTGGCGGAACACTTCACGTTGTCGGCATTCGGGGTGTTCGTCGATCACCTCCGACTCGCAGCCGACGACGGTGACCGCAGTCGCCCGATGCGCGTGCACTGGTCAACCATGTCAGCACGGCGGGTACCCATCCCAGCCAGCTGCGGCGTCATGGTGCAACCCACCAGCGGTCTGCTGCCACCACAGAATCTCGACTACGCGGTCGTGGTCGGCGGCATTCTCCATGCCGGCCCGCAGATCGATGACCAGACCGCCACCTACCTCCGTGAGATCGCCAAGGTCGGCGTCCCCCTGATTGGGATCTGCACCGGCAGCTTCATCCTCTGCCGCGCCGGGCTGATGCGCGGACGCCGCTCGTGCGTAAGCTGGTACCACTATCAGGACTTCCGCGAGACGTTTCCCGACCACGACGTGGTCGCGGATCGGCTGTTTCTCGCCGACGGACCGCGCATCACGTGCGCCGGTGGCGCCGGAACAGCCGCCCTCGCCTCACATCTGATCGAACGGCATCTGGGCCGGGCGACGGCCTACAAGGCGAGCCAGGTGCTGCTGTTCGACGGACCACGTCAGGGCAACGATGCGCAACCGCACCCGCCCCTGTCCGAAAGCGTGGACGAGCCGCGTGTGCGCCGCGCATTGCTGCTGATGGAACAGAACCTGACCAGGCCCATCTCCGTCGGCGCCATCGCGGGCGAGCTGGGGGTTTCCGTGCGTCAGCTCGAGCGCCTGTGCCGCGGACACCTCGGGATGGGCCCCGCCTCAACGTACCGCCAGCTGCGACTGCGGTACGCGAACTGGCTGATTGAGAATACGGACCGTTCGGTGACCGAAATCGCCATTGAGGCGGGATTCGCCGACTGCGCGCATTTCTCCCGGCAGTTCAAGGACGCCTACGGCTTCTCTCCGTCCCGCCATCGATTGCACCCGCAGGTTGCCGGTGCCACGGATATCGCGCACGCGCGGGTCTACGACGTTCTCTCGCCTGAGCCGTCGCTGTAACACCGGGAGACAAGACATACTCATTCGGCATGCATTTCCGCTAGTTCCGCTACGCCGCATTCGCACGGACGGCACAGACGCGTCCAGAATTGCCATTGCTTTCCGGAACGGCGGTTCTGTGGCACGACAGTTTGATTCACTCGAGTTGACGCATTCATTCAATCGACTCGAGCTTGCATAGCATGTAATGTCGGTTTCTTCATAGCATCGCCGCGCCCGAGGCGCGGCGATGCGCCAAACGTCAAACGCACAATGGTCTACTGGGGGTCTATACGATGAACTCGAAGGTCTACTACGCGGTGGCCGCCCTGCTGAGTGGCGTCTCACTCAGCGCCTTCGCCGCATCACCCGTTGTACAGTCTGCAACCGTCACCACCTCGACCGACCAGACTCCCGCGAGCGCAGCGCCTGCCTCGCGCCCACCCGAGAGCAACTCGCTCGGCGAAATCATCGTCACCGCGACCCGGCGGCGCGAGAACATGCAGGACGTCCCGATCGCCATGGAGGCGCTCACGTCACGGGCACTGAGTCAGATGAACGTCTCGACGTTCAACGAATTCATGAAATTTCTGCCGAACGTAACATCGGCGAACAATGGACCCGGCCAGAGCGAAGTATTCATGCGCGGACTGTCTGCCGGCTCGCAGGCCAGCCAGGGCAGCGGCTCGACCGGCCTCTGGCCGAACGTCGCCGTATACCTCGACAACGAATCGGTGCAGATGCCGAACCGCAACCTCGACGTCTACGTTGCGGATTTGAACCGCATCGAGGTGCTCGAAGGTCCGCAGGGCACCCTCTTCGGCGCTGGCGCGGAGGCCGGCGTGATTCGCTACATCACGAACAAGCCGGTACTGGATCAGACGGAAGGCAACGTCAAGGCCGGCTACGGCATCACGGCTCACGGCGACCCGAACACCAACGTATCGGCGGTCCTGAACCTGCCGCTCATCCGCGGCAAGATGGCCGTGCGCGCGGTGATCTACGACGACAATCAGGGCGGATACATCGACAACGTGCCGGCTACCTTTGCGCGACGCAACACCGATATCGGCATTCACTATGCCCATTACCCGGCCGTCAACGGACAGTGCCCGGACGGACAGCCGAACAACGGCTGGTGCGTGCCGCCCAACAGCCCGACGATCAACAACTACGCCATCGCCGCCAACAACATCAACCCGGTGACCTACAAGGGCGCCCGGGTCGAGCTGCTGTACAAATTCAACGATGACTGGAACGCGCTGATCACCCAGTCGTATCAGAACATGGACTCGCAAGGAGTGTTCTACGATCAGCCGTACGGTGCGAACGGACAGGCGCTGGCGCCTCTTCAGGTCACGCTCTTCAACAATTCGTACGACAAGGATCGCTTCGAGAATACCGCCTGGACGATTCACGGCAAGGTCGGCGTCCTGCGCGCCGTTTACACCGGCGGCTACCTCGTCCGCAACGTCGAGCAGGTTGGCGACTACACCAACTATGCGCGCGGCGTCTACGCCGACTACTATCAGTGCTACGGCCCCGGCACTGGCTACAACAACAATCTGTCGCCGACGTGCTTTTCGCCGAGTTCGACTTGGCACTCGACCGAGCGCAACACGAACTTCCAGAACGAATTCCGCGTAAGCACGCCGCAATCATGGCGCCTGCGCGGCATCGTTGGCGTTTACTACGATGACCTGAAGCTCTACGACCAGACGGACTGGCGCTACCGTACGATCCCGACCTGCACCAGCAATGGGGCTCCCGGTACTGCCGGTAACAGCGGCTGCTTCGCGACGATCGGCACTATTCCCGGCACGACCGTGCAGAATCCGGGACTCCAAACTCCGAACAGCTCGTTCTATCAGGATACGATGCGTGAAACGAAGCAATTGGCGTTCTATCTGTCTGTCGACTACGACATCATCCCGCACATATTGACCGCGACGGTCGGCACACGCCACTTCCGCTTCGACAATTCCTCAGTCGGCAGTGTGACCAGCAGCTTCGGCTGCTTCCAGGGCGGTACGCCGGCGGCCGGCTGCGCAGATTACCCGACGTATTCGTACAATCTGAACGCGCAGAATCTCCGCGACAGCGAATCCGGCTTTCGCAGCCGCGCCAACCTCACGTGGCACGTGACGCCGAACATCATGGTTTACTACACGTTCTCGCAGGGCTATCGGCCCGGCGGGTTCAACCAGAACGGCGGTACGCTGCACGCCCCCGGACCGGATGGGGTCGACCAGTATGCCGTTCCGCGCTCGTACTCCTCGGACAGCCTGACGAACAACGAGATCGGCTGGAAAACCGTCCTGTTCCACCACCGCCTGGAGTGGAACGGCGCGGTCTACCGCGAAGACTGGAAGAACGTGCAGATCTCCTTCTTCGACCCGGGTCTTGTCGGCAATATCTTCTATGACACGAACGGACAGAACTTTGTCGTCAAGGGAATCGAGACGTCGCTCATCGCACGGCTGGCGCGCGGATTGACGCTGCAGGGCGCAGCCTCCTGGAACCGCAGCCAGCAGCTGAACTCTCCGGCGCTGATCGACAACAACCCTGCGAGCGCGAATTACGGCAAGCCGATCACCCAGGTGTGCGGCGGCGGCACCTGTACGCCGGTGACCAATCCGTTCGGCCCCGTGGGCTCACCGACAGCCGACTCACCACCGATGCAGTTCAGCCTGCGCCTGCGGTACCAGTTCCTGCCGATCGACGGGTACTATCCCTTCGTGCAGGTTGCGGCCACCCACCAGGATCACTCGTACACTCAGGCGGGCTCCAACCCGAGCTTCGCCCAGGCCGGCAGCATCAGCACGGCTCGTCTGCGCTTCGAGAACCCGTCGTACTCCACGTACGACGCTTCAGTCGGGGTCGACAAAGGCGACTGGTATGTGCACCTGTACGGACAGAATCTCGCCAATTCACATGCCAGCACATTCGTGAGCTCCGATCAGTTCATCATTGCTCAGACGCCGCTGCGACCGCGTGTAATCGGAATGGAGTGGGGGTACAGCTTCTGATGTCTTGACGAAGCGCGAGCCGGCCGCATCCGGCCGGCTCGCGATCTTTCCGACATTCGCCCGTGCTGCCCGTTCAAAGGCCTCCGCGCCGCCCTCCCGACAGCACCCCGACCTAAAGCGCATGTGGCGCAAACATGCAAGGCTCCGTGGCTGGGGCACCCAATGATTCGCCGCGAGCGCAATGCGGACATCCATGATCCTCTCGGCAATCATCGGCAGTGAGCGCCGACAGGCGAATTCCTTTGGGAGAGCACAGCGAGCGGCCCTCCGTATCTGAGGTACCTCGGGTGGATTTGCGCAACGGGGCTGCCATATTGAGGCGTGTTATCTGTTGCGCGCGACACGTCGATTGACACAGCATCGGATCGCCCGCCAGGCGCGTCAGGGAGCGCGCGATCCGGAAGAGGGAGTGTCAGAAATTCTGTGTGTAACGGCATGGCGTTGTGATGACCACCGCCCTGAGGGGGAGCATGCTCCCCCTCAGGGCGGTGGCGACTTCGGTTCCTATCCTATACCGGCACCTCGGTGAAGCGTTCGGCATAGAGGACGGCAAATTGGTTCATGGCCTCCTTCCAATCCCGGTTGGCGCGACTCCAGTCCGCGGTGATGTTACGCAGCGTGAGCCAGATCCGCTTCGTGGCGGCCTCGTCGGTGGGGAAGTGACCGCGGGTCTTGATGATCTTGCGCAGCCGTGCGTTCACGCTCTCGATCGCGTTGGTGTAGATCACTTTGCGCACCGCGGGCGGGAACGCGAAGAACGGAATCACCTGCGCCCAGGTCCGCCGCCACCCGGCCGCCACGCTCGGGTAGCGCTGGCCGTGGGGGCCCGCCTCGAACTGCTGCAGGGTCGCGAGGGCGGCTTCCGCGCTCCCCGCGGTGTAGATCTGCCGCAGGGCCTTCGCCAGTTCCTTGCGATCCTTCCAGCCCGCGTAATCGAGGCTGGAGCGGAACAAGTGCACGATGCACGTCTGCGGCGTGGTAGCCGGCAAAGCCGCCCCGAGGGCTTATTCCATGCCCTTCAGTCCATCGCTCACGGCAATCAGGATGTCCTGCACGCCGCGGGTCTTCAGTTCGTTGAAGACTCGCACCCAGAACTTCGCCGCTTCGGTGTTCTCGATCCAGATCCCCGGAATATCCCGGGTGCCGTCGCGCATCACCCCGAGGGCCAGGTACACGGCCTTGTTGCGCACCACGGCATCCTCACAGATCTTCACCCGCAGGGCGTCGAAAAATACTACCGGGTACATCGTCTCCAGGCGGCGCGACTGCCGCGCCGCCACTTCCTCCATGACCTCATCGGTCACCGAACTGATGAACTCCGGGGAGACCTCTGTGCCGTGCTGCTCGCGCAAAAAGGCTTGGATTTCCCGCGCCGTCATGCCGCGGGCGTACATGGCAATGATCTTGTCGTCAAAGCCGGTGAATCGCCGCTCGTGCTTGGGGATCAGGATCGGTTGAAAGGTGCCGGATCGGTCGCGCGGGATATCGATCCGAACCGGTCCGTCCTCGGTCAGCAGCGTCTTGCCGCTGCTGCCGTTACGGTGGTTGGCCGCCTCCTCGGAGGGCTCCTCATGAGCCAGGTGATACCCCAGCTCCGCCCGCAGGGCTCGCTCAATCAAGGCCTTCTTCAGCTGCCCAGAAAGCGTCTCAATCGCCTCTGCAGTCATCGGACCCTGAACCAGCTGGTCCACGATCGCCTGCGCTCCCTCAGGCAGCGGCGCCAATGCTCGGGCTATCGATCTCTTCGTCGTCTTGCGTCGCATACATGTCCTTCTTTGCTGACATGCTATGCCTCAGCACACAAAAATCCAGACAGGCGCGAAACTACATCCGCATGTACTCAAACACATACATGGGAGATTCGACGATGAACCCCGTGAGTTACTCAAACTGCCTCGTGTTGCGGCCAGCGAGCACGCGAGACATGTTAGAAGGCGGTTACGCAAATGCGAAATTTAAGCGTTTGCGCGCAACGCGGAGTAGCGGAATCCGCGCAGCCGAGCAGTGGCGACGAGTGCCGCTGCCCGTGTTAATCGCGCTGGCGCTCTTATGGCGCGGCGTGACACCAGCCCGCGCTGAACAGCCGCCGAGCGTCTATGGCCCAGACGCCCCAGCGCTGGCGAGACTTGGGCCGCATGCAGTCGGTGTTGTGACGATTACGCTGATTGAGCACGCGCAAACGGATGTTCTCGCCTACAATCCGAAAACGCATAGCGCGCCGAAGCGTAATAGGTCCCTGATCGTGGATATCTGGTACCCGGCGCATCCGAAGCTTGGGGCGAAGCGGGCGGTGTATTCGGGTGCCTTTCGGTCTGAGCCTCCGGCGCCTCCAGCCCACTTTACGATTCAGGGTATCGCAGTACGCGGCGCTCCGTTCTCTGGGGGGCCGTATCCGTTGGTCATTGTCTCGCATGGCTACAGCGAGAATGCCCCAGCGGCTTTGAGCTGGATCACTGAAAATCTGGCGTCAAAGGGCTACGTCGTTGCCGCCATTAACCATGATGATCCATCGGTCTCTGAATTTGCCGGGCCTGTTCTGAGACGGCCACTCGATATCGCCTTTGTTGCGAAGACTCTGCAGAGAGCACTCGCAGACAAGCATTGGATCGATCCAAACCGGACAGCGCTGATCGGTTATTCCATGGGCGGCTATGGCGTATTGACTGCCGCAGGAGCGATACTCGATCCGCATAGCCCAATGGCGAAAGCAGTCCCGGGCAACCTGCTGCTGCCCTACTGTCGAGGTGGCGCACTGCAGCGATCAATTGAGGTGGCGCACCTGCGGGCTGTGGTCGCAATTTCTCCGGCAGGCGGACGGCCTTGGAACGCTTGGGGTGCACACGGGTTGTCCGGGATTCATGTTCCGTTGCTGATCATCAATGGCAATCGGGATCGGACCGTCGGCTACCGACGAGCCGGACTGCGCGTGTTTGAGAAGGCTGTGCACGCGCCACGCTATCTTCTCACCTTCGAAGAAGCCGGCCATGACATCGGCCTTGATCCGCCGCCACGGCAGATGCAAAATTCGCTGTGGGACATCTCGTGGTTTCAGGACCCTGTCTGGGACACGAGGCGCGTCAATGCGATCAATACACACTTCATCACTGCATTTCTTGATCTATATGTAAAGAAGGAAAAGTCCTTCGCGGCGTACCTGGACGTACGCGTGACGCACGCCGGGCGCGGAGTCTGGCCGCATGACCACGCACGCTTTGGATCTTACAGCCCTGGAACCGGCGACATCACGATTTGGAAGGGCTTTCAAAGGTCATTTGCTCTCGGCCTCACGTTACAGAAGGCAGCTGCCGCGCCAGTGCGCTGAGTTGACGTGCAACTTCGTGGTACCTCAACTGAAACCTTGAACCGGCCTCATGATGACCGTTTCGGCTTTTTGGGACCGCCTCTGCCCTACCAGATCGCGAGTTAGGCACTCCGATGCGAGGAGGACGTTGAAACAAGCGACTACAGCCTGCGCGGGGACGCTGACCGCACTCGTGTCGGAGACCTCGGCATATTCCGTAGATCGGCATTGCGGTCCATATGCTGCATTTGGCATATCAAATCCCCGGAGACATTGCATCGGGCCCGCCCCATTTTTAACCTGCGTGCTGCCGCGCCTCGTCGCCGCCACGAACGGCCAAGTCGTCGACCTTTTGCCGCTCGATTATCCCACCACACTCGCGGTCGGCTGGTCCGGCCCCCGCCACTCTGCCGCTCACGCCGCCAGCCTGTCCACGCGGGTACGTACATGAACGTCCCCACTTTGCCAAGCGGTCAGCTGGTTCTGGCGAAGAGGTAAGGATTGCACCCGTACATCCGGACTTTTGGTGTGAGCATCGCTCAATGTCCCTGATGGGTTTCGCCAGCCGGCACCTCGATCGCTTACGCGCACTTACAGTGCCTCGTCCCACGTGGGCTTTGCCGGCTGCGGTCTGA
>JAKBBE010000076.1 GCA_021826035.1 Pseudomonadota bacterium | reverse complement strand
AGGAAACTGCCGAGCGCCGAGAGCAGGTACATCGCGGCGATGACGCGCAGGCAGTTGCGTGCGCCGAATCGGTCCCCGGGATACCCGGCGATGAGCGCCCCGGTGAACGTTCCCCACAACGCGCTCGAGACCGTTGCGCCGAGCCCGGCGGGACCGAGCCCGAACGTCGCGGCGAGTCCGTGCGTGGCCCCGGCGATGACCGCCGTATCAAACCCGAACAGCAGCCCGGTAAGCCCGCCGACGAAGATGCCCTTGGCCAGAACTGCGTTCATGTTGCCCATTGCGTACCGAGACTCAGCCGCGATGGCCAGGCTGCACCGGGGTCTCGGTCAGCATGATCACTGAGGTCGGGGCCACTCGAAAACGAACAGCGCCTGTGGCGAGCGGCAGATCGCGGTGGCGCCACAGGTCGCGCAGCTGCACCGGCAGATAGTTCGGCAGACCCAGTTCCGACCACGTGAGCCGGATGCGCAGCGGTTGCGTGCCGCGGTTCAGCAGCACCACCGCCTCGCGACCACCGGTGAGCGGACGGACCCAGATCTCGGCCGCCCCCTTGCGATAGACCGGCCGCCCCTCGATGCCGAGGCGATCCTGGTCGACGGCGATCACTTCGCGGTTGGTGAGAATCGCGCGGGTCTGAGCATCCATGTGCGCGAGGTCGTTGCCCGCAATGAGCGGCGCGGCGAGCATGGCCCAGAGGCTGAACTGCGCCTGGTACTGCGCCTGCGTCATGCCGCCGTTGCCGATCTCGAGCATGTCCGGGTCGTTCCAGTGGCCGGGCCCGGCGGCGTGCGCCAGACCGACCTGCCGGTCGAGGATGTTGAGCACACCGATCGCGAACCCATGGTGGCCGCTCCAGGCATCCCAGATGTCCGGCGTCGTGCGCCAAAGGTTCCCGCCGGCCGCCGCGCCCCACCGCCAGGGCTCGCGGACACCCCAGTCGCACAGGCTGAATACGATCGGCCGGCCGGTGGCGCGCAACGCATCGGCCATGGTCGCGTACGCGGTCCGCGGGCGCTCCCCGCCGGTATTGCACCAATCGTACTTGAGGTAATCGACACCCCAGCGGGCATAGGTGAGCGCGTCCTGATACTCATGGCCGCGGCTGCCCGGCCGACCCTGACACGTTTGCGCACCGGCGTCGGAGTAGATCCCGAACTTCAGCCCCAGCGCGTGCACGGCATCGACCACGGCCTTCATGCCTTGCGGGAAGCGCTTCCGATCGGCATGGATGTTGCCGTTCGGACCGCGCGCGCCCTGCCAGCAGTCATCGATGACCACGTAGCGGTAGCCTGCGGCCTTCATGCCCGAGGACACCATCGCGCGCGCCTCACGCTCGATCAGCGCGGCGTTCACGTGGCAGCCGAAGTGGTTCCAGCTGTTCCAGCCCATCGGCGGCGTCAACGCCAGGCCGTTCGGCGGCCGCGGGTAGAAATGCATCGGCTCACTCGCCAGTCCGAGCGGCGCACTGAGCACCCATGCGACCAGCCACAGAGCCGTCAGAGGCAGAAATTTCGCCATGGAGTCCCCCCAGTCAGTCGTTAACTGCGGCAGTGCCGCGCGATGTAGTCTTCATGGGTCGGCAGGCCGAGGGCCGCCGACCTCAGGGTACGGCGCAGCTGCTCGAGATACGGGGCACCCTCGAAGCTGCGGTACTCGAGCAGCGGATCCTCTCGCTCGGGCCAGTTCAGCTGGCCGATGTGCACCGCGAGCCAGCTGGTCGGGCCGAAGATGTCCATCTCGCTCGGCAGGATCCGTCCGAAGCGGCGGAAGTGCTCGATCTTCTCCTGCAGAGTCTCCGGCACCTTCATCTGCGCACAATGTCGCCACAGCGCCCCGTCGGTGCGCGTGTTCAGATGATAGTGCAGGATGATGAAATCCCGGATGCGCTCGACCTCGGCGCTCGCGACCCGATTGTATTCGCGAATCACCAGAGGATCGAAATCCCGGTCGGGGAAGTAGGCGATGAGCTTGGAGATGCCCGCCTGGATCAGGTGCAGCGCGGTCGACTCCAGCGGCTCGAGGAAGCCGCTCGAGAGGCCGATGGCGATGACATTCTTATTCCAGTGCACCCGGCGCCGCCCGGGCGTGAAGCGGATCAGGCGCGGCTCGGCCAGAGTCGGCGCATCGAGGTGCGCAAGCAGCACCTCGGCGGCCTGCGCATCGCTCATCCACGACGAGGCGTATACGTGCCCGTTGCCGGTGCGATGCTGCAGCGGGATGCGCCACTGCCAGCCGGCCGTATGCGCCTGCGAGCGAGTGTAGGGTGTCAGCACGGTGCGCGCGCTCGGCACGGTCAGCGCCCGATCGCACGGCAACCAGTGCGACCAGTCATCGAAGCCACTCGCCAGCGCCCCCTCGATGAGCAGCGCGCGCATGCCGGAGCAGTCGATGAACAGCTCCGCGCGCTCTTGGCGGCCATCCTCCAGACGCACCGCCTGCACAAAGCCGCTCTCGGGGTGCTGCTCGACCGCCACCACCTTGCCCTCGATACGCCGCACGCCACGGGACTCGGCGTACTCGCGCAGGAATTTCGCGTACAGGTGCGCATCGAAGTGATACGCGTAGAGATAGGTCGAGAGCACGCTGCGCGGATCGGCGGCCGGATGATCGAAGCGGCCCTCGCGCGCCGCCGCCCAGGCCATGCAGTACTCCTCGAGTCCCCCGGCCCGCCCGGCCGCATGCGCCCGCAGCCAATGATGCTGCATCTGCACCAGATCGAACGGCCGCCCGTAACTGCCAAACGGGTGAAAGTACCGCTGCCCGAGCCGCGCCCAGTCGACGAACTCGATGCCGAGCTTGAACGTTCCCTGGGTACGCCGCAGGAACTGCTCCTCCGGCACACCGAGCATGTCATTGAACAGCTTGATCGGCGGGATCGTCGCCTCGCCCACCCCAAGGATACCGATCTCCTCGGACTCGATGAGCGTGATGCGGCAGTCGCGCTCGATCGTGCGCGCGAGCGCCGCGGCGCTCATCCAGCCCGCCGCGCCACCCCCGACGATCACGATCTGCTCAATCCTGCGGCTCGAGCCTGACATGTTCGGCCTCGCGCTGAGAGCGGTCCCGGGACTTCCCGGCGCGGGCTGCGTGCGCCCGCGCCGGGAATCGAGAGCTTAGAACTTCATCGTCACGCTGGCGAGCACGGTGCGACCGGGCTCGGCACTGACGCCGATGATTCCCGGACCGGTGGTGACCGCGCCGCCACCGCCGACTCCGAGACTGTTGAACATGTTGTTCACGTGCAGTGCGACGGAGATGCTCTGGTTCAGATCGTACGACACGAATCCATCGAGGAAGTCCTGCTCCGGGGAGTAGAACGGCACCGGGCCGCCGATGTTCTGCTGGCTTTGGCCCTGCCAGACCAGCCCGCCGGTGACTGCCCGCCACCGATACGTGGGCGCGAGCACCCACATCAACTTGGACATGCCCGGCGGCAGGAAGCCCGAACCGAGACTGGTCAGCTGACTCGGGCTCGGACCGACCTCGTTGGAGTCCACCTTCGGGTTCTGATAGGTCGCCTGCGCGTACAGCGAGAACCCGCCGACCGCCCAGGTGGCCTCGAATTCCCCACCGTTCGCCGAGTACTTCTCGTTGAAGTAGCGCGTCGCCACCGGCTGAGTCAGATCGAAGCTCGATTCGCTGAAACTGGTGTGGAAGTACGAGAGCGTGACGCCGTAGCTGCCGCCGAGGAACTCGCCCTCGTGCTTGATGCCCGCCTCCTGCTGCAGCACGATGTCGAGCGCCTTACCGGCGCCTGAGGCGTTCAGCGAACCGTTCGGATTGGTGTACCCGGAGAGAATGTTGCGGTCGGTGTTCGGCTTGCCGCCGCGGCTGGCGCGAACGTACAGACTGGTGCTGTGGTTGAGCATGTACAGCGCACCGATCGACCACGAGCGGTAGCTGATACCGTAATCGAGCGGCTCGTAGGTGCTCGGGTCGATCGTCGAGTAGGACACCAGCGGAGTCCCCAGGCCGCCCGTGGCGCTCAGCATCCCGCCGCTCAGGTAGCCCATCTGGGTCGTCGCGGCGCTCGCGCTCTCGGCCCAACCGGTCACCCGGTAATCGTCCTGACGGACACTGCCCTGCAGCTGCAGCCGATCGACGCTCCAGGTCAGATCGAGGTACGGCGCGGTATCGGTGACGTTCATGTTGTAGAGGCGGTCGACGCTCGCGCCCCAGGCCGTATTGTATCCGGTCACGCCGTTGCTGCTGAGCAGCTGCCCGGTGGTGCTGATCAGATCGAGGCTCTGGGGATTGGTGCCGCTCACGGCCTGCAGTTGGGCGTTCGGATGCCAGCTCTGATCGATCGTCTGCGACATGTAGAACAAGCCACCGCCGGCGGCGAGCTTGCCGTACGGGGTACGCCAGTGGTCTTGCAGCGACAGATCATTGACCACATTGCCCATGTTGTGCATGTTGGTGTAGATCTGCGTACTGTTGTTCACCAGGCCGTTGTACGCCTGACCGGCATTCGGTCCGCCGGCGTAGATGACCTGGCCTACGGTCTGGCCGTTGACGGCACTGCCGAGTATCGAGGCGGTGTTGCCGAGACCGAAGAACTGTGCGGCAAACGTGCCGTTGATCCAACTGACGCGGAACTTGTCGTCCACGGAGAGATTTCCGGCGGGCACGTAATACAGCTCTGCGCCCAGAGAATCGACGTGCGGATGAATGCCGTCATTACGGGTCTGGGCGAACTGCCCAGAGACATTGCTCAGATACGTGATCGTCTGGTTGTAGATGCCGACCGTGGTGCCGGTACGCACGTCGTAGCCCGGATAGACCGAGATGCTCGAGAGCGTATTGCCGCTGCCCACTGCACCCACGGGCCCGCCGGCGTTGTACTCCTCACGGTCATTGAGCAGCTTCGCATACAGGCGGATGAAGCCTTTGTGCCCGGGCAAATCGTGGGTGATATTGCCCTTCAGCTGATAGCCGTTCTCGCCGATGAAGCCCTGGTCGCGCAGTCCGGTGCCGTGCACGTAGAACCCGTCGATGTGGTAGCGCCAGGTGCTGTTGATCGGCCCCCCCACGGCGAAGGTCGCCCGGGTCTCCCCGAACCCCAGACCCTGCGACAGGGTGAACTCGCCGCTCGGGTGCCGGCCCGTGGCGCTGATGAAGTTGATGACCGCCCCTGGGGCCCCGGCGGCGAGCGTCGCGGCGCTGCCGCCTACGGTGGCCTGCATCTGCTCCGAGACGTCAAAACGCGTCCAGTAGTCGTTGTTGCCGAAATTCATGTCGCCGAAGAGGACCTGTGGCAGTCCGTCTTCCTGGATCTGCACGAACGGCGCACCGCCGGTGGTCACCGGCAGACCGCGTACGGTGAAATTCGCGTTGCCGCCGCTGCCGGCCTGGTCCTGGACGGACACCCCGGGGATCAGCCGCAGCATCTCCGCGATGGACCGCGGCGCCATCGCCACGATCAGCTTGCTCGGAATGGTGGTGACCTGTTCGGAGGTTTCCAGGTTGTTGCGCGCCTGGGCCGAGGCAGTCACGACGATCTGCTGCAGCATGTTGCTCGGCGGCGCGATCAGCGTGGCAGCAGAGCCCGGCGCAGCGTGTGCGGCCTGAGTGGAGGATGCATCGACTGGCGCTGGCGCGGCCGCGGCGAGCGGGGCGGTGCCGAGCGCCAACGAGACCGCGGCTGCGACGCTCATGAACCGCACCGAGCGCGGCGTGGCGGCCGGTGCGCGGCCGAGATGGAATGGCTGTTGCGACTTCGGATATTTCACGTAAGACCCCCCCTATTGACGCTCTGACGCCTGCTGCTCCGCGGCGTGACGCGCGGGCGCCATAAAAGTAAATCACAAGCTACAAACGTTTGCAATACGGTGCGCAGACGATTGCAATTGCCAATCTGAAATGCCGGTTCAGCCCATGGCGAGCAGCATGGCCCCGGTGATCCCGGCCTGATCGGCGAGCGCCGGGGCGACGATCAGGCGTTCGAATCCGCCCGCGCGCGCCTCGATCGGCAGATACCCGCCGAGCTGCTCGGCGGCAACCGCGCGGATGCGCGGCAGCAGATCGGCGCCGCTCATGACGCCGCCGCCGAATACCATCCGCTCGCTCGCGTACATCAACGCGATCGTGGCGGCGAGCTGACCGAGATACCCGCCGATGATGTCAGGTCCGGCGTGTCCGCCAGGCAGTGCGCTCATCGGCACGCCCCAGCGCGCCACGATCGCCGGGCCGCTCGCCAGGCCCTCCAGGCAGTCGCCGTGGAACGGACACACGCCCGGAAATTGCGCATCGCGCGGATCGCGGCGCACGCGGATATGTCCCATTTCTGGATGCAACATGCCACGGATCGAACGACCCTGGTCGATCACGCCGCCGCCGATCCCGGTTCCGACCGTGACGTAGGTCAACGAGTGCGCATCCTGTCCGGCGCCGAGCCGTGCCTCGGCGAGCGCCGCGGCGCTCACGTCGGTATCGAGGGCGACCGGGCAGCCAAATCGCTGCAGCGGCGCGACCAAGGACGTGCCCGACCAGCCCGGCTTCGGCGTGTTCAGAATCGACCCCCAGGTGCCGGAAGTCGGCTCGACATCCACGGGCCCGAAGGCCCCGACACCCAAGGCGCGGAACGCACCGGCGCTCGCACTCACGCGCTCGAAGAATGCGACCACTGCCGCCAGCGTCTCGGCCGGGTGGGTCGTGGGGATGACCTGGCGCATCTCGGGCGCAATCTCACGCGGCCCGTAACCGGCCGCGCAGACGAATTTGGTACCGCCGGCCTCTATGGCCCCGTACAGTGTTCGCGTGTTCACTTCACACCCCCCAGAGGTTGACCGTGCCCCGCCTGAACGGTGCGCGGCCACAGCATAGCGCGGCCGTGTTTGAGCTTCAGCCACACCACTCGATGTCGCGCGGCGCCTCGGCCCAGGGCGACCCACCGCTGGCGAAATGAAGCGACTCGCACGTTCCATCCCCGCCGTGGCGAACCGTCCAGTCCCCCGTGGCACAATCGGCAATCAGTTCGGCATAGGACGAGTCCGCCTGCCAGCGCAACGCAAGAACGTTGTGTGGCGAGCGGCCGACCAGCAGCACGCCGCTGAAGGCGGAGTGAGTATTGCGCAACCGGATCAGGCGCATCAGATCGGCACACAACGGGCGCTGCAGTTCACTCAGCACCTCTTGCGTGCTGTAGCGACGGCGATTGATGTCGCGCCCCACCCCGGTCTGTTCGAGCAAGGCCATGTCGTTACCGCCACCGAGCAGACCGACGTAATAGACCTGCGGAATCCCGGGCATGAAGAATTGCACGGCGCGCGCCAGCAAGTAGCGTCGGTCGTCGCGGCCGAGCGCATCGTAAAAAGTGCAGTTGACCTGATACAGGTCGAGATTCGAGGCAGCCGCTCCGGTGGCGCGCCGGCTCTGTCCGCCGCTGCGCTCGTGAATGGTCTCGACCAGGCGGTCGATGTCCGCGGCGGGCAGCAAGCCGTCACGGCCCGTGCCGGCTTCCGCACCGACGTCGATGACCCCGATCCCATCGTGAGTGTCGAGGACCGTCAAGGCGTTGTGCGGCCGGATCTGCAGCCAGTGCTTGAGGTAACGCGCGGTGCCCGTGAACAGCGCGTGCAGCATCAAGGGCGGCAGTGCGAAGTCGTACACCCAGTCGACCCGCGCCGCGATGTCGATCTGACGCAAGTAGTGCGAATGCACCTCGACCAGAACTTCCATGCCGAGCGAACGCGCGAGCTCAGTCAGCTCACCAATGAACTCGAACGTCTCCGGGAGCATGAAGCAGTTGGTCCCGGCGCGCTTGATCGCGTACCCGACCGCATCGAGCCGGATGGCATGGATGCCGTACTCGCTGAAAGTCCTGAGAATACTCTCGAGATAGGCCCGCCCCTGGCGATGGCGCACATCGATGTCCAGTTGCTGCGGGGTGAAGGTCGTCCACAGAATGCGCTTCTCGCCATTCTCGAGGGTCACCGGCCTCAACGGCAGGCCGGGCCGCGGCCGGTAGATCTCCGTCAGGTCGTGCTCGTGCGCCCCGCGGGGGAACACGGCCTGGAGAGTCAGGAACAATCCGTTGTAGGTCGAGGCGCGCCCGTGGCGGGAAAAATCCTTGAACTGCGGCGAGAGGCTCGACATGTGATTCACGATCACGTCGGCCATGAGGTCGACGCGCTGCCCGAGGCGCGCAATGTCCTGCCAAGTCCCCAGGCGTGCATCGACCTGGGAATGATCGATCGGATCGAAGCCCGCATCGGCACCGTCGATCGGGTCGAAGAACGGCAGCAGGTGCACGGTGCCGAACAGTCCCTCGAGCGGACCGGTGAGCAGCGCCTCGAGCTCGCGCAGCGTGCCGCCGCCGAGTCGATCCACGTAGGTGATGAGCTGAACCTGGTTCTTCATGGCAGCGGCGTGGTCAGTTTACGGCGGAGCCGGTCGGGGCTATGATGCAATCGATTGTAGCGCAAAGTAAAGGGGGACCCATGACTGCGCAATCGCCCATCGCCGCACGCAATCTCACCGTCATTCGCGCACTCACCTGCCTGATGTTTCTGATGTTCGCAATGACCTCGGATGCCGTCGGCAGCGTCATCCCGAAGATCATCGCCGAGTTTCACCTGAGCATGAAGGCCGCGTCTGCGTTCCAATATGCGCCCATGGCGGCCATGGCCGCCGGGGCGGTGCTGCTCGGGTTTCTCGCCGACCGCCTGGGGCGCAAGCCGACCATCATCATCGGGCTGGCGCTGTACGCGGCGGCCTCGGCGCTGTTCGCCCTCGGCAGCAGCTTCGGGCAGTTCGTCGCGCTGCTGGCGCTCGAGGGACTCGGGGTGAGCATCTTCAAGACCGGTGCGCTCGCATTGGTCGGGGACGTCTCGCGCTCGACGGCGCAGCATACCGGCCTGATGAACCTGCTGGAGGGCTTCTTTGGCATCGGCTCGATCATCGGTCCGGCCATCGTGGCGCTGCTGCTCACCGAGCGGCTGTCCTGGAAGTGGCTGTACGTGATCGCCGCCGCCGTGTGCGCACTGCTCATCGTGCTCGCCCTGATCGCCGAGTATCCCCCGGAGCGCAGCACCGAGCGGCCGCCGGCAGGCCTGCTGCCGACCCTCGCGCTGCTGCGCGACCCGTACGCGCTCAGCTTCTCGTGCCTCATCTCGCTCTACGTCGCCGTCGAGGTGGCCATCTATGTGTGGATGCCGACGTATCTGGGCTTCTACCGCGGGACACTCATCGAGTTCGTCCCGTACGCACTCACGGCATTCTTCGTGCTGCGTGCCGCCGGCCGACTGCTCGGCGCTTGGCTGCTGGCGCGCTGCTCCTGGACCACGGCGCTCGCTCTGCTCAGCATCGCCATCTTCGGCTGCTTCGCCGGCAGCCTGGCCGGTGGCGCGCGCATCGGGGTGATCCTGCTGCCACTCTCCGGACTGTTCATGTCGGTGATCTATCCGACGGTCAACTCCAAGGGCATCAGCGGTTTTCCCAAAGCCGAGCACGGGCGGGTGTCGGGGCTGCTGTTGGCATTTACGGCGCTCGCCGCCGCGCTTGCGCCCTTCGCCATGGGCGCGGTGAGCGATGCGTACCACAGCCCTCGCTACGGGTTCGTGCTCGCCACGGGATTCGCGCTGCTGCTCGCGCTCGGACTCGGGGTCAATGCGCTGAGCGGCGCCTCGCGGCGACGGCTGCAGGACATGGAACAGCGCGAATACGCACTCGCCGCGCCGGGGCCGCTCACGCCGGAGCCGATTCCCTGATCATCAGCTCGACCGGCAAGGTCACTGAATCGGTTGGCTCCCCCTCGATACGCCGGAACAGCAGCTCGATGAGGGTACGTGCTCCGAGTTCGACGTCCTGACGCACCGTGGTCAGGCTGGGTGTCGTGTGCGCAGCGATGGCAATGTCATCGAAGCCGACCACCGCGACATCCTGAGGCACTGCGCGGCCCGCGTTTGCCAGCGCACGCATGGCGCTGATCGCGATGACGTCGGTCGCCGCGAACAGCGCATCGAAGGATTCCCCGGACTGCAGGCAATCGCGCACCGCCAGATAGGCCGCATCCGGCGTCAGATGCGCCGGCACCAGGCGCGCCGGCGCAGTGCCGCGCGGCGCGCCCTGCAGGGCGCGCTCGTAACCCTCATAGCGCTGGCGCAACTCCGGTCCGGTCGGATCGCCGAGAAAGACGATTCGCCGCCGTCCCGAGCGCAACAGATGGCCCACCGCCGCGCGAGCACCACCGGGGTTATCCGAGCCCACTGAGCAGTAGTGCTGGCCCGGAAGTTGCGCCCCCCAGACCACCAGCGGCCGGTAGGTTTGCGCAGCCCGCTGCAGCGTCTCGTGCTCAGTGCTCTGCCCGATCACGACGATGCCGTCGCTGCGGCCCGAGGCGATCAACTCCCCCAACCACTCATGCGTCGGGCGCAGCGCCTTTTGCAGGTGCAGACCGTAGCCGCGCTGGGTGACCGCCTCGGCCAGATGGCCGAGCATGGCGACGAAGAACGGATCGGTCAGCGGCTGGCCCGCCTCGTGCTGCAGCGGAATCACCACCGAGACCATCTGCGTGCGCTTCAGTCGCAGGCTGCGCGCCACGGGATTGACGACGTAGCCGTGATCCTGCGCGAGCTGCTCGATGCGCTTGCGCTTGCCGGCCTCGACCAGTGGGCTGCCGGCCAGTGCGCGCGACACCGTCGACACGTGCACCCCCGCCAGGCGCGCGATGTCGGTCATCTTCGCCGCTTTGCTGCGACCGCTCTCCCGCGCACGCTGCTTCATAGGTGCGCAGCATAACCGATCGGACCGGTGAATCGAGCGCGCGGCCGTTCAGGCCTCGAGCAACAGCGGCTGCGAGTCCTCCTGCTGCAATCCCTCGAGCACCTCTTCGAGCGGCTCGGGCCGACCAAAGGCGTAGCCCTGCGCGTAATCGACGCCCAATTCCCCGACCCGTGCGCCGATTGCCCGACTTTCGACGAACTCCGCCACCGTGTCGATGGAGAAGCCGCGGGCGAGTTCGACGATGCCACGCACCGTCGCCTCGGATCGCGGGTTGGTCAGGATGTCGCGCACGAACGAGCCGTCGATCTTGACCCGGCCGATGGGCAGCGCGTTGAGGTAGGTCAGTGAGTTCGCCCCGGTGCCGAAATCATCGAGCGCGAATCGGCAATTCGATTGCGCGAGCCTGCGAATCATCTCCTCGGCGCGCGCCAGGCTGCTCACCGCGGCCTGCTCGGTGATCTCAAAGGTGATGATGCCGGCCGGCAACTGTGCCGCGCGCAGCTCCTCCCCGAGCTGACGCACGAAGGCCTCATCGCCGATCGACTGCCCGGAGAGATTGATCGAGATGCCCATACCGCTCGCCTCGAGCACCGCACGGTGCGTCGCGAGTGTCTGCAGCGTCTTGCGGACTACCCAGCGATCGATTGCCGGCAGCATCTGGTAGCGCTCTGCGACGGCGACCAGAGTCCCCGGCAGCACGATTCCCTCGGTCGGATCATTGAGGCGGAGCAGGACCTCGTACCCGCCCGGCAGCGCCGGGTTGCGCAGCGGCTCGATGCGCTGCGCGTAGAGCACCAGCTGGTCGGCCTTCAATGCCGCGCGCAGCTGTCCGACCATCACGGCATCGACGTGCCGGCGCAGCATGGTCCCGTCATCGCACGTATCGACCTTGATGCGGTTGCGGCCCCGCTTCTTCGCAGTCTTGCAGGCCAGCTCCGCCGCCGCGAGCGCACGCGCGAGGCCTTGCGGCAGCATCAACAGCGCCGCCACGCCGCCGCTGACGGACACATCGATGGGATTGTCCACCGGTCCGATGGCGAGGCGGCTGATCCGCTCCTGCAGCTGCTGCGCCAGCACCATCGCCACGGGGGTGTCCGTATCGGGCAGCAGCACCGCGAAGCGGTCCGCGGCGATGCGCGCGGCGAGCGCGTTGTCCGGTAACTGCGGCGGGGCGAGCAGATCGGCGACCCGCACCAGCAGTTCGTTGCCGATTTCGAAGCCGTACAGCTCGTTCACCACGTGCATCTGATCGACGTCGAGGTACAGCACACTGTGGCAGCCGTCGTGGCCCGCGCCGAGCACGCGCGAGTACACCTGCTCCAGTCCCTCGCGCGTGTACAACCCGGTGATGCCGTCGAACTGCGCATCGACGATGCCTGCGGCCAGACGGCCCAGGTGTCCGGCGAGCAGCAGATGGCGCTGGCGAAAGTCGGACGCCTCGGACGGACGGAAGAATGCCAGCGCGCCGAGCACGGGTCCGGCGTCCGCGACGATCGGCGCGAGCAGAATCTTGCAGCGCGGCGCGCCGCTGCCGCCGCGGCCGTTCAGCACCAGGGGACGGCGCTTCTGTCGGACCCAGGCGCTCATCTGCACACGGGAGCGCTGCCACAGATCGGCACACTCTTCATCGGGGACGACCGCGCCCGGCTGCAGCAGGGAGAAGTGGTTTTCCGGCAGATACAGAACGCCGAGCGCGCAGCGCATGCGGGCGGTGGCCGCCGCAAGCAATGCGTGCAGGCACGAGCGCCCCCCGGG